>NZ_JAPEMM010000001.1:5884407-6245877 GCF_026342735.1 Streptomyces sp. NBC_00193
GTAGTCGGGGCAGGGCGTCGGGTCCGCGAGCCGGGCGTCGGGAACGCCCGCCGCCAGGCGGGCCACGATCCGGGCCTGCGGTCCGAGGTCGAGCAGTGTCGTACCGGTCATGTGCCGCTCCTTCGGGGAAAGGGGTGGAGGGTGGACCGGCGGCGGCGCCCGAACTCATCGCCACACGGCCGGCAGCCTCGGCCCGGGAGGGGAGCGAACCCCTCCCGGGCCGCGGGGCACCCGCTCAGGGGCAGCTGATGCGGGCGTCGCCCGGGTCGGTGGTGCAGGTGTCGGTGCCCATGCCGCCGTTGGCGGTGTCGTTGGCGAGGACGCCGTCGGTGGTGGTCAGGCGGTCGTTGCCGTAGTAGCCGGTGAGGGTGTCGTTGCCCGGGCCGCCGTTGAGGGTGTCGTCGCCGAAGCCCCCGTCGATGTTGTCGTTGCCGGGCCCGCCGTGGACGGTGTCGTTGCCGTAGCTCGCGCGGATGGTGTCATTGCCGCTGAGGCCGCAGATGACGTCGTTGGAGTAGCCGCCGTTGAGGGTGTCCGTACCGCTGGTGCCGATGATCGTGCAGCCGCGGGAGTTGTTCACCGAGGTCGATGCGCCGGCACTGTTGTTGCCCGGGTTCGGGTCCTGGGGCGTGGCCGTGGCGGAGGCGCTGTTCGTCAGGGTGCCGGTGGCACGCGGTTCGGCCGTCACCGTGACCGTGGCGCTCGCGCCCGGTGCGAGGCTGCCGAGGGCGCAGGTCGCCCCGGTCGCCGTGGTCGTGCAGGTGCCCTGGGAGGGGACGGCCGACAGGAGGGTGCCGCCGGCTCCGGAGAGGGTGTCGGTGAGCGTCACGCCCGTCGCGGTGGCCGTGGACGTCGAGGCGTTGGTGACCCGGACCGTGTACGAGGCCTGGTCGCCGATGCTCACGGTCGTCGTGCCGGTGTTCGTCACCGACAGGTCGGCCGCCGGAGGGGGCGGAGGCGGGGTGGTGCCGCCGCCTTCGTAGCGGGCGATGCCGAAGGCGCCCAGCCCGGCCAGCCCCGCGGCCACGATCTTCCCGTCGGGCTGCACGAGCACTCCGCGGATCTCCTCCCCGCCCAGCATGCCGGTGTACACCCGGCCGTCACCGCCGCCGAAGCCGGTGTCCAGGCTGCCGCTCGGCAGGTAGCGGGCGAGGGCGAAGTCGGAGGCCTCCTGGCTGTCCGGGTCGTCGGCCGTGCCGCCGACGAGGATCTTGCCGTCCTGCTGGAGGGTCATGTCGTAGGCGACCGCCGTGCTGAGCGGCCAGACGGTGGTGACCCGGCCGCCGGTGCCGAAGGCGGCGTCGGGACTGCCGCCGGAAGTGAACCGGGCCAGTGCGAACCCGGTGTTCGTCGACCCCGCGGCGACGACCGCGCCGTCGGACTGGACCGCCACGGCCCGGCCGAAGTCCGTACCGCCGAAGTCGGCGGTGGCCATGCCGTCGCCGCTGAAGGAGGTGTCGAGGCTGCCGTTGGACAGGTAGCGGGCCACTCCGAAGTCGAAGGCCGTGCTGCCCACGTAGCCCACCGCGACGAACCTGCCGTCCGCCTGGAGCGCCAGGCCGGTGGCCTGCCCGCCCGCGTCACCGGGGAAGGCGGGAGCGAAGCCCGCCACCACCGTGCCGTCCCCGCCGAAGGACGGGTCGGGGCTGCCGTTCGGGTTGAGGCGGGCCAGTGCGAAGCCCGCCCCGCCGCTGAGGCCCACGGCGAGGATCTTGCCGTCCGGCTGGACGACCAGGTCGGCGGCCCCCGACGCGCCGCCGAAGTCGTCGACGCGTACGAGACCGGCCGAGCCGAAGCCCTGGTCGAGCGAGCCGTCGGTGTTGTAGCGGGCGACGGAGAAGAAGCAGCAGCCGCCGCCCTCGTCCGGGACCTCGGTGCGGCCGGCGACCACGATCTTGCCGTCGGAGGGCTGTACCGCCACCGCCTCGGCCTGGTCGTCACCCCCGAAATCGCTGGTCACCCGGCCGTCGCCGCCACCGAATCCGGTGTCGACGCTGCCGTCGGCGTTGTACCGGATCAGCGCCATGTCGAACGGGACGCCCGGCCCCGTGACGTGACCGGCCACGACCAGCTTGCCGTCGCCCTGCCGGGCGACGTCCAGACCCTCGGCGTAGTCCCACGGTCCGCCGTCGTCCGGGAAGTACGTCTGGACCTTGCCGGAGCCCGCGAAGCCGGGGTCAGGGTCTCCCGGGGCCGCCAGCGCCGTACCGGGCAGCGCCAGGACCAGCGCGAGCGCGGCGGCCGTCGCTGCTGCCAGCACCGTGGCCGCCCGTCCACCGCTCCGGACGGGGCGGCGGCGCCCTTCGGGTGGGCTGGGGTGTGAGTGGATCATGGTCGTACGGACCTCCGAGTCGCGCCGGGGAACGAGCAGGCAGCAGCTTCGTGCCGGACGTGCGCCGGGCGGCCGAGGCGGGGCCGGGCCGGGTCCTGCGAGGGCGGGGATCCACCCCCGTGGGCGAACCCGGGCGAAGAGGGCTCGGACGCGGCGATGAGTCCGCGGCAGTCCGCAGGTCCACCCCTTGACGTCGGGAAGAAGGTGTTCGACGACGGCGCGGTGTCCACGAACCTCGCCCTGCTCGCGCCCCGGTCGCCGGTCCGAAGGGCCCCGCGTCCCGGCCGCCGGGGCGCTGTATCCCCCGTGCGCGGATACCCTGGTACATGTGATCGAGTCTGGACGGCCGCGGCTCCGCACGCGCCGCGGCCAGGGAAGACTTGTGCGGCTGTCGCCGGTCTTCCTGACCGTCGTCATCGCCAGCCTCGCGTACACCACCCCGCCGGAGATGGCCTTCAGCCGCCTCCTGCCCGCCGCGCCGGCACTCGCCGCCGCCATGTGGCCGGTGCTCCCCACCGTCCTGCTCGGTACGGTCTGCCTCCTCCTGATGATCGGTCTCAGCCTCGTCTTCCCCGATCTGGGGACGTGGTGGACGGCCTCGGGGATCATCGCGGTGACCGTGGCCGCCGCGTACGGAAGCCACGTCCGGCTCCAGCGGGAGCGCACCCTCTTCCAGGTGCGGCTCGTGGCCGACGCGGCGCAGCAGGTGGTGCTGAGCCCCATGCCCCACCGCATCGGCGGCATCGAGATCGAGTCGCTGTACCTCGCGGCCGCGGCGGAGGCCCGCATCGGCGGGGACTTCTACGAGGGCGTCGACACCCCGTTCGGGGTCAGGCTGCTCATCGGTGACGTGCGGGGCAAGGGACTCCCGGCCGTGGGGGCGGCCGCGGCGATCGTCAACGCCTTCCGGGAGGCGGCCTACGGCGAGGCCGAGCTGGTCGACATCGCCCGCAGACTGGACGCCAGCAGCACCCGCTACAACTCGGCCTTTCCCCCCGAGGGGCCGATGGAGCGCTTCGCGACGGCCCTCCTCGTCCAGATCCCGCGCGGGGCCGGGCACATCGACGTCCTCAACTGCGGACATCCGCCGCCACTGATCCTGAACCGCGGGAAGCTCCGCGTCCTCGACTCGGCCGCCCCCTCCCCGCTGCTCAGCCTCGCCGAGCTGATCGGAGACCACTACACCGTCGACACCTTCGGCTTCGCCCCCGGCGACGTGCTGCTCCTGTACACCGACGGGATCGCCGAGGCCCGGGCCCGCGACGGCGAGTTCTTCCCGCTGACGGAGTGGATGCGCCGACAGCCCCCGGCGCCGCCCCGCGACCTGCTCACGGCCCTGCACCGGGATCTGCTCCGCTACAGCAGGGGACGCCTCGACGACGACATCGCGGCCCTGGCCGTACGCCTCTTTGAGTCCTGAGGAACCCGTGCCGTCCGGGCCGCCTCCACCGCCGCCGCCGAGGTGTAGAGGGTGAGCGCCCGCCCGCCGTGCACCAGCTTGGCCGCCGCCCAGTGGAACGGGTTCGCCCGCCCCTCCACAGCAGCGGCGTGGTCGGCCACCAGCCGCCCGACCCGCGCCAGGAGCGCCGGATCGAGACTCCGGCGCAGCCTGCCGTGCGCCTCCCGCTGCTGCGGGGCGTACAGGTTGAACGGCAGGTACAGCGTGGCGTCCTGCGGCCGGTCCCCGTCGCGCGAGGTCATGCTCCAGCACAGGGTCGGGCGTACGCCGGCCAGGTCGAGCGGCTCGGATCCGCGCGGGGCGCAGTCCGCCACCAGCCCCGCCGCGGCTGCCGCCGCAGCGCGGCCCAACGGGGCCAGGCGCGCCGCGAGTTCGGCGGTGGAACGCTCCGCGACCGTCGTGTAGAACTTGATCCGCGCGTGCGGGGACTCGTCCACGTCGAGCGCGAAGAAGGCCGGCATCAGGTCGGCCATCCCCTGGGGGTCGTGGCGCTGCAGCCAGCTCCACGCGCCGCCCTGCCCGAGCCGGTCGAGGGCCGTGCCCACGGTCTCCCGGCTGCGCTCGGTACCCGCCGCCAGCGTGTCGAAGTACACCTTGGGGCGCGCGATGCCCGACGCGCGGACCGAGGCCGCCAGGCACATCCCGAACGCCGCCCGCTCGCTGCGCGGCCGGAACAGGCCGGTGACCTCCCGGGCCCGCTCCGGGCGAGCGAGGCCCAGGCGCTCCAGCTCGGCCAGCGTCCGCAGGCCGCGCTCCCAGCTCCCGGTCGCGGAGGCGGGGCCCCGCTCGGACAGCGGCCGGAAGAAGAGCCGGACGTCGACGCGGTCCCCGTCGAGCACGAGGGAGTACTCGAACGGGGCGGTCGCCACCGCGTCCTGCCGCGTACCGCCGCCGTCGGCGTCCCGCGAGACCCGGTGGCCCCATCCCTCGAAGAGGGTTCCGACGGCGGCCTGGGCCGCCGCGTCGAAGCGTTCCCCCAGGCCGAGCACCTCTCCCAGGTAGCGCAGCCCGTCGACGGCCAGTCCCGCGTACCCGGGCCGCTGGGTTCTCACGGGGCGACCGGTTCGGGGACGGGAGGCAGGTAGGGCTTGGAGTCGATCCCGGGATACATCCGCTCCAGGTGCCCGATCGTCTCCTCGGTCCAGTAGTCGTCCCCCGGGGGCGGGAAGCCCAGCAAGTGGCGCTGGCGCGGGTCCAGTTCGACCATGAGCTCGTGCAGGGTGTTCCAGTTGGGGTGGGCCGGCCGCATCGACCACAGGTGCTTGTCCGTCCAACGGGCCTGCGCCCCGTGCATGTTGAAGAACAGCGCGAGCCGCCGGCCGAGCGCCTCGTTGTAGGCCGACCCCCGGTGGACGATGTCGCCGACGAAGAGCAGGAGCGAGCCGGCTTCGGCCTCCACGGGCCGCTCCTGCTCGTACAGCCCGGGGTACTCCGCCTTGTCGTACGAGCCCTTGCCCGCGTCGGTCAGCAGCGGCAGCCCGAGGTGCGCGGCACGGTCGACGACGTAGGTGGGCGCGGTGTCCGCGGTCACGTCGGTCAGGTAGAGGATGCCGTACACGCGCTGGTAGACGCCGTCCGCGCGCGGGTGCACCAGGCTGCTCGCCGCCCAGGCGTCGTTGTGCAAGGTCTGGTCCCGGCTCTCCCCGTACGCCGTGCCGTACTTGGCCTGGATGAAGGAGCTCGTCAGACGCAGGTCGGCGGTGCCGAGCATTTCCTCCACGACGTCGATCACCCGGGTGTCCAGCGCGTGCCGGTTCAGGTCGTTGCTGGTGAAGGGGAACGGGACCGCGTGCTTGAGGGCGTTGACCTCCTCGGGCGTGCTCCCGCTCGCCTCCGGGTCGGGGAAGTACGTGTCGATCGCGGCCTGCGCCCGTGCGAGGGCCTCGCCCGTCACGAAGCCGGGTACCAGGGCGTATCCCCGGCCGGCCAGCTGTTCCACTATGTGCTTGGTGTCCATGGTGTCCGTCCGTCTCGGCTCTCGGAGAGGTGCTCGTGCGGTCCGTCGCTCCGCTCCGGGCGCGGGGCGCGGGACACGACGATGTTCTTGTGGAAGGCGTCCAGCCGCAGGGACTCGCCGACCGCCCGGCCCCCGACCTCGATCCAGGCGTGCGCGGCGAACGGCATCAGGCTGACGCCGGAGATCCAGTCGGGCCAGCTGCCGCGCAGGCGGGCCAGCAGGGCCGCCGCGATCGAGCGCTCCAGGCAGTACGGCCCGGCGGCGCGGCGGCTCACGGAGACGACGTCGCTGCGCGCGGCCAGCGCCTCGGCGTGGGTGGCGGGGCGGGCGCCGCCGCTGACCAGGCGCAGTGCCCGCTCCAGCGCGTGCGGGCTCAGCCGGGTCAGGAGGCGGCTCGCCGTGACGGCCAGCACCGGCAGGGGCCGGCGGCGCAGCGGCAACCGGGCGCGGGGCTCCAGGGTCATGGGCAGCGTCACGTCAGACCAGCACCTTCGCGCGTCGCATGGTGTCGATCAGCTTCGCGATGTCGCCGGGGATCCGGTCGGCCGCCTCCGGGTGGCGTGCGCACAGCTCGTCCACGACCTCGTCCGGGGTGCGTCCCGCGGCGAGCATCTCGAACACGGACGTCCCCATCGGGTTGATGCGGAAGTACGTGCCGGACTTCTTGTCCAGGAGGACGGCGGCGTCCTCGGTCTTGGTGAGTACGACATGAGGGGAGATCTTCAGCATGGTGAGGCCAGTCGTCGGTTCGTGAGGGGGCGTTCGGGCGCCGCCGGTGCCGGGTTCCCCGCGACGGCCTGCATCCAGGCCTCCGCGGCGACGGTCAGCTCCAGCGCGTTGGTCTCGTACTCGGGGCGCATCGTGTCCCGCAGGGCGGCGCGCAGCCGGTCGATGTCCACCAGGCCGTGCTCCGCGAGCAGCGAGTCCTCGAACAGGCCGAGGAGCGAGCGGCGGTTGCGGGCCAGTCCGCGGTGCACCGACATGCTGAACTCGCCCTTGGTGGAGCGGGAGAGCGCGCCCGCCCGGGAACCGGGCGCGCCGTCCACCCGCATGGCGGCCTTCAGGACCGGCTTGAATCCCGTGCCCGGCAGGGCCTCGCCGCGCGACACCGACAGGGCGGCCTCCAGTACCGCGTCGTCCATGTACGGCAGCGACAGGGTGATTCCCTGATGCTCCATCAGGGCGCGCAGCGGGCCGAGCCGTTGGCCGCCGATGCGGTGTCCCGCGATGCTGGTGTGCACGGAGCGGGTGCCGGCCTGCGGGGTCCGGCGGGCATCGCCGGCGGCGGCGACCGCGCGCACGGCCTCGACGTTGGCGGGTGTCGCCCACGGGGTCACGCGGACCTGCGGTCCCCAGCTCAGGCCGGGGCCGAGGACGTCCGGCCGGGGCAGGTGCAGACTGCTCAACTGCTCCTCGAGCCAGCCCTGGTACGTCTGCTGCCGGGCCAGCCCGCGCAGGACGGAGGGCATGCTCCAGCGCCGCAGCCGGGCGAGATCGCGGATGCCGCGCACCGCGCGCAGGGGTGCACGGGCGTAGAGGTCGGCGAAGTGGGACGGTGCGATGGTGAACAGCTCGTCCCCGCCGAACCCGCCGATGTGGACGTCGGATCCGGTGGCGGCGAAGATCCTGGACATCGCGGTCTTCCGCGCCCGGTTCCGGATGAGGGTGTACGGCTCGCCCAGCCCGTACGGAACGTCCTGGACGAGCCCGCGGCCGGATTCCCAGATCCCGTCGTACGGGCCCGGGACGTCCTCGGGGCCGAGGACCGTCAGGTCCCGGTCGATCTCCCGGGCGGCGATCGCGGCCCAGTGGGCGTCGTCGTGGTTGGGGTCGACGGTCTGCTCGACGAACGACCGGAACTGCGCGCCCTGGCCCGCCAGGAGGAAGCAGAGGGAGGTCGAGTCCATGCCTCCCGACAGGTCCGCGGAGAGGCCGCCGGCCGTGGCGATCCGGACGGCCACCGCCTCCTCCAGCGCGGCCCGCACCCTCGCGGCGCCGTCGGCGAGCGACAGCGTCGGCTCCGGGGGAGTCCACCAGGTGGTGGACTCGACCCGGTCGGCGGTCATGCGCAGCCGCTGGTCGGCGGGGAGCCGGCGGACCCCGTGCCAGTAGGTGCCGTGGGTCAGCCCGTAGTCGAATCCGGGGTGCAGCATCCCCCAGGCGACCATCTCGATGCGCGGGGTGGCGCCGCTGAGCCGGGCCAGCGGTTCGACGGAGTCGGACGCGGCGTACGAGCCGTCCGGGCGCCGGGCGTAGAACACCTGGCGCACGCCGGAGGCGGTTCCCTGGACGTAGGTGGAGCGGCCGTCGGTGTAGAGGACGTGGAAGCTGCCGGCCGTCCCGTGCGCGGCGGCCATCAGGGCGGCGGCTTCGTCGTGCCGTGCCAGCAGGCGGGCCAGACGCCCCGCGTCGATGCTCGTCTCGCCGAACAGCGCGAGGCGTCTGGCGCCGGCTTCCGCTGCGATCAGGCGGGCGTGTGAGCGGTCTGCGACCACCCATGGCCGGCCCGAGGCGTACGTCAGCACTTCGGTGTTCTCGGTCGGCCCGGCGGAGACCGGAAATGCGTCATCGGCGTTCTCCGGTAAAGCGATGAACCATGACGCACTCAAGGAATCCCCCTAGCCAACCGAATTCGTGCACGGCGATTAGATGATCGCGGTGCCCTCACCGTCGTTGCTGGCCCAGCCGTACCACATCGTGAGCTCGGAGAACTCGCCGATGGGCAGCATTTCGGGTGCCTCGTATTCGACAACCTCGTGGTCGTTCATTTGTGTCACCCCCTTCCGTTCGATTGATCAACAACCTAACAAGCGGGGGTGGGGATTTGCGAGACGGTACTTTCGATACATTCGCCCGTGATGGCCGAAAGCCACGGCCCGGGCGAAAGGGAATCCTCAATTCCGATTGTTGAAGGTGCGTGTCATATGCACTGGTCTCCCGGCGGGTCAGGCGTGCGTCGCGGCACCCCGGGCGCGCGGCAGCGGTGCACCGCTGAGCGGACTCGAATGGCCGGAACAGGCCCTCTTGACCGTGAAGTGCACCTGGAGTACTCCGGTCCACACGAGCGCCGAACCCAGCAGGTGGAGCATCACCAGGAGCGAGGGCAGGGCCGTCACCGACTGCACCAGCCCCACGAGGCCCTGGCCCAGCAGCACGGCCAGGAAGGCGACCGCCTTGCGGCGCGCGGCGCCGAACCCGTCCTTGGGCAGGGCGGAGAGCAGGACTCCGGCCAGCACCAGGACCGTCCCGGCCAGCAGGCCGTGCACGACCGTCACGGCCGTCCAGTTGAAGGGCATCCGCGCCACGTCCGAGGAGTCGCCCGCGTGCGGACCCGAACCGGTGGCGAGCGTGCCCACGAAGACCAGCAGGGCCGTCACCGCGACCAGGGCCACCGACAGCGACCGCACCCGCGCGACGGGCACGGCGCCGGCGCCGCTGTCGGCGTCCACATCAGGGTCGGCGCCGGAGCCGGCACCGGTGTCGACACCTGCATCGGCATCGGCGTACGCCGCGTGCCAGGTGTACACCGCGGCGGTGAGCAGCAGCGTGGCGGCGAGGAAGTGCGCGGCGACGATGTACGGGCTCAGCCGCATCCAGACGGTCACTCCGCCGACGACCGCGTTGAGCACGACGATCCAGAACTGTGCCCAGCCTCCGCGCAGCACCGCGGGCACGGGCTTTTCCTGGAGGCGTGCGGTAATGATGACCCAGCCCACCACGGCGCACAGCGCCCCGGTCAGGAGTCGGTTTCCGAATTCGATGGCGCCGTGCACCCCCATTTCCGCGGTGGGGGCCAGCGTTTCTCCCGTGCACATGGGCCAATCGGTACAGCCGAGACCGGATCCGGTGACGCGGACGATTCCGCCGGTCACGATGATCGCAATACTTGCCACGACCGAACCCAGTGCGGCCACTCTGACGCTTCTCGCTCCGAGTGAGTACCTGTCGGCAAGCCATGAGAGGGGAGTGCGCACGATCAGCCTTTCCTTAAGTCGCTTTTACGCGCCATGGGGCGGGACCTCAGCGTACGCCGCGCATTTGCCCCGGCCTGACGGGGCGTCGCAAACTCAAGGGGGGTGACGGACCCGCGTGCCGCGGGCCTTCCTCAGACCACGGAGAGCAGGTCCACGACGAAGACGAGCGTGGAGCCCGCCGGGATCAACGGCGAGGGCGACTGCTTCCCGTAGCCGAGGCGCGGGGGGACGATGATCTCGCGCCGACCGCCGACCTTCATCCCCCGGATTCCCCGGTCCCAGCCCTTGATGACCCTGCCGCCGCCCACGGCGAACTTGAACGGTTCGCCCCGGTCCCAGGAGGCGTCGAACTCCCTCCCGGACGCGAAGGTGACCCCGACGTAGTGAACCCGGACGACCCGGCCCGGCTTCGCTTCGGCCCCGTCGCCGACGACGAGGTCCCGGACGGTCAGCTCCTCGGGAGCCTCACCCGCCGGAAGCTCGATCTCGGGCTTCGTCGGTTCACTCATCGCAGCCTCATCACTCTGGTCGCTCCACGCAGCAGACGATCGCGCCACCGGGGACGCTGATCGACTGAAGTACATCAAACCCCACGGACCACGGCACGCCACCACCGCGCAGGAGCGATGATCTCCACGAGGGAACGGCGAGAGGCGGATGACCATGGGTGACCGGCGACCGAGAATGGTGCTCCTGTGCGGTCTCCCCGGTGCCGGGAAGACCACGGTGGCCAAGCGGTTGGAGCGGGAGCTGTCCGCCGTGCGGCTCTGCCCGGACGAGTGGCTCGCGGAGCTGGGCTTCGACCTCTTCGACGGCGAGGCCCGGGACCGCATCGAACGCCGCCTGTGGCGGCACGCCCAGGACCTGGCGCTCACCGGAGCTGTGGTGATCTTGGAGAACGGGTTCTGGCAGCGTTCGGAACGGGACGAGGTGCGGCTCCGCGCTCGCGCGCTCGGGGTCGAGGTCGAACTGCGCTTCCTCGACGTGCCGATGGCGGAACTGGAGCGGCGCATCGGTCTGCGCAACCGGGAGCCCGGCTCGGTCGTGGTGACGGGCGAGCTGCTCAGGGAGTGCCGGAGCCGGTTCGAGGCCCCGACTCCGGCCGAGCTGGACCTGTTCGATCCGCCCCTGTCCTAGACGCGGTGCGCGGAGTCCAGGAACGCGGAGATCAGGGACGCTCCGGTGCGCTCCAGCCAGGTGTCGAGATCCATCGTGCCCGGGTGGATCCGGCGGGTGGCGGGGATGTCCGCGCGGTAGCCGAGGGTGTTGAGCCACTCGTTGGCGTAGGCGAAGTCCTCGCTCAGGGACCGGATCGCCTCGATCGGGACCTGAACGTAGGGCAGCGGTATGCCGAGCGCCTTCTCGATGGCCTCGGCGATCCGAACCGGCGTGAGTTCGTCCCCCGCCAGGGAGACCTCCCGGCCGATCCACTCCTCCGGGCGGGAGAACGCCAGCGCGGCGACGGCCCCCACATCGTCCACGGCCATGATCTGCTGCGGGACCTCCGGCGCGAGCCCCGTGGACAGGCTCCCGTTCCGCAGCGCGTATCCGCCGGTGAAGTTCTCCATGAAGGACACCGGCCTCAGGATCGTCGCGGGCAATCCGAGCGCGGCGATGTGCCGCTCGATCCGCCACTTGCTGACCAGGTTCACCGGAAGCTTCTCCTCCAGGTGCCGGTCCGCTTCGGCGACCGAGGTGAAGACGAAGTGTCCGATGCCGACGGTGTGTGCGGCCTCGGCGACGTTCACGCCCCAGCGCACCTCGTCCTCGGCCGTGAACTCCGGTGCGGTGCCGGGCGATCCGATGGTGGGCTGGACGCTGAACAGGCCCCAGGCGCCCTCGGCCGCGGCGGCCAGGGAGTCGACGTCCTCCATCTGCGCCCGTACGACCCGTGCGCCGGCCTGCGCCAGCGCCGTGGCCCGGGCCCCGTTCGGGTCGCGCGTCACTGCGCGCACCTCCCAGCCGTCGCGGAGCAGGTGACGGGTCACGGCCCTGCCCTGCAGGCCGGTGGCCCCCACCACCACGACGGTCTTCTGCGTCGGCTTCATGTTCTCCTCCACCGTGTCCATGCGGAAGGGGAGCCGTCCCGTAAGTGGGGTGGCCCTCCGTTTCTCGTTCGCTACGATATGGAGGGCCACCCCACTTAGCAAGCCTTCACTTCAGGAGCCCCCCGTGCCGAAGGACGCCGCCACCCCGCCCCGCCGGCCGCTGCGGGCCGACGCCCGCCGCAACGCCGACAAGATCCTGGCCGCCGCCGGGGCGCTGATCGCCGAGCACGGCGCCGACGCCTCCCTGGAGGAGGTCGCCCGCCGCGCCGGAGTCGGCTCGGCCACCCTGCACCGGCACTTCCCGTCCCGGCAGGCGCTCCTGGAGGCGGTCTTCAAGGGCCGGGTGGAGGCCCTGTGTGCGAGGGCGGACGAGCTGCTCGCCGAACCGGACCCGGGTCAGGCCCTGTCCACCTGGCTGCGCTCCGTCGGTGCACATGCCGTGACCAACCGGGGGCTGGGGGCGTCGCTGATGCGCGACGCGGCCCCAGCGCCGGGTGAGACCTGCCACGACATGATCACCCGTGCCGGAGACGCCCTCCTTGCACGCGCCCGGGAGGCGAACGCCGTACGCCCCGAGATCACGACCGGCCGGCTGCTGAAACTCGTCGGCGCCATCGCGCTGGCCACCGAGCAGGACACCGACGGCCCGGCCGAGGCCGACCTCCTGCTGGAGATCGCCATCGACGGCGTACGCGCACGCTGACCCCGGCTCCACCGCGCCGCCAGGGGCCGCTACGGGGCGCGGTGGACGCGGGCGAGGACGAGAACCGTGTCGTCGACCGGTGGAGTGGGCAGCAGGCTCGCCAGGATGTGGTCCGCCATCGCCTCCAACGGCCCCGGAGCCCTGCCCAGTTCGGCACGCAGTGCGCCCAGACCGGCCTCGATGTCCCGGCCGCGCGCCTCGATGAGACCGTCGGTGTACAGAGCGAGGGTCGCGTGCGCGGGGAGTTCGACCTCGGTCGTCCGGAAGGGGAAGCCGCCGACCCCGAGGGGGACTCCCAGGACTTCGTCGATGGTCTCCACCGTGCCGTCCGGCCGGAGCACCAGGGGCGGGGGGTGGCCGGCGCCGGCGATGCGGGCGCGGCCGGTCCCCGGGTCGTAGACGAGGTACAGGCACGTCGCCAGCTCGATGCCGGCCTCCTGGGCGCACGCGTCGAGCTCGGTGAGCAGCTCGGCGGGCTCGCTGTGGTGCCTGGCCAGGGCCTTGGTGGTGATGCGGAGGCGGCCCATGGCCGTGGCGGCCGACACCCCGTGCCCCATCACGTCGCCGACCACGAGCACGACCCGGCCGTCCGGCAGGTTGATCACGTCGTACCAGTCGCCGCCGACCTCGGTGATCCGGCTGCCGGGCACGTACCGGTGGGCCACGTCCACGTACGGGCTGGTCGCCAACGCGCTGGGCAGCAGGGCCCGCTGCAGCGTGAGGGCGATGTCCTGGACACGGCTGTACAGGCGGGCGTTGTCCAGACAGATCGCAGCACGTGAGGCGAGCTCGCTCGCCAGGCTGACGTCGTCCCGGGTGAAGGCCGGACGGTCCCCGGACCGGCCGAACATGGCGATTCCCTGGACGGTGCCCCGGGCGATGAGCGGGGCGACGAGGACGCAGGCCAGCCCGCTCTCGGCGAAGAGCCGGGCGCGCGACTCGATGAGGACGGTCCGGGCCAGGAACTCCTCGTTCACCACCGCGGAGATCGCGCGGCCGGTCCGCAGCATGTCGTGGATGACGGAGCCGGGCGGATAGCGCACCGTATCCACCCCGCTGACGAGTTCGGTGGCCGGCGGGGGCAGGATCGTCCCGGAGGCGATCCGGCGCGTGATCAGCCATCTCGCCGGATCGAAGACCTCGTCCTCGTCCATCCACTCCACGACTTCGACCACGGCGCCGTCGCAGAAGTCCGGCATGGACGCGTCGACCAGCTCCTGGGCCGTGATGTTCACGTCCAGGGTGGTCCCGATACGAGTCGAGGCCCCGTCCAGCAGAGCCAGCCGCCGACGGCCGGCGGTGGCTTCCAGGATGGCCTGTTCCCGGTCCGTCACGTCCACCATCAACCCGCCCACTCCGGGGCGCGAGCCGACCGCCCGGCTCAGGGGGAAGAAGCTCACCGACCGCACCTGGTCACGGTCCGGATGCCCGCGCGGACGCAGACCCACCAGCGCCCCCACGATCGGCGCTCCGCCCTGCGCGACCTCCCGGAGCATGCGCCGGTACTCGCCGCCATCGGACATGATCATGAACTCGTCCATCCGCCGTCCGAGGTGCGCCTCGATGGGAAGACCGTCCATGTCGGCGAGCGCCTGGTTGAGGTGGACGTACCGCAGATCCGGGTCGAGCATGACCAGACCGATGGGGCAGGTCTCGAAGAGGGCGTCGAGGAACGCGAGGTTGGTCTTGACCCGGTCGAGCTCGTCGCTGCGGCTCGCCAGGACCATCACCACCGAACGGCCTGCGGCCCCGGTCACGGAGAAGGCCCGGAATCCGCACGCGAAGGTCGTGCCGTCCTGATGCCGTGCCGTCAGCCGGCCCCTCCAGTACCCGAGGGTCCGGCCCCGCTCCGTCAGCCGGGCGCAGGAACCGGACGGACAGGACGGCGGTGGAGTCGTAACCGAAAAGGTCCCGTGCGCCTGGACCCCAGTAACAGACGCGATCGCCGCCATCGACGCCGAAGACGGCCACGGGCACGTGCTCCAGCAGCGTCCCGGGCTCGGACCAGAACGGGCCGTGAGCAGCCTCGCCCCCCGGCAGAGCCGATGGCACGAGACGTCCCCTTCCACCCGCCGTCCCCTCCATTATGCGGGCCCCCTCGGCGGCGCGCGGGGGGAAGCGTGCCCCGGCGAACGCCGAGGTCAGGCTGTGATCGGGTGACGGGCCAGGAACCCGGCCAGGGCTTCGGCGACCGGTCGGGACCGTTCGATGTGGAGCAGATGGCCCACACCGTCGACGACGCACTCCTCGACGTCGGGCACGTTCGAGCGGAGGAACTCGGCGACCTCGACCCACAGCGGCTGCGTGGCGCCGCCCAGCACGGACAGCACCGGCCGGCGGATCGCCGCGGCCTCTTCGGGGCCGAAGCGCCACTCCGCCAGAGCGGGGAGCTCGACCCCGAAGAGCGTGTCGGCGTCCTTGACCCCCTGGGCGACGCTGCCCGGGATGCGCTCGTCGAGCAGGGTCCGGCAGCGTTCCCAGTCCATTCCGCCGGCGAGGGACAGGAACAGTCCGAAGGCGCGTTCGGGATCGCCGCCGGCGTACGCCTCGAACGCGGGCGCGGCCTGCGCGAAGAACGCCGCGCCCGCGGGCACCGACAGGAGGGAGAGCTCCATCAGGGCGACCGTGACGATCCGGTCGGGGTGGTCCTGTGCGAGCTGGGCGGCGACCGCCCCGCCCGTCGAGTGCCCCGCCACGTGGACGCGGTCGATGCCGAGGTGGTCGAGCAGCGCGACGGCATCCGCGACGTGATCGGCCACGCTCACCGGCCCGGGAGTGTGGGTGCTGCCGCTCCAGCCCCGCTTGTGATAAGTGACGAGACGGTAACGCTCGGTGAGTACCGGTTCGGCGGCGAGCGGGAGGAATCCGTCGGGAAGGACCGGGCTGATGAGCAGGACCGGCTCCCCGTCTCCCCGGACCTCGTGTTCCAGCCGGATGTCGTTGACCGTGACGGTGTCCATGATGTCCTCCACTGGGGTTGTGGCTCACCATGGAGGCGTAAGCACGACCGTTACCGCTGTAACCCCCGTGCCCCGGGGCGGAAGGAAACGTCCGTGGCCCCTACCTCCGGCGAAGGGATCGCCCTGGGGCGGGCCCGGGACGCCGCGGCCCGGGGGGCGTGGGCGGACGCCTACACCGGCTACCTGGAGGCCCGCGAGGCGGGCGGGCTCGGACCGGCGGAGCTCGCTGACTTCGCCTCCGTCGCCTATGCCGCCGGACACCTCGACGTCGCGATCGAGACCTGGGAGCGGCTCCATGAGGAGCTGTCCCGGCTCGGCGAGGACGTCGGGGCGGCCGGAGCCGCCGTTCGGGTCGCCATGCACCTGCTCTTCGACACCGCACTCATGGCTCCGGTACGCGGGTGGCTGCATCGCGCGGAACGCCTCCTCGACCCTGCGACGCCGACACCCGTCCACGCGTGGTTCGCCGCGGTGCGCGCCTTCGAGCGACTCCTCAGCGGCGACCTCGACGCGGCCCGGGACTGGGCCGACCAGGCGATCGAGACCGGCTCGCACACCGATCCGGCGGCAGCGGCGATCGGGCGCGTGGCCCGGGCCAGACTGGTGATCCTCGACGGTGACGTCCCCCGGGGCCTGGAGCTCCTCGACGAAGCCGGCACGGCGGTGATGACCGGCGATCTCGACGCCCTGTCGACCGGAGTCGTCTACTGCGAACTGGTCTGCGCCCTGCAGGGCCTGGCCCAGTACGACCTCGCCGAACAGTGGACCGAGGCGATGGAGCGGTGGGCGCGCACGAACGCGATCGGCAGCCTGCACGGCCGCTGCCGGGTGCACCGGGCCGAGATCCTGCGCCTGCGGGGCCAGTGCGCGCACGCCGAGCAGCAGGTGCTGCTGGCGTGCGACGAGCTGCGCCCCTACGTACGGCGCGAGCTGGGCTGGCCGCTGACGGAACTGGGCCGGATCCGGCTCCGGCGCGGCGACCTTCCCGGAGCCGAAGAGGCGCTGCTCGCCGCCCATGGCCTCGGGTGGGATCCCGAACCGGGTCTCTCGCTCGTCCGGCTCGCCGGGGGCGACGCCGACACCGCGGCCGCCGCGATCGGGGAGGCGCTGGCCGGTCCGCTGCCGGTGCCGTCGAAGGAACTGCCCCCCACCTCCGGGCTGCGGCGGGCGCCGCTGCTGGACGCGCAGGTCAGGATCGCCGTAGCCCGCGGCGACCTGGAGACGGCGCGGGCCGCGGTCCGCGAGCTCGACGAGGTCGCCGTCCGCTTCGAAAGCACCGCGCTCGCCGCGTCGGCCCTGCGCGCCCGGGGCGACCTGCTGCTCGCCGAAGGCGATGCGGCCGGGGCGTCGGCGTCGTTCGCCGGTGCCCTCCGTGCCTGGAGCCAGGTCGGCGCGCCGTACGAGACGGCCGAGTGCCGGCTTCGGCTCGCGGACGCCCAGGGCGCCCTGGGCAACCTCCGGGCCGAGACCCTCGAACGCTCGGCGGCGCGTACCGAGCTCGACCGGATCGCCCACGGACCCGCGACCGACGGGCCCGCGACCGATGGGCCCGCGACCGATGGGCCCGCGACCGATGGGCCCGCGACCGATGGGCCCGCGATCGACGGATCCCGGGCGGACACGGCAGAGCCGGACACGTTCGTCCGGGAGGGCGATCACTGGCGGGTCGTCTTCGACGGTCGCCGCACGACCGTCCGCGACAGCAAGGGAATGCACCACCTCGCCCGGCTCTTCGCCGCGCCGGGCCGGGAGTTCCACGTCCTCGACCTGGTTGCCGCCGACAGCGATGATCCCGCCGCCGCGGTCAGACTGTCCCGGGCCGGCGACCTCGGCCCCCTGTTGGACGACCGGGCCAAGCAGATGTACCGGCGGCGGCTGGCCGACATCGAGGAGGACATCGAGGACGCCCGCGCCGACAACGACGTCGCCAGGCAGGAACAAGCCGGCCTCGAACGCGAGTTCCTGATCAGCGAACTCGCCCGGGCCGTCGGACTCGGCGGGCGGGACCGGCACGCGGGCGCCGCCTCCGAACGGGCCCGGGCGGCCGTCACCCAGGCCGTGCGCAAGGCCATCGGCCGCCTCCGCGAGGCCTGTCCGGCGCTCGGCGACCACCTCGACCGCACCATCTCCACAGGGACCTACTGCGCCTACGCCCCGGATCCGCGCTTGCCCTCCGGCTGGTCCACGTGACGGCCCGCCGTGGCCTGCGCGATGAGGAGGGCGACGTCGTCGTGGTCGTCGGGGTGGCGCAGGGAGTCCAGGAGCCACTGACAGGTGCCGTCCAGGGGTCGGCGGGGTCCGTCCAGGGTGTGCAGCAGGGTGTCCAGGCGCTCGTCGATGGGGTGTTGGCGGGTTTCGACGAGCCCGTCGGTGTAGAGGAGCAGCCGGTCGCCGGGGTTCAGGTCGAACACGGTGGTGTGGAAGGCGACGCCGCCGACGCCGAGGGGTGCGCCGGTGGGCAGGTCGAGGAGCCGGGGGCGCCGGCCCGCTGCGGCGAGGACGGGCGGGAGGTGCCCGGCATTGGCGATGTGGCAGCTGTGGTCGTGCGGGTCGTAGACGGCGTAGACGCAGGTGGCGATGTAGTGCTCGAGTCCCCGGGTGATCTTGTCGAGATGTCGCAGGACCTGGTCGGGGGCCAGGTCGAGGTAGGCGAAGGCGCAGGTGGCGGTGCGCAGCCGGCCCATGGTCGCGGCGGCGTCGATGCCGTTGCCCATGACGTCGCCGACGACGAGAGCCGTCTTGTCACCGGCCAGGGGGATGACGTCGTACCAGTCTCCTCCGACCTCGTGGGACGCCTGGGCGGGCTGGTAGAGGGAGGCGATCTCCAGACCGTGGACTTCGGGCGGGTGGCCGGGCAGGAGGCTGCGCTGGAGGGTTTCGGCCGCGTTGCGGACGCTCTGGTGCCAGCGGGCGTTGTCGATGGCGACAGCGGCGCGGGCCGCCAGTTCCCCGGCGAGGATCACGTCGTCCTCGTCGAAGGGGAGGGGATTGCGGGCGCGCAGCAGGTCGAAGGCGCCGAGAACCTCGTTGTGGGCGATCAACGGCACCGCGAGATAGGAATGCACCCCTTCCCGTGAGAAGGTCGCGGCCGCATCGGAGTCACGGGCTATGCGGAGAAGGTCTTCATCACCGACACGGGCCACGAGCACCGGCTGTCCGGTGTGGACGCACTGGGTGATCAGCCGGTCCGCCCCGTACGAGGCCAGGTCGCCGACCGTGTCCGCTGCGGCGGCGGCCGCGGTCGGGTAGGCGGAGGCCACGGCGAGCGCGCGGAACACCTCCGGCCCGTCGTGGGGACCCGAGCTCCGGCGGAAGGACAGCACGGCGTCCAGGACGTCCACGGCCGCCAGGTCGGCCAGGCCGGGGACGGCGACCCGGGCCAGCTCGTGGGCGGTCTGCTCCACGTCCAGCGTGGTACCGACACGGGCGGAAGCATCGGCGATCAGGGCCAGGCGGCGCCGGGCCCGGTCCGCCTCGGTCGCGGCCCGATGACGTTCGCTGACGTCGACGACGGAGCTGGCCACGCCGATCACCCGGCCGCTGGGGCCTTCGATCCGGTAGAACGACACCGACCAGGCGTGATCGTGGTCCGGATCGGCCGGTGTCCGGCCGACGGAGTACTGGTCGATCAGGGGCGTGCCGGTCACCAGCACCTGGCGCAGCGCGGACTCGAGGGTGTCCACGTCGAGGAACGGAAGGATCTCGTGGATCCGGCGGCCGATGTGGTCGGCGGCCGGGACGCCGTTGATGCGCTCCAGAGCAGGGTTGACCAGCAGGTAGCGAAGGTCCGTGTCCAGCAGGGCGATGCCGATGGGGGCCTGCGCCACGAGGCGCTGGGACAGGGCCAGGTCGGTCTCCACCCGGTGCAGCATGCGCTGGTCGGCGGCGATGCCCAGGGCGTAGACGTCGCCGAGATCGTCCAGCAGCCGCATGTTGCGGAACTCCACCAGGCGCGTGCTGCCGTCCTTGTGGCGGATGGGGAACGCGCCCGCCCAGCTCGCCCCGGTGCTCATCACCTCGGCGAACAGCTTCGTCACCAGGTCCTCGTGTTCTCCGCGGACCAGGAGGTGCGCCGCGGGCTTGCCCAGAGCCTCCTCGGCGGTGTAGCCGAACACCTCATCGGCCTGCGGGCTCCAGAACACGATCCGTCCGCGGGTGTCCAGCACGACGGCGGCCACGCTGAGCAGATCGAGCAGTCCTCCCGGCGGGGACGGCCCCTCCGTTCGGTCCCGTCCCTCATCGGGGACCGGCTCGTGTGCACCCATCCTCGACGGCTCCCTCCTCAGCGGAGCCCGCCCGGGCTACGAACCGGCTGAGGGCTCCGCTTCCATGCTGCCCCCGAACCCGACGCACCACGACCGGTGGCGCACCGCACCGCGCGGCTCCGGAGCCGGCGGGAGGTTCGGAGGTATCACCAAGTCGGGGTCTCTTCGTGGGCGTGGGAACTGGTGGGGCAAGCGATGCGCCGTCCGCAGCCCGGCGTGTTGACTGCTGCGAGAGCACGGGGTCGTGCGCCTTCATCGGAAGGGCGGCAGGAAGAGGAGCGGCACGGTGGCTGTACCCGACCGGATGGACGAGCGTCTGCGGGCCTTGAGGCTGGTGGAGGAGCAGAGGATGGCTCAGGCCGTGTTCGCCTGGGTGATCGAGGGAGGTCGGGGTGGCGGCTCGCGAGAGGTTCCTCGGACAGGACGGCATCACCGGCAGACAGTTGCACGCCGAGGTGCGGGCCCTGGCCGGTAAGGCGGGTTGGAGCCTGGGAGCGTGGCAGGTGGGCCGTCTGTACGGGCAGGCCCCGGCCGTGGGCGGATCAGATCCGGAGCCGCGGGACTTCATCGGTCCGGACGACGACGAGCCGCTCCGCCGCACCGCCGCAGGGGGTTGGCGGGCCCGCTGGATCCTGGCGATACGCCTGGTCGACGACCGCAGCGGTTTCGGAGGTGCGTTCAAGCAGCTCCTCGACCTCGTGTGACTCCGAGCGGAGTCGACCCCGGGCGGCGAGTCCGCCACCTCGACGCGAGCGACAGAGCGATAGATTGCCGGCCATGACTGAGCTTGGCACCGTCGTCTGGCCACCTGCCCCGATACGCACCGAGCGGCTCGTGCTCCGAGAGTCCGAGGCCCCGGACCGTGCGGCGTTCATAGAGCTGTTCGCATTGCCGGAGGTGCGCACCTATCTCGGTGGCCCTCGACCGCGCGCTGAACTCGAGCGCGCGGTACCGGAGTTGCCCGGACGGCGCCCCGGCCTCTTCGTGGTCGATCTCGACGGAACGATGATCGGCACGGTATCGCTCGACCGGCGCGACGCAGACCGTCCGGGGCACCTTCGCCCCGATGGTGGCGAGGCCGAGATCGGCTACATGTTCCTGCCGACGGCGTGGGGGCGCGGGTACGCCGCCGAGGCGTGCGCGGCGGCGCTCGACTGGTTCGCCGGTGCGTTTCCCGGGGAGCAGGTGGTGCTCTGCACCCAGACGGCCAACGACCGGTCGATGCGCCTCGCCGCGAAGCTGGGGTTCAGCGAGGTGGAGCGGTTCGAGGAGTACGGCGCCGAGCAGTGGTTCGGCGCGTGGTCCTCCGGTCAGGTGCGGGCGACCGGGACGTAGGGCCGCTGCTGGATGTCCTCCGGGTGGGCCGTGTGCAGCACGGCCTCCTCGTAGGCGATGGTGCCTGCCGCGACGAGGGCGTTGATGCTGGTCTCGAGGGTCTGCATGCCGTCACGGTGGCCGGTCGCGACCATGTTGCGCAGCTGGCGGGTCTTGCCCTCGCGGATCAGGTTGCGGATCGCCGACGTGCCGACCAGTACCTCGAAGGCGGCCACCCGGCCCCCGCCGATCCGGGGGATGAGTGTCTGGTTGAGGATGCCGACCAGGGTGTGTGTCAACTGCAGCCTGATCTGCGGCTGTTGCTCGGCCGGGCACGCGTCGACGATGCGGTCCAGCGTCTGCGACGCGTCGTTGGTGTGCAGGGTGGCGAACACCAGCTGCCCGGTCTCGGCGATGGTCAGGGCCGCGGAGATGCTCTCCGGGTCGCGCATCTCGCCGAGGAGCAGGACGTCGGGATCCTCGCGCAGGGCCGAACGCAGCGCTGCGGGGAACGAGTCGGTGTCGGTGCCGACCTCGCGCTGGCTGACCGCCGACCGCTTGTGCCGGTGCAGGTACTCGATCGGGTCCTCGATGGTGAGGATGTGCACCGACCGGTGCGTGTTGACGTGGCCGAGGAGCGCCGCCAGGCTCGTCGACTTCCCCGACCCGGTCGGCCCGGTGACCAGGACGAGCCCGCGCGGCATGCCGGCCCACCCCATGACGACCGGGGGGAGCCCGAGCCGGTCGGACGACGGCACGTCCTACGGGATGATCCGCAAGGCCAGCGCCGACGCGCCGCGCTGCACGAAGGCGTTCCCGCGCAACCTGGCCTTGCACAAGCTCGCCGTGCTGACGAACTCCAACAGGCTGTTCGTCGCGCAGCTCTATTCCGCGTCGAGCAGTCTCAACCTCGCGCCGGGCGTTCTCGGCGTGATCGACGGCACCACGCTGCTCACGCAGGCTCCACTCGCCGCGCCCAGTCATTTCGGCGCGCTCGCGGTGAACAACACCACGGCGAAGCTGTACGCGCTCGAACAGGGCAAGTCGCAGGTCGTGTTGTTCGGAACGGGATCGGACTAGGGCGTGTCCGGTGGTTGTGGGACCGGCCGCCCACCTCCCAGGCTTGAGTAATGGCGATCTTCAACGCCTGCGGCTAGGCTCTGCGTTGCTCATTCGAGAGCCACAAGCACTGGCGACGTGTCCGATGGGGGACAGTGCTTCAATCTCAACAGGCAATGAGCACGATGAGTCTCTAATCGTCGCAGAGCCTCAGCAGGCCATCCGCAAGCGGTGGTCGAGCTGAGGCTGCCCGCCGACTGGTCGATCACCTTCGTGAAAGGGATCGACTGGTGAGGCTGACTTTTCTCGTTCAGGTACTTCTTGCACTTCTGTCCTTCGTATCGTCGCTGCTGGTAGCGGTGGTGGCGGGGGTACTTTCGCATGAGGCTGGGGCGCTGGTAGCTAGTGCAGTGCTGTACGGCGGCGGCGCGTTCATCGGCTGGATGACGCTGTGCGTCACTGTGCTGACGGCACTCGGCCTGCTCGGGCGTCACAGCCGTCCCAGCGAGTGAGGGTGCCCGGTACTCAGGAGTGCAGCCAGAGCCGGATCGCAGCGAGGGTGACGGTGCCGTGGAAGATATACGCTCTCTTGTCGTACCTGGTCGCCACAGCCCGCAACGCCTTGAGGGCATTTATGGTTCGCTCGACTTCGTTCCTGCGTTTGTAGCCCGCTGATTCTTCGGTTCGGGGATGGTGTGCTTGATCTGGCGCCTGCGTAGGTAGTGGCGGTTACGCAAGGATGAGTACGCTTTGTCTCCGCTGACGTGATCAGGCCGGGTGCGCGGGTGACCGCCGCCCGGCCGTGGTACGCGAACACGCTCCAGGACCGGAATCATCTGAGGTGCATCGCCCCACTGCCCGGGCGTGACCAGCACTGCCAGGGGCCGGCAGCCGCCGTCTGCGACCAGATGAATCTTCGTGGTCAGGACGCCCCTGGAACGGCCAAGGGCCTCGCCGGGGTGGTGCTGAGCCGACTGGATGTGTTTCTTCAGACTCCGGGGCGGACGCCTTCGAGCCCCGGGGGCATGCTGATGAGCCCGGCAGGTAGTCGAGTCAATACCGACCATGCTCCAGTCGACGCGGCCCTGCGCGTCTGCGTCGGCCTGCACCGCGCGCAGGACTCTCTCCCAGGTGCCATCCGCCGACCAGTGTCGGTGCCGGTCGTGACAGGTCTTCCACTTCCCGAAGCGCGTCGGTAGATCCCGCCAGGGGAGGCCCGTGCGCTGACGGAAGAGAGTGCCGTTGATCACCTTGCGATGGCACTTCCACCTCCCACCTCGTCCCACGTTCTTTGGAAGATGCGGCTCCAGCTGGGCCCACTGTGCGTCAGAAAGATCACCCCGCCCCATACCAACCGGAACGATCCGACTGCTCGCCAGTCACACGACTCGTCGGACAGGCCCTAGGTGTTCTGTCCAGGGAGGTTGTGGACGGGTGATGCAGGTCTCGGCTGAGGGTTCTTGAACGGGTGAGGGCCTTCCGGGTTCGGTGTGGATTGCGACGTCTACACCAACCAGCAGAAGGCCCTCATGCCCCACCGTAATGCACCCCTGACCGAGACCGGACGCCTGCGGCTGGCCCGCTGCGTGGTCGAGGACGGCTGGCCGCTGCGCCGGGCCGCCGACCGCTTCCAGGTCTCACCCACAACTGCCCAGCGGTGGGCCGATCGCTACCGTGCGAACGGCGAGGCGGGCATGAGCGACCGGTCCTCCCGCCCGCACCACAGCCCGAAGCGGACGCCCACCCGCACCGAACGGCGGATCATCAAGGTCCGCCTCGCCCGCCGGTGGGGGCCGGCCCGCATAGCGCACCTGCTCGGCCTGGCGCCGTCGACCGTGCACCGCGTTCTGACCCGCTACCAGCTGGCCCGCCTGACCCACCTCGACCGCGCGACGGGCCGCGTCATACGACGCTACGAACGCGAGAAGCCCGGCGAACTGGTCCACGTGGACATCAAGAAGCTCGGCAACATCCCCGACGGCGGCGGCCACAAAGCCCTCGGCCGCCAGGCCGGCCGCAAGAAGCGGCCCCGCCTGGGCTACAGCTACATCCACACCGCCGTCGACGACCACTCCCGCCTCGCCTACAGCGAGATCCTGACCAACGAGAAGAAGGAGACCGCCACCGCCTTCTGGACCCGGGCCCAGGCCTTCTTCGCCCAGGCCGGGATCACCGTCGAGCGGGTCCTGACCGACAACGGCTCCTGCTACAAGTCCCATGCCTGGCGGGACCTGCTGGCAGCGGCCGGGATCACCCACAAGCGAACCCGGCCCTACCGACCCCAGACGAACGGCAAGGTCGAACGCCTCAACCGCACCCTGCTGGAAGAGTGGGCCTACGCCCGCCCCTACCAGTCAGAACAGGAGCGACGCGATGCCTTCCCCAAGTGGCTGCACACCTACAATCACCACCGCGGACACACCGCGCTCGCAGGCAAACCACCCGCCAGCCGCGTCCCCAACCTCACTGGGCAATACACCTAGGCCCATGCGAGACCAGTCACGCACCCTCCACAAGGGCCGGACGGGCCGGGACCAACGGCGGGGACCGGGCCGTCGTACCTCCATGGCGGCGGTCGGTGTGATCGCGGCGCTCCTGCTGACCGCGTGCGCCGGCAACGGAGCCCCGGAGCCCCGGTTCGACGTCGCTCCTTACGTACGCAAGGGGCACGTGGCCGACTGCGACGCGTTCAAGGCCCAGGCGGACGCCCAGGCGGTGCTGCGCGCGGACACGCTCGACCCGAACGAACTCGACCGGGACGGCGACGGCATCGCATGCCCCGGCCTCCCCCATCCGAAGGACGAGAAGCCGGTCCACCGAGACTTCGCGACCGAGCTGGACGGCGCACCGATCACCGAGCCGGACAAGCCCTCGACGCCGTAACACCAGCGGAAGCAGCCCTGCGCAGCACGGTGCCCGACCTGTCGTCCGTACAGGCCGGGCACCGTGCTCAATCCTTTGGGAGAAGCCGAGCTCCTTGGGTGCGCAGCCGACCAGTAGGTTCTTCGTCTGCCGGGAGTCGGGGGACGCGGCCGGCGCTTCGATGGGCGCGGGGTTGGAGAACCTGGACGACAAGGAAGCGAACGTGCGCGCGAACGCGAAGGAGCTGAGCAGCGGTGGATGAGCGGCCCATGCCCTCGGAGACGTCTCTTGCGCGGGAGATCTTCGGACCTCTCGGGGGGATCGTCGAATGTGGAGCGTCCCTCCGTGGGGAAACGGTGGCCGAGTTCGCCGCGATCCGCCGTAAGGAACTGGACCGGATCCTTGCCGCGGTGCGGGACATCGGCAGGTTCCGTCCGGAGGCGATGGAAATCGTCGATCAGCTGGGGTATCTGCGCGAGCACGACATCGCCGTCACGTCGTTGCTGCTGTGGTCCGGTTGCATCGAGGAGTTCTCGCCGGAGCTCGGTGGAGCCCAGGCGGTGCGGCGCATGGCCCGGATGGGCGCGGACCTTCAGCTGACGCACCTGTTGCAGGCTCTGGTCGGCACGGCCTCCTTCCGCGCGCAGGACGTGGAGGCCAGTGCCGCGGCCATCGTCGAGGTACTCGAAACCGCTGCCCTGCTGGGGTCGCCCGCCCACGCGCGCACGGCGAGCGAGGTCTTCCTGATGTGGCGAGCGGCCTTCCTCCCCGGCGTTCTGATGCCGGCGTCCAACTCCCCGGAGGACATCAAACGGCACTTCAGGAAGTACGCGCACACCCTGGAAGAGGCACTGGATACGTGCACCTCGGGCGATCCGGGCTGAGCCGGGCCCTGGGCGAGCCGACGGCGCACCCGGGAATCCACGGATTCTCACAGGGCGCCCCGGCCCCGGCTCCCCACGAGGAGTCGAGGCCGGTACGGCCGCGTCGGCCGCCATCTGCCGCACCGGGCGAGTAGAAGGGACGACGAACCGCCAACCCTCAGCGTTTCGAGACGAGGAGTAGCGCATGCCGCACACCCGGCCCGTTCTGCGCCGCCCGGAAGCCGGGCTCGCTCTCGCACTGGCGTTCGCGGCTGCCGCCGCGGTCTTCGTCGCCGTCTTCCTGGTCGGCCGGGCGAACACACCGGACTACACCGCGACACTGTTCGGCCAGGCGGACGCCGATGCCCTGCGCCTCAAGGCACAGCTCGCCACCGGCATTCTGGGGCTGGCCGTTCTCCAACTGCTGCTTGCGTTGTGGATGTACCGCCGGCTGCCCGGGGTGCGCCGGGTGCCGGGCCCGGTGCCGATCACCCACCGGATCGTCGGTGTGGTCCTGTTCGCCCTCTCCGTCCCGATCGCGGTGCACTGCGTCCGGGCGTATGGCGTGCAGCTGACGGGCTCGCGGGTGGCATTGCACTCGATCGCGGGCTGCTTCTTCTACGGGGCGTTCGCCGCCAAGGTCCTGCTGGTGCGGAGCCGCCGCCTGCCGGGCTGGGCCCTGCCCCTGGCCGGGGGCGCGCTGGTGGTCGCGGTGGTGGTCCTCTGGTACACGAGCGCGCTGTGGCACTTCAACGGAGACACCGTGCCGGCGCTGTCCTTCGGACACCACCCCATGCCACTGGGGTAGTGGTCAGGCGGCGTCACCAGGCTGAGGCCCCGCGGTTCGGACGGCGAGTCGGACGAGGGCTTCGGCGGTGGGGGTGTCGGGAGCGGGTAGGTAGACGATGAGTTGCTGGCCCGGCGCGGCGCGGACGTCGAAGGATTGGTACGTCACGGTCAGGGGCCCGGCCGACGGGTGGTGCAGGTGCTTGGTGTCCTGGGTTTTGCCCAGGACCTCGTGGGTGGTCCAGAGGCGGGCGAAGTCCGGGCTGTGGGCGGTGAGGGTGCGGATGAGGGACGGCAGACGCGGGTCGTTCGGTGTGGCGCGAACGGTGAATGCGGTGCCTCGGCAAGGGCGTTGGCCGCCAGGATGTCCAGGGTGGCGTTGATGACGAATGCCGGGGCGTCCGAGAAACCGTCCAGGAGTTGGTGCAGGGCCGGGCTGATCCGGTCGGTGGCCGGCCGGCCGGCAGGGACGGCGCCGGCCAGGCGGTGCAGGTGGGCGCGGGTGTCGGGAGCCAGTCGCAGGGCCCGGCCGAGGGCGTCGAGGACCTGGGGCGAGGGATGGCGTTCGCGTTCGCGGCCCTGCTCCAGCCGGGCGTAGTAGTCCGCGTTCACTCCGGCCAGGTCGGCGGCCTCTTCACGGCGCAGGCCGGCGACCCTGCGTACGCCGTGGCCCACCAGGCCGACGTCCCGCGGCCCCAGGGCCGCCCTGCGCGCGCGGAGGAACTCTCCGAGGGGATTGCCGGTCATGGCCGCGGTCACGGTCACGGTCATGGCCACAGGCTAGGGGGTGGGGGAGCCGTGCTGCCTGGGTGCGGCGCGTCCTGGTTGGCGGGCCGCCGCGTGCACAGACTCGGTCCGGCGGAGTCATCCGCTGCGCACGAGGAGCGAGGAGCAGGACGGGTATGAGTACCGAAGCCACCGCGGCCTTCCGGCGGCTGGACGTCACTGACGCCGCCGATGTACGGGCCTTCGTGGCCGCCGCCCGCGAGCATTACGGCCGCATGGACGTGGTGGTCAACAACGTGGGGGTGATGCCGCTCTCGCCGCTGGAGGCGCTGAAGGTCGACGAGTGGGACCGGATGATCGACGTGAACGTGCGGGGCGTGCTGTACGGGATCGCCGCCGCCCTGCCCGTGATGCGAGCCCAGGGCGGAGGACACTGCGTGAACATCGCCTCCGTCGGTGCGTACGAGGTGTCGCCCACCGCGGCCGTCTACTGCGCGACCAAGTTCGCCGTCCGAGCCATATCCGAAGGGTTGCGCCAGGAGTCGGACGGCTCCGTCCGCGTCGGCGCATCGAGGGCAGCCCAGGCGCCGTGCTCAACCCTTGAGAAGAAGCCAAGCTTCTTGGGGGAGTAGCTGACCAGGAGGTTCTTTGTCTCCTGGTGGTACGTCAGCTGCACCGCGCTGAACAGGGGAAGCGGCCAGCCCTTCGCGGCGGTCGGGCTCTCGGCCCTGGTCATGGCCTCGGCCAGAGCCTTGACCGTAGTGAAGATCCTCGGCGGCATCGATCTCGTCCGACCGGGAGTCGTCACGTGGCGCTCCGCACGCGCAGACGCAACCCCAGCACCGCGCCGGCGGCGCGGTGGAACCAGCTACGCGCTCTGGGTCAGCAGACCGGCGTCGATGACCTCAGCGACAAGGGTGGCGCCGCGGGTGTTCTGGTGGATGTGGTCGGTCGTGAGCACGAGACCTCGGCGCCGCGAGATCGTGTCGAGGCTGCGGCGCAGCAGTACGTGCTGGGCAAGGACGCCGACGACTGCTGCGGTCGTCACCTCCCGGTAGGGGATCGGCGGCGGGTCCGCCTGGCGCAGTTCCTCGATCTGGCGTTCGTGGAGCGGAAGGTAGGTCACCTCGTTGGTGGCGGCTGTCTCGGCGATCATCCGGCTGTACGCCTGCGATGCCCGTGCCGCTGTTCCGTCGAGTTGTTGGCCGAGTACGGGTAGCGACAGCAGGCCGATCCTCGCGTCGGTCTCCGTTCGCAGCCGTGCGACGACGGCTCCCAGGCACTGCTGGAACCAGTCGGCTGACGGGCGCTCGGGGAGCTGTTTGCGCTTCATGGCCTGCTCGACGGGGTAGCCGGCGAGGCTGGCGCGGGCGTCGTTGGTCCCGATCAGCACGGTGATCACGTCGGGCGGGTTCGTGACGACGGCATCGAGGCGCTGCAAGAGGTTGTAGGCGAAGTCGCCGTTGGCGCCGAAGCGGGCAAGCTGCAGGTCGCCGGGAGGGTGGCGCCGTCCGAGAAGGTCCAGGTAGTCGACGCTGAACTGCGCGCGGGTGAGGCTGTCGCCGAGGCACGCGATGCGTGTCGTCACGGCGCTTCCTCGGGGCCGGGCGCGCCGAGGTGTTCGGCCGGGCGGGTGTCGGTCCGAGGACGGTGGTGGGTGCCGAGGCTCGCGGTGATGGCAAGGATGGACGCAGGCCCCTCCATGTCGACCACGTGCCATATCCCGGCCGGGTTGACGGTGGCCTCGCCCGGCCCGAACAGAACGCGGTCGGGCACCCCGTCCACGTCGCGGGTCACCGTCACTGACCCGCTGAGGCAAACGACCAGTTCGTCCCCGGCGGGGTGGCTCTCCCAATGGTCGCCGGGGCCGTCACCGTCGAAGATCATCACCATCCGGCCCTCGGCGCCATCGGCCGCGACCGCGGCGCTGTAGGCCTGGAGCGCCTCCGGGTCCCAGGCGAAGCCCTCTACGGGCCTTGCTCTCGATCCCAGCCCGAGGTGCACCGGGGTGGTCCGCAGGTCCATGGCGTTGCGTTCGTGGTTGACGAGTCTCATGACGACGATCGTCCACGACAGCGATGGGGCGGTATTGAAGAAAAGGGAAGAGAAGTCGACGCGATGGGCGGACGGTCGGCGACTACCCGGCCCCGAGGAGGACTTCGCTGCGACGCCAGGCCGCCGGCGACCGGCCCGTGAACTCGCGCCAGTCCCGAACGAGATGGGCCTGGTCGGCGTAGCCGGAGAGTGTTGCCACATCGGCCCACGGGAGCGGGTCCTGCACCCCCGCCAAATCGTGCGCGTGCTCGAAGCGCAGGACTCGGGCAAAGGTCTTCGGCGACAGGCCCATCTCGCCGCGAAACCGCTCGGTGAGGTACCGACGGCTCCAGCCGAGTTCCGCGGCGACCGCACCAACCTGGACGCAGCCCCGCGCGGCGATGAGGCGGCGCCAGGCCTCGGCCACCTCGGGGCGCACCCGGCGCACACGGTCTCCGCCGGCACCACGGACCACGGCTCGGAGGAGCAATTCGTCCAGCGCGGCGAACCGCGCCGCGCATCCTGTCGCCGCTCGGAGCCGGTCGACCAGCTCGACGCCGAGCGCGCCGAGAAGCGCCTCAAGTGGGACCAGTTGGTGGGCGAGCTCGGCGGCGGGCATGCCGTAGACGGCCCGAGCCCCGAGCGGCGTCAGCGATACCTGCACACCGTGCTGGCGTCCATCGTGGTGGATCGCAACGGACCGGCGCATCAGACCGCCGGCCACGCTGCCGAATCGGGTGACGGGTGACCCGTCGTCAACGCCCGCCGCGATCTCCAAAGGATCTGAAAGGCTGATCACCGCAGTCAGCGCGCGGCTCGGCGGACCGCAGTGCACCCCCGCCGGGAGCCCGCGGAGGTCGAAGCAGATGTACGAGTCGACGTACTGCCGTAATGCAGGCGCCGGACGTGCCCCGATCACGGTGGCCGTGTGGTGCTCCATTCTCGGCAGTGTACGAGCCACCGAACCCAGCTAGATCACCGCCCAAGGACTGATCACTGCCGTCTGCGCCCGGCGATACAGGTCCTACCGGCACCCCTGGCCCTCGCCGGAGCGTGGCAGGCCGCTTACGGGCGCGGCCCCGACCGGGTCCGCGCGTACAGCGAGGCCATCAAGGCTGCGTGGCGGATTCGTCGACTCCTTCGTGCACCGTGTGTCAGACCCGTCTGTGACGCTGCGCGTACGGGGCAATGACAGGAGTCGGCCCGATTCATCCTGGAGGGGAAGCAGTGACGGGTCGCAAGGATGGCTGGGCGGGGATGGGCTGGGGCTGGGCAGACCACGCCGATGTGGCACGCCGTCTTGATGAGGGTGCCGATCCGGAAGCGTGGAGCGGGGGACGGCCCCTGCACCGGGCGGCGGCCTGGGGGTCACCGCGCGTTGTCGCCGAGCTGGCTGGACGGGTCGTGGACGTGGACGCGCTGCAGGACGGGACAACCGCCTTGTGGGAAGCCGTCTGGTCCGACCGGCCGGACAACGCACGGGCCCTCGCCGCCGCGGGCGCGGATCCCTGGAAGCCCCTGATCGGGGGCTGGTCGCCCGGGCGGCTCAGCCTGGCCGGACCCAAGCCCGGCCTGTTCGAGGCGCCCGAAGGCATGCGCGGCTTGAGCCTGGTGGAACGAACGGCCGCGCGGGCGGGCGCACGACTCGTCGCCGCACTGGCAGGTGTCCACTACGAGGGCACGAGCCTTGGGTGCGTGGCCGGGATCGATGCCGAAGAGGCGATACGCCGCTTGGCGGCAGTCCCAGTCTGCGGCAGAGAGCTGGAGCACCTACGCGAAGAACCCTGGGCGCACAACTTCGACGCGAGCCTGCAGGTCGTGGGCGTGACCACCGTGCGCGGTGGTTGCGTTCTCACCCAGCCGTGGGGCTACATCGCCTCGGCGCCGGGTGTTGTGACCCGCCTGTCCGCCGGAACACTCTGCTACGGGCTCTACGCCAATCCGAAGAGCGGCGACCAGGGGAGCATCGCCCGTAACGGCAGCCTTGAAGGCTCGGACCTCCACCCGGGCGGCGCGCCCTCTCCCGGCGACAGTTCCGAGGAAGTCCTGACCTCCTACCTCTACCGGCACAGCGCAGCAGCCTACGCATGCGGCTTCCCCGGACTTCGGCTGACCGATGCACGCGCCGTCACAGGACCGCCAGACATGTGGGTCGAACTGCCGCAGCGCAACTACTGGGAACAATGACCCGGAGCGACCCCGGGAGAACGACCCCAGGAAGTGGCGGAACTCACCAGGAGCCGAGGGCATGGCGGCAGGCTGTGCGCAGCCACTGACAGCCCGCCGGGGAATCGACCCCCTCCGCAGGACCGGCTCAGGCCCTGACCAGGGCCTGAGCAGGGCCTAGAAGAAGCCGAGCTTCTTGGGGGAGTAGGACACCAGGAGGTTCTTCGTCTCCTTGCGGTACAGCAGTTGCACCCATGCTGACCAGGTGAAAAGACAGTTGGCGCGGCTCTTTGACGGGGGCTGGTCCGGAAATGGTCCGGATCTTGGTCCTCGCGGTCCCCAGGCGGAGAAGCTGGCGTGGGATGGGAAGTTCTGGGAGCGATCCATGTCCTGCATGTCCCCGGCAGCTCGCCGGCTGGGGCTGAGGGTGAGGTCGTCTTACCGCCAAGGTGCCTGGGCGCGCTGTGCCTGTTGTTGTGCGGAGGTGGCATCTGCGCGAGCCATGGACAGGGGGTGGGGGAGCCGCCCAGCCGCTTGGGTGTTCCACCAGCCGTGGGCGTCGGGCGAGAACGCGGCCTTGGGGACGTTGTCGATGGCTTCTTGGGCCACGGCGGGCGAGTCGTGCCGTCCGGTGTCGCAGATCAGTCGACCGGCGCAGACGGGAGGCGGCTGAGTACGGGCCGGTGCGGGTGCCGAGTAACCAGGCAGGTTTCTGTTCTCCGTTGGCGCACGCCGTCAGCGATGCCTGACCCGCGCCGTACCTTCCCTGTGTGCCGGAGGAGCTGAACCCCTCGGGGCTTGCGGCCGTACGTAGCGTCGAGGCCGTCGGCACTCCAGGCGGGTGTGTGTGACGGCCGGTGTTCATCCGGACGCCAACCCGTCGGCCTCCTTGTCCGGATGCCAACGACACTCCCGAAGGAGCACAGACCCATGACGATGATCAACAGCCCGCTGCCGGTGGGCGACCGCGAGATCGCGGGCGCGGCCCTCCAGGCGACCCTGGTCGACCTGCTCGATCTGTCCCTGGTGGCCAAGCAGGCGCACTGGAACCTGTACGGCCCGCGATTTCGATCAGTCCACGTTCAGCTCGACGAGGCTGCCACGATCGCACGCGACTACGCGGACACAGTGGCCGAACGCGCGGCTGCGCTGGGAGTGAGCCCGGACGGACGGGCGGCCACCATCGCGGACACCAGCGGCGTGCCTGCCTTCCCGTCAGGCTGGACGAAGGACGGCGACGCTGTCGAAGCCCTGGTGCACGCGTTCTCCGTGGTCGCCGTGCGGGTGCGGGAACGAATCGAGGAGACTGGTCCGGTGGACGCCGTGAGTCAGGATCTGCTCATCGGACTGACGGCCGAACTGGAGAAGCAGAGCTGGATGTTCCAGGCGGAGAACAGAACCTGGCAAGGCTGAACGCGTGCTGTCGGAGGCGGTGACCGTCGGCCGCCGCCTCCAGTGACACCGGAGGCAGCGGTAGCCGCAAGGGGGTGGGGCGGCCGATGGATGAGAACGGCGCCCCGAGGAGCTGTCGCCGAGAGGCCGAGCGGTTCTCCCCGGGCGGTCCTGCCGGGTCCCGGACCGACGCGCGTCGGAGCGCGACGACCACGCGCATCATCGCCCCCTTCGGCGAGGAGGGGTAGGACCGGGCCCGCAGTGCCCTCCCGTGCCGTGACTACATGCCGAATATCCCTTGCTTCTCCAAGGCCTTGCGCAGTGCCCGCACGGCGTAAAAGGCACGGCTCTTGACGGTGCCGGGCGGGATGCCGAGGTGCTCGGCTGCCTGAGCCACGCTGCATTCCAGGTAGTACATGAGGCGGATGACGGTCCGGTGCTGCTCCTTCAGCTCCCGCAGTGCCTCCAGCACCGCGTGAGAGGTGAGCGTGGATTCGGTGCCGTCCCAGGAGGTGTCCAGGTCCTCGGCCGCCATCAGATCCAGCGGCCGAACCTGCCGGGCCCGGTGGTGGTCGATGACCAGGTTCCTGGCCACGGTGAACAGCCAGGGCCGGATGTGTTCGCCGCGGGCGCTCAAGAGCCGGGCGTGCTTCCAGGCACGCGCCGCGGTCTCCTGGAGGATGTCCTCGGCCTTGTGCCAGTCACCGTCCAGCAGCCGCGCGGCATACCGGACGAGCAGATGGCCGTACTGCTCGTAGATGTCTCGTATGAAGGCGTCGCAGTCGGTGTCCGAAGCGACGTGCCGGGCCTGTGCCCCAGCCGGAGCGAGGGTGGCCGTCCCCGCCTCCATGATCCCGTTCATGGGTGGTGCCCAATTCTGTTCAAGTGTTCCGTGGCGTGCTCTCCCACTGGCGCGGGTGAGTGGCTCAACACTCGGCGGGACCCCTTTGCCAAACCTGGTCGTCTCCTTGTCGCGCCGCTTGTCGACCCGTACGCCCGACCGAGATCAGCCCGTCGGTGAACCGCAGCGCGGGGTTGCTCGTAGGAAGCGGTGGCGCTCGGGCACACGAGAGCCCTTACCGCTGTGCCGTGTTTCTCGTCGGAGCCGGTTCCGCCCCGCCGGCCCCATTCCCTCAGGGCGACAGCCCTCACACAGAAGGACATCGAAGATGCGCATCACCCGACCGACCAGGCCTGTCCGACTGGTCACCCTGCTCGGTGTCGCGGCAGTCGGCCTTTCCGTCACGGCCGCGGCCCTGCCCGGCCAGGACGAAGCGCCGGACCGTCACCAGGGGACCCGGCCGACGATCGTGCTGGAGCACGGGGCGTTCGCCGATGCCTCCAGCTGGGACGGGGTCGTCGAGCGGCTGCAGCGGGCCGGCTACCCGGTAGTGGCCGCCGCCAACCCGCTGCGCGGGCCGGCCACCGACGCCGCCTACCTGCGCAGCGTCGTCCAGCACATCGACGGCCCGGTGGTCCTGGTCGGCCATTCGTACGGCGGCACCGTCATCAGCCAGGCCGCCACGGGCCTGGAGGGCAAGGTGAAGGCCCTCGTCTACATCGCCGCGTTCCTGCCCGACGCCGGCGAGAGCTCGCTGGGGCTGACGAACAAGTTCCCCGGCAGCACCCTCGGCCAGGTCATCGCTCCGGTGACCTACGAGCTTCCCGGCGGAGCCTCGGGTGCTGACGTCTTCATCAAGCCGGACAAGTTCCGCCGGCAGTTCGCCGCGGACGTTCCGGCGGACAGGGCGAGGCTCATGGCCACCGGGCAGCGTCCGATCGCCGCCGCCGCGCTGGAGGAGAACTCCACCCTTGCCACCTGGAAGACGATTCCCTCCTGGTCGCTGGTCGCCACCGAGGACCGGAACATCCCCGTGGCGGCCCAGCGCTTCATGTCGGCTCGGGCACACGCACGTACGACTGAGATCGACGCCTCGCACGCGGTGTCCGTCTCGCGTCCCGACGCCGTCGCCCGCATCGTGGAGAAGGCGGCCAGTACGGTCCACTGACCGGCTTTTCCGGCCACATCGCCGGCCCCTATCGGCCAAACGGTGAACCGCGCCCACCCCGTCACCGTTTCCAGCGTGACGAGGTGCCGGTGCCGGACACCTGAGGTCGAGGCCAGTACGGACCGCCGACCGGACCCGAGCCACCACCTCGCACCACGACCCATCGACCCATCGACCCATATCGAGAGGCAGCAACCACCATGCCGTTCATCACCGTCGGCCAGGAGAACTCCACCACCATCGACCTCTACTACGAGGACCACGGCACCGGGCAGCCGGTCGTGCTGATCCACGGCTACCCGCTCGACGGACACTCCTGGGAGAAGCAGGCCGCAGCCCTGCTGGAGGCCGGTTACCGGGTCATCACCTACGACCGGCGCGGATTCGGCCGCTCCAGCCAGCCCACCACCGGCTACGACTACGACACCTTCGCCGCCGACCTGAACACCGTCATGGAGAGCCTCGACCTCGACGAGGCCGTCCTCGTCGGCTTCTCCATGGGCACCGGCGAAGTCGGCCGCTACCTCGGCACCTACGGCTCCGCCCGCGTCGCCAAGGCTGCCTTCCTCGCCTCGCTGGAGCCGTTCCTGCTCAAGACCGACGACAACCCCGACGGTGTCGACGGGAGTGTCTTCGAGGGCATCAAGCAGGCCGTCACCGCCGACCGGTACGCCTACTTCAGCGCGTTCTACCAGGACTTCTACAACCTGGACGAGAACCTCGGCACCCGGATCAGCGAGGAGGCGGTCCGCAACAGCTGGAACGTGGCCGCCGGCGCCTCCTGGTACGCCTCGCTGGCCTGCGTCTCCACGTGGACCACCGACTTCCGTGCCGACATCAGGAAGGTCGACGTGCCGGCGCTGATCCTGCACGGCACTGGCGACCGCATCCTGCCCATCGAATCCACCGGCGAGCTCTTCCGCAAGGCGCTCCCGCAGGCCGACTACGTCGTGATCGAGGGCGCCCCGCACGGCCTGCTGTGGACCCACGCCCAGGAGGTCACCGACGCCCTCCTCACCTTCCTGGCCAAGTAAGGGGCGGCGGCCTCACACCTGCCGGACGGCGACCCGCACGCGCCCCGTCACCGTTCGTCGGTGACGGGGCGGAGGGCCTTTCCCTCGCCGCTCCTCGCTGCCGGGAGCTTGTGGCTGTGACTGCCGAGGGCCCTCTCCGGCACGGTGGGCGTGGGGTCCGCGTCCATGTCCAGGGCGGTGAGCCGGTCACGGACCTGCTGGGCGCTGTGGGACATGGCTCGCGCGTCGGCGCCTTCGAGGGCCCGGGTCCAGTCCGCTCGTGCGCCGTCCCGGTCACCCATGGCCAGCCGGGTGTCGCCCAGCCGCATCAGTGAGCCGATGGCGTTCCTGTGGTCGCCCAGCTCCTCGAACGCCCGCGTCGTCCGCTGGTAGGTGGCCACCGACTCCTCGTGACGGCCGAGCATACGGAGGTTGTGGCCGAGGATGTCCCAGGCCTGGGCCAGCTGCCACGGCGCGCCGAGGCGCTGGAACAGGGCGATGCCCTCTTCGCTGTACGCAAGGCTCCTTTCGAGCTGCCCCAGGTTGGACTGGAACCATGCGAGCTCGACGAGGCACTCGGCCAGCCACAGCTCCTCACCGGTCTCCCGGGACAGTTCCAGTCCCCGCTCGGAGGATGTCACGGCCTCCTGGACCCGGCCGAACAGGAACAGCGCACACGCCCTGACATAGTGCGCTCGCGCCTGTTCACCGGTCGCGCCCAGCTCTTCGAAGATCGTGATCGCGCGTCTCAGGTGGCGGAGAGCCTGCTCCTGGTGGCCGAGATAGCCGTGGATGCCGCCGAGGTGGCGCAGGCAACGGCCCTCTTCGAGGCGGTCGCCCCGGCGCCGGGCCACGTCGAGGGCGGGGGTCAGCGCGGTGATGGCCTCGGGCCAGAATTCCTGACGGTTGAGATGTTCCTTGAGCGACCAGGCCAGCCCGGTGGTGTGGTGGTCCAGCTTCTGGCTGACGGCGGTGTGGAGCAGGCCTTCCAGCACTCGGTGTTCGGCGGTGAGCCACCGGGTCGCCTGCTGGACGGTGGTGAGGTCCTCCGGGGTGACGCCCGGGCCGGGGGCACCGAAGTCGAGGTCGGGCGACGTGTCCTGTTTGAGGAGCTCGTTGGCCTCGTGGGCGGTGAACATGTAGTGGTCCAGAGCCCTGAGGGTGGCGTGGTGGCGTTCCTGGGCGCTGTCGTTGGTGTGGGTGAGTTCGGTGGCGTAGCCGCGCAGGAGGTCGTGCAGGCTGTAGCGGCCGAGTAGTGGTTGTTCCACGAGGCAGGAGCCGACCAGGGCGGCGAGTGCGCGGCGGGTTCCGGAAAGTGGAAGGCCGGCGAGGCTGGCGGCGGCGGGGGCGGTGATGTGGGGGCCGGGGTGCAGGGCCAGGAGGCGCAGGAGCCGGGCCGTGGGCTCGTCCAGGGACCGGTAGGACCAGGAGAAGACGGCGCGTACGTCGGTGGTGGAGTCGAAGCCGGTGAACGCGTCGAGGCTGCCGTGAGTGTCCCGCAGGTCGTCGGCGATGGCGTGAAGGGGGAACGAGGGATCGATTTCGGCGCGGGCGGCGACGACGGCCATGGCCAGGGGAAGCCGTCCGCACAGGCGGATGATGTCGGCTGTGGCAGCGGGCTCGGCGACCAGTCGTTCGGTGCCCAGGCGTCGCTCGAGGGCTTGGTGGGCCTCCGCCTGCGAGGGCAGGGGGAGAGCGAGGGGTTTGGCGCCGTCGGTGGTGATCAGGCCGGGAAGCCGGTTGCGGCTGGTGATCAGTGTGAGGCAGCCCGCTCCTGCTGGGAGCAGGGGGCGTACTTGTTGCTCGTCTCGGGCGTTGTCCAGAACGAGGAGGATTTGCCGGTCGGCGAGGAGGCTGCGGAAGAGTGTGCTGCGGCCGGGGGTGTCCTCGGGGATGCGCTGGGCGGGAACGCCGAGGGCGGTGAGGAAGCCGTGCAGGGCGGCACCGGGTTCGACGGCGGGTGCGTGGGGGTGGAAACCGCACAGGTTGACGAAAAGCTGTCCGTCGGGGAAGGACGAAGCGATGCGGTGGGCGTGGTGGACGGCGAAGGTGGTCTTGCCGACACCGGGAGCACCGCTGATGACGACGGCAGCGGCTGCAATCGTTCCAGGGCGGTCCGGTGCACCGCTCACGGCCGACAGCCACGCACCCTCGGCCTCGCGCCCTGCGAACACCGCCAGGCTACGCGGCAGTTGTGCCGGACGTACCCGGGGCGGCGACGTGGTTCCATCGGACTGCGCAGCCGGGGCGCCACCCGCGGCGGACCGATCGGCGGCATCGGCCGGTTCGTCGTCGACCGGGCCGGTGGGCGCGGTCGCCTCGTCTTCCTCCGGTATCCCGGACGCGGTCGGCCCGAGCGGGTCACGTCCGTGTCCGGTAGCCCGGCCGGAGACGGATGCCCCGCCGAACCTGTTCGGCTCATCGGCTGAGCGAAGGGGTGGCAGGTCGTGGTGGAGGATGCCGTGGTGCAGCGCGCGTAGGGATGGGCCGGGTTCGAGGCCGAGTTCGTCTGCGAGGTGCCGACGCAGGTCGGTAAAGCGCTGAAGCGCTTCCGGGTGCCGGCCGGCAAGGTACAGGGCGCGCAGCAGCAGGGCCCAGCCGGTTTCCCGCAGGGGATGCTCTGTGGTCATCTCCTGCGCCGCGTCCAGGGCCTCGGTGATCCGCCCCTGCAGGAGCAGGGCAGTGGTACGGATCTCGCGGGTGGACTGCCGTAGTTCTTCCAGGCGTGCTGCCTCGTTGATGGCGAACAGGTGGTGCGCGGCGTCGGCGAACGCGGTGCCGCGCCACATGTCCAGGGCTCTTCGGGTCTCCTCCACGACGCGCTCCGGCCGGCCCTGGTCCATGAACCGGTGTGCCTGGGCAAGGGCCTGCTCGAAGCGCACGGTGTCACGGCTCTCGGGCGGCACCCGCAGGGAGTAGCCCAGGGGTTCGGTGACCAGTACCTGGCAGGTGCCTTCGCGGCGCAGGTGCTGGGGTTCCAGGACCGCGCGCAGCTTGCTCACGTGGGCGTGCAGGGAGCCCATCGCGCCGCCCTGCGTCCGTCCCGGCTGCTGCGGCCACAGTTCCTCGCACAGCGTCTGCGGAGCGACCGCTCGGCCGTCGCCGAGCAGCAGGCGGATCAGCAGCAGCCGCTGTCTGCGCCGGCCCGGATCGAGTACCGAGCCCGCCCGCCGCACCACCAGCGGACCCAGCAGTCCGAAGTCGAGACCCTGCCCCGCAACTGTCACCGTACCCACCCGTAATCCCGCTCGACGGCGCCACCATCGGAAGCACACACATGACCATGACCCGCGGACATGCGGGCGACCCGTTGCCGCTGTGAAAACCGGGTGCCGGTAGACCCGGACATCCGCGCCACCTTCGTCGCGGTGAGCTGTCCGCCGAGATGGGGCCGGCGCAGGTGATCGGAGAGGCCAGGCCCCCGTCGTCCACTGCCCGCATACCGGACAGGACATTAGCAGGACGTCACTCGGCGTAATGAATTCGCCGGCGGCCATGCGCTGGACGGCTTCCTCGCCCGGGCGGAGGTACGGCCTGTGAAGTGCTGCGGATCTGTGAGCCTCAGCGCCGAACAGCCGGTGAAGAACCCGTGGTTGCGCGGACCGTTCCCGTCGGCGGTGCCGGAGGACACGCCGGGGCTTCGAAGACGATCTCCGCCGGTGGCGTCCTGTCAGAAGGACATCCGGACAGATGCCCTCACCTTCGACGGGGCGTGAACCGGTGTGACCTTCGTTCCGTTGACCGATCGAACGGTCGTCGTCAGGAGTGGGGAAGAGACATGGTCCATGTCGAGGGAATGAGCACCGTCCGGTTCGAGCCGGTCCGAGCGGCGCTGGCAGCACATGTGGAGTCCGGCGAGGAGCTGGGGGCGTCGATCGCCGTCGACGTTCGCGGAGTCATGGAAGTCGATCTGTGGGGTGGGCACGCCGATGAAGCGCGGACCGTTCCTTGGCACCGGGACACATTGGTCAGTCTGTGGTCGACCACCAAGACCCTGAGCAGTCTTGCGGCCCTCGTCCTCGTCGACCGGGGGGAACTGGATCTCCACCGCCCGGTGGCGGACTACTGGCCCGAATTTGCCGCTCAGGGCAAGCAGGACATCGAGGTGCGGCATGTCCTGGCGCACACATCGGGGCTCTCCGGCTGGCAGCAGCCCTTCACCATGGACGATCTGTACGACTGGCCGACCGCGAGCGCCCGTCTGGCCGCGCAGGAGCCCTGGTGGGAGCCGGGCAGCGCCGCGGGTTATCACGTGCAGACACAGGGACAGCTCGTGGGGGAGCTCGTCCGGCGGGTCAGCGGCCGCACCCTGACCGAGTTCGTCGACACGGAGATCGCCAAGCCGTTGCAGGCCGACGTGCAGATCGGTGCGCGGCAGGCCGACTGGCCGCGCATAGCCGAGCTGGTGGCCCCGTCGCAGCTCTCCGGAATCCCCGCCGGCCTCGATCCCGAGGGGATCTTCACCAAGACCTTGCTCGGAAGTCCCGCCCGGGACGAGCATGTCGACACCCCGCGCTGGCGGGGTGCGGAGCTCGGCGCAGTCAACGGACACGGCAACGCACGGGGCATGGCCCGCGCCCTCTCCGTGATCTCACGACGCGGCCAGGCGAACGGCCACCGTCTCCTCTCCGAGGAGACGGTGGAGAAGGTCCTCGACGTACAGGCAGACGGAGTCGACCTGTTCCTGGGCGTTCCCGTGCGCTGGGGCATCGGCTTCGCGCTCGCCGATCCGAGGACGATGCCGTACATGCCCACCGGAAGGGTCTGCTTCTGGGTCGGCCGGGGTGGTTCGATCGTCATGATGGACCTCGACCGCCACGTCACGTTCTCGTACACGATGAACAGACTGGGCGACGGGCTCCTCGGCTCGGAGCGCACCCACAGCTACATCAGGCATGTCTACGAAGTCCTGGACTCCACCGACTGAGGCCCGTCCGCTCCACCGTTGCGCCAGAGGCGCGGCTGTCGGCCGAACGACCTTGACGTGAGCCGGATGTCGCCTCCCCCCGTCGACGGCTGGAGAGCGTCCACTCCTCGCGCTCACGTTGCAGGGCCTTGACCAGGCCCTCGCTGTCGAGGACCTGTTTTGCGTTCAGAATCTGGGTGCGATGTCTCGAACTGCTGGTCGCGGGGAAGCAGCCCGAGCAGTGTCGAGCAGAACCTCGCACTCTGCGGGGTTTGCGGCCCGTGCGGTCACCGCACGGCGGGCTACCGCACGATCGGCCGGAGCCGGAGCCGGAGCCGGAGCCGGAGCCGGAGCCGGAGCCGGGCCGACAGCACAGCCGGATCGTCGCAAGCGAACGGATCTTTCATGAGGCGATGCGACCACGCCAGCGTGGTGACGGAAGCCTGCCGTGCTCCATTCGCCACGACAGCGAACGGGGGCCCAGAACCAAACCGGTCGGCCTATCCGGGGCCACCGGACCTGTCCGGCCCGCATCGACCCTCAATCCCTGCAAGATCACGCGGTAGTGGCTCCTGCGGTGATTGGGTCGCGGACAGTCGGCAGGCCGCCTTCGGCCAGGGCGCGGCGCCGCCGGTGGACCAGCGAGGTTACCTCGCGGTGATCACCGTTCTTCTCGAGGGCGGGGCCGATGTACCGAAGGTGCGCGCACGGCACGTCCTCGGCCGCATGCCGCGTCGCGGCCTGCAGGAGCTCCGGTCGACACGGCACGAGAGCGACTCCGGCCTTCTCCTCGGCGACCGCGGTGGCGGCGAGCCCGCGGACGACGCCGGCGAGTGGGGCGGGACCGGGCGGTGGCCTGGCCCTGGGGTCGCTGCCTTCGGCATCGGATCCGGTCCATGACTGGTCCGGGAGGTGCGGCCGAGTGACCGCTTTCCGCACCTAGCGTGACGGATCCGTACCGATGAGTGACTGATCGAGGCTGTCTTCGGGAGGGCAATTTCCCTTCCGGAAGCTGGACTTGGCGCTTTAGAAGAACCCGACCGCCTTCGGGGAATAGCTGCAATAAAGGTTCTTCGTCTGCTGGTAGTGCTCCAGCATCATCTTGTGGGTCTCGCGGCCGATGCCCGACTGCTTGTAGCCGCCGAAGGCCGCGTGGGCCGGGTAGGCGTGGTAGCAGTTCGTCCAGACGCGGCCCGCCTGGATCGCGCGGCCCGCGCGGTAGGCCGTGTTGATGTCGCGGGTCCAGACGCCGGCGCCCAGGCCGTACGCCGTGTCGTTCGCGATGCGCACCGCGTCGTCGAAGTCCTGGAACGAGGTCACCGACACCACCGGGCCGAAGATCTCCTCCTGGAAGATCCGCATGCGGTTGTCGCCCTCGAAGATGGTCGGCTGGACGTAGAAGCCGCCCGCCAGTTCGCCGCCGTGGTCGATGCGCCCGCCGCCGGTCAGGATCTTCGCGCCCTCCTGCTGGCCGATCTCCACGTAGGACAGGACCTTCTTCAGCTGCTCCGCCGAGGCCTGCGCGCCGATCATCGTGTCGGTGTCCAACGGATGCCCCGGCACGATCAGTTCGGTGCGGGCCACGGCCGCGTCGAGGAAGTCTCCGTAGCGGCCGCGCTCGATCAGGGCGCGCGAGGGGCTGGTGCACACCTCGCCCTGGTTGAGGGCGAACATCGTGAACCCTTCGAGGGCCTTGTCCCGCAGGTCGTCGTCGGCGGTCCAGATGTCGTCGAAGAAGAGGTTGGGGCTCTTTCCGCCCAACTCCAGCGTGACCGGCTTGAGGTGCTCCGCCGCGTACTGCAGGATCAGCCGCCCGGTGGAGGTCTCCCCGGTGAAAGCCACCTTCGCCACGCGCGGGCTGGACGCGAGCGGCTTGCCGGCCTCCTCGCCGAAGCCGTTGACGATGTTCACCACGCCCGGCGGCAGCAGGTCCGCGATCAGGCTCATCAGGTAGTGCACCGACACCGGGGTCTGCTCGGCCGGTTTCAGCACCACCGTGTTGCCCGCGGCCAGGGCCGGCGCCAGTTTCCACACGGCCATCAGGATGGGGAAGTTCCACGGGATGATCTGGGCGACCACCCCCAGCGGCTCGTGGAAGTGATAGGCCACCGTGTCCTCGTCGATCTGGCTGAGGGCCCCCTCCTGGGCGCGCAGCGCGCCCGCGAAGTAGCGGAACTGGTCGACGGCGAGCGGCATGTCGGCGGCCAGGGTCTCGCGGATCGGCTTGCCGTTCTCCCAGGTCTCCGCGACCGCGAGCGCCTCCAGGTTCTGCTCCATCCGGTCCGCGATGCGCAGCAGGATCGTGGAACGCTCCGTGATCGAGGTACGGCCCCACGCGGGCGCCGCGGCGTGCGCCGCGTCCAGTGCGCGCTCGACGTCCTCGGCCGTACCGCGCGCGACCTCGGTGAAGGTCTCACCGGTCACGGGGGAGGGGTTGGCGAAGTACCGTCCGAGGGCCGGCTCGACGTACTCGCCGCCGATGAAGTGGCCGTAGCGGGACGCGTACGACATGAGCGCGCCTTCGGTACCGGGCGCAGCGTAACGGGCCATGGAAGGACCTCCCCTTGCCGGGCGCCGGCCGCCGTCGGCCGGTGCTCGCCGTGAGGCTAGGGGCGGGCAGGTTGCCGGTACGTTGCACGGCCGCGCGGTGAACGGGCCGCGGACGGTGGCCGGGTGGGAGCGCCGGTGGCCTGTACGTCACCGCGCGGAGCCCCGAGCTCCGCGTCGATGGCCCGTACGCGGGCCAGCGCGGCCGTCCGGCCCGCAGCCGGGAGTACGGCGGCCAGGGCCCGCCAGACGTCGATGTCCTCCGCGCCCCACGGGCTGGACACCCAGTCGGTCAGCAGCCCCGGGTCGGCCCGCGCGATCACGGCGGCCCGAGCCTGCTCCTCGATGCGGCGCCGGAGCCGGACGATGCCGGGCGCCGTGGACGCGGGCAGCAGCGGGCCCGGGTAGCGGGCCAGCGCCGCCGAGACGGCGCCGGAGGCCAGGTGGCGGGTGACGGCCGTGAAGTCGGCCTCCAGGGGCGCCGCCGTGCGGTAGGGGCGGGAGAGCGGGGCCCGGGGGCCCAACAGGCCGCGCAGCCGTGACATTTCGGCGCGCAGGGTGACCGGTGACACCGACTCGTCCTCGTACAGGGCGATCGCCAGCTCCTCCCCCGACAAGCCCTCCGGATGGTGCGCGAGCAGCGCCATGATCTCGCTGTGCCGCCGCCCGAGCCGGACCTCACGGCCGCCCGCGCCGGTCAGCAGCGCCTCGTCGCGGCCGAGCGCGGTGAGGGAGCCGCCGGGTGGCAGGGGCGCCGGATCGAGCAGCGCGAGCCGGGCCTCCGCCGCGCACGCCACCGCCCGCACGAAGGCGAGGGAGTGCGGATGGGCCAGCCAGTCGCCCCCGGTGACGTCGACGGCGCCGAGCAGCCTTCCGGTGCGCGGATCGCGGACCGGAGCCGCCGCGCAGGTCCACGGGTGGACCCGACGGCTGAAGTGCTCGGCGCCGAAGACCTGGACCGGCTCGCCGACCGCCACCGCCGTGCCGGGGGCGTTGGTGCCCATCGCCGTCTCCGCCCAGTGGGCGCCCGGCACGAAGCCGAGGCCCTCCGCGCGCCGCATCGTGGCGGGTTCGCCCTCCACCCAGAGCAGGCTGCCCCGCGCATCGCACACCGCCAGCAGATGGGCCCCGTCCGAGGCGAAGGCGCCCACGAGGTCCCGGAACAGCGGGAGCACCCTGGCCAGGGGGTGCTGCTCCCGGTACGACCGCAGTTCCGCCCCGGCCAGCTCCACCCGGGGCGTGCACTCCGGGCTGACCCGGGCCCGGGCGCAGCGGCGCCAGGACCTCGCGATGACCGCCCGCACCGGAGCCTCGACCCGCCCGTCCTGGGTGAACGCGGCGTGGGCCCGCCGCAGTTCCCGCGTCCGCTCGGCGGGGTCGGCCCCGCCCGGCAGAGCCACCGAAGGATCGTCCATGTCACCCTCTCGCGGTGCCTTGGTACCCGGAGCGCCCCATCGTCGTACCGGCCCGACGCCCCGGCAAGCGGTACGTCGGCCAGTGCGGGATGCGGGTCGGCCGGTCCCCGCCGGTGCGCCCCCGGGCCGGGAGCTCCTACTCCTCCGGGTCCTCCGGGTCCAGCGCGGCCAGCGCCGCCGCCGGGTCCGTGGACGGCGGGCCCGCCGGGAGCCAGTGGTCCGCCGCCCGGCGGTACGGCCACCAGCGGCCCTCGCGGCCCAGCCGGAGCTGGCGGTCACCGCCCGGTTCCGTCCAGCGGGACCGGACCCGGCGGAACACCGGGGCGGAAGCGCCGGCCCCGGCGTCCGCACCGTCCGCCCCGTCGGGCCAGGCCGATGCCAGGGCGGCCCGGGCCCGGGCGAGCGACGCCCGGTCCGGGGTCCAGTCCTCCTCCAGCACCTCGACGGCCTGTGCCCCGCCGAAGCCCCAGGCGAGTACGGCCCGGTCCATGGCGGCCCGGTCCCTGTCGGAAGCCGCCGACAGGCGGGAGCGGACCCGAAGGTCGTGGGCCTCCGCCGTGAGCCGTACGGCGTCGTGAGCGGTCGTGGGCACGGGCTGCGGGGCACGCTCCGCGTGGGCCGGAGCGAGCGCTTCCGCGAGCAGCCGGTACGCCTCCGTCGCGGCCGCCTGCGCCAGGAACTCCACCCCGTCCACGTCCAGGCCCGGCGGCTCCGTCCCCGACTCCGTGTCCAGCGTCGGAGGCTGGCCCGGCGCGTCCGGCAGCGCCGCGGGCGGGGGCAGCGGGGGCAGGGCGGAAGCCGCCGCGTAGACCTCGGAGGCCGGAACACCGACGTCGGCGGCGGATACCGGAGCATCCGCTTCCGCCGTGCTGCGCTCCTCCAGCTCGGCCACCAGCCCGGCCTCCGCCCGCCCGCGCAGCAGCAACAGCACGAAGGGGTCCTGGTCCAGCAGCCGCGCCACCTGGTAGCAGAGCGCCGCCGTGTGCGGGCAGTGGTCCCACTCCTCGCAGTCGCAGCGCGGGTCGAGGTCGCCGATCCCGGGCAGCAGCTCCACCCCGGCCGCCGCCGCGTCCTCCACCAGCTCCGGAGGCACCTCCCGGTCGAGCAGCGCCGCGATGTGGCCGGACTCGGCGGCCGCCATGCCGAGCAGCCGGTCCCATTCCGCTTCCGTGAACTCCTGCACCAGCACATCGGTCCGGTGCGCCGTCCCGTCCGGATCGCGCACCACGGCCGTCAGCCCGCCCGGCCGTACGGACACGGCCCCGACGGCGCCCGAACGCGCGTACCGCCGGCCCTGCTTGACCTGCTGACCGTCGAGCGCGCTGTCCTCCAGGGCGCGCAGCCAGGCATGCCCCCACCAAGTGCGGGCGAAGGCGCGGCCCGGGGCGGGCGGGAGCGGCGGGAACGTCTTCTCGTACGGGTCCTTCGCGTACGGGTCCTTCGCGTTCATCCGTGTCACTCCCCGGAGGCGGTCGGGCGGAGCGCGACCAGTTCGGCCAGCTCCGCGTCGCTCAGTTCGGTCAGCGCGGCCTCGCCGCCCGCGAGGACGGCGTCGGCCAGGGCCCTTTTGCGTTCCAGGAGTTCGGCGATCCGGTCCTCGACGGTGCCTTCGGCGATGATGCGGTGGACCTGGACGGGCTGGGTCTGGCCGATGCGGTAGGCGCGGTCGGTGGCCTGTTCCTCGACGGCGGGGTTCCACCAGCGGTCGTAGTGGATGACGTGTCCGGCGCGGGTGAGGTTGAGGCCGGTGCCCGCGGCCTTGAGGGAGAGCAGGAACACGGGGACCTCGCCCGCCTGGAAGCGGTCCACGAGCTCCTCGCGGCGCGGCACGGGCGTCCCCCCGTACAGCAGTTGGGAGGCGATCCCGCGCGCGGTGAGATGGCGTACGATGATGCGGGCCATCGTCACGTACTGGGTGAAGACCAGGACCGAGCCGCCCTCGGCCAGGATCGTGTCGAGCAGCTCGTCGAGGAGCTCCAGCTTCCCGGAGGCCGCCCCGGCGGACTCCTTCGGGCCGTGCTGCTCCTTCGTGTACTGGGCGGGGTGGTTGCAGATCTGCTTGAGCGAGGTGAGCAGTTTGACGACGAGCCCGCGGCGCTCCATCCCGTCCGCCGCGGCGATCGCGGCGAGGGTCTCGCGCACGACCGCCTCGTACAGCCCGGCCTGTTCACGGGTCAGCGACACCGCGTGGTCGGTCTCGGTCTTCGGCGGCAGCTCGGGCGCGATCCCGGGGTCGGACTTCTTGCGGCGCAGCAGGAACGGCCTGACGAGCGCACCGAGCCGGGCCGCCGCCCGCGGGTCGCGGCCGCTTTCGACCGGCTCGGCGTAGCGCGTGCGGAAGGTGCCGAGGCGGCCGAGGAGGCCGGGCGTGGTCCAGTCGAGGACGGCCCACAGCTCGGACAGGTTGTTCTCGACCGGGGTGCCCGTGAGGGCGACACGGGCCGCCGACGGGATGGTGCGCAGGGCCTTGGCGGTAGAGGAGCGCGGGTTCTTGACGTGCTGGGCCTCGTCCGCGACGACCATGCCCCAGCGCACGGCGGCGAGTCGGGGCGCGTCCAGGCGCATGGTGCCGTAGGTGGTGAGGACGAATCCCCCGGCGGGTCGGCCGGCCGTCCCTTCGAGGTCGCGGTCGGGGCCGTGGAAGCGGCGCACCGGCGTGCCGGGGGCGAACTTCTCGATCTCACGCTGCCAGTTGCCGAGCAGCGAGGCCGGGCAGACCACCAGCGTCGGGCCCTCGTGCCCGTGCTCCTGGCGGTGCAGGTGCAGGGCGATCAGCGTGACGGTCTTGCCGAGGCCCATGTCGTCGGCGAGGCAGGCGCCGAAGCCGAGCCCGGTGAGGCGGGCGAGCCAGCGCAGGCCGCGGAGCTGGTAGTCGCGCAGAGTGGCGCGGAGGGCGGCCGGGGCTTGTACGTCGGCCTGCGCGTGAGCCTGTACGTCGGCCTGCGCGTCGGAGTGCTCCGGGCCGGAGTGCCCAGGTGCGGGGTGCTCGGGTGCGGGGTGCTCGGGGTCGGCCGTGAGGAGCGTGCGGAGCCGTTCCAGCGGACCGGTGGCCTCTACGTCGTACCGCGTGCCCCCGAGCTCCGCGGAGCCGGTCAGTACGGCTGCCAGCGCGTCGGCGGCCGTCACCTCGCGGTTCTCGCGGGCCAGGGCCCGGGCCCGGCGGGCCGCGGCCGGATCGATCAGGACCCACTGGTCGCGCAGCCGGACCAGGGGCCGCTTCGCCTCGGCGAGCCGGTCCAGTTCATCGGCGGTCAGATCGCCCTGCCCGCTCAGGGCGTAGCGCCAGCCGACGGGGTGCGCGGAGGCGGCGGAGAGCGACCCCGGGAGCCCCGACAGGCCCGGCAGGTCGGAGCCGGTGGCGGGCCGGCCCACAACGGCCCGCGCGGTGAGCGTACGGGCGAGCCCGCGCGGCCAGTGCACCTGCACCCCGTCGGCCGCCAGGGCGCCGGCGGCCTCCCCGAGCAGCTCCGCGACCTCCTCGTCGGCGAGGTTCACCGCGTCGGGGACGGCGGCGCCGAGCAGCGGCGCGAGCGGCGGCCACAGGCGGGCGGCGCGGCGCAGGGCCCGGAGGGCGTCCAGGCGGGCACCGGGCGGGAAGGCGGCCGCGGCGGGTCCGGACCCGGCCCAGACGTCGGCTGCGTCCGCGACGAGCGCGGCGTCCGCGAGGCCGTGCATCTGCAGGACGGCGCGGAAGGCGGCGGGCCGGGCGTCCGGGTCCACCTCGATGCGGAGCGAGACGCGCACCCCGGCGTCGTGCCCGGCCGCGACCTCCGCGGCCCAGTCGCGCAGTTCGGGGTGGAGCTGCGGCGGGCGGGCGGCGTAGGCGGAGCCACCGGCGGCGGCGGGCGCGGCGGGGGAGCGGGGCAGGGTGTCGGCGACGGCGTCGAGGAAGGCGCGCAGCAGCGGCTCCGGGGCGGGCAGCCGCGGCGGGACGGCGAGGTCACGATCCCCGGCGGTGCCGGTGCCGGTGCCGGTGCCGGTGTCGGCCCTGCCGTCGCCACCGGCGGCACCGTCGCCGAGGTCGACCGGTACGCAGTGCGCGTCGGGCGGCATGGCCGCCGCCAGCTCCCGGACCTCCTCCAGATCGGCGGCGTCCAGCGGCCCGAGCCGCCAGGCGTCGTACCCGGCGGGGCTCAGCCCGGGCAGCAGCAGCCCGCGGGCGGCGAAGCGCAGGGCCAGCAGGGTGGCGGCGCCCCAGAAGGGCGCGGCTCCGGCCGATGCGGCGGACCGGACCCGGGTGAGCAGCGGCAGGGCTTCGGTGAGGGGCAGCACGAGGGCCGGCACCGTGGTGCGCAGCAGGTCGGGCGTGACGATGGTGAGTTGCTCGGGGGCGCCCCGGCCGCCGAGGTGGAGGCTTTCGGCCGGGTCGGGCCGCCAGAAGGCGATCCGGCCCTCGCGGGCCGGCTCGGCGGGGAGGAAGACGGCGGAGCAGGGGATGAGGCCGGAGATCGTTGGGAGCACGCATTCCTCAAACTTGACTACCGGATACGGAGTGGCCGAGAGTAACCCACCGGCGGCCGCCCCGGCCCGCGGCGACGCGGTGACCCGGGTCACGTCCTCGGCCGTTCGCGCGAGCGGGCGTGCGCGAGCCGCCGTGCACGAGCCGACGTACGCGAGCTGCCGTGCGCGAGCCGCCGTGCACGAGCGGAACGGAAAAAGAGGAGCCGGGAACGCGGGGCCCGGAGCGCGCGTTGTGTGAGGTAGTGGCCGACGGAGAAAGAGGGTGCCGCAGATGTCCACGAGCGGAAAGATCGCGGTTGCCGGTGTGGTGGCAGCCATTGCACTGTTCTGGACGGTCGGGTTCTGGGCCGGACTGCTGGTCCTGATCGGCGTTCCGGTAGCCGCCTACCTGCTGTTGGACTCCTCCCAGCGTCGTAGGCTGCGGGGTATATCCAGGAAGCAGATCGGCCGCTGACGGCGGCAGGGGGGCCAACCATGAGCACGGCGAGCACGGCAGGTGCGGCGATCACGGCGCAGGTCGCGGCGGTCAGCAGCAACGGGGTCTACTCGTTCACCAAGCCCACGCGCGAGAGCATCACGCTCCTCGAAGGGCTCGGGGTGGAGGGCGACGTCCACGCCGGGGTCACGGTCAAGCACCGTTCCCGCGTGGCCCAGGACCCCACGCAGCCGAACCTCCGGCAGGTGCACCTGATCCACCGGGAGCTCTTCGAGGAGGTCGCCGAGGCCGGTCACCAGGTCGAGCCGGGCCAGCTCGGGGAGAACGTCACCACCGAAGGCATAGACCTGCTCGCCCTGCCGACCGGCACGCTGCTGCGCCTCGGTGCGGACGCGGTGGTCGAGGTGACCGGGCTGCGCAATCCGTGCCTGCAGATCGACAACTTCCAGAACGGACTGCTCAAGCAGGTGGTGGGCCGGGACGACGAGGGCAACGTGCTCCGCAAGGCCGGAATCATGGGCGTGGTCCACCGGGGTGGCATCATCCAGCCCGGCGACACCATCGAGGTCACCCTGCCGCCGACGCCCCACATCCCCCTCGACCGGGTCTGACCGCTCAGCCGAGCCACGCGCGCAGACGCTCGCTGAGCACCACGTCGTGGGGCAGCCGATCCAGCTCGTGGGCAGCCACGTCCACGCCCTGCTCCCCGAGGACGCCGGCCAGGTAGCCCCAGTGTCCGGCGGCCATCTGCTCCTGCGTCATGTCGTCGAACGGCTCGTCCGGTCCCACCACCGTCCGGGCCGTCTCCTCGATGTCCTCGGGGGAGGTCAGCGCAGGAATGCCCGAAGGGCCCGAGCTGCTCCAGCCGCGATCGTCGAGCAACACCACGCTGCGGCCGTCCGCGAGGACGGCCTCCAGCCGTGCCGACACCGACAACTGCCGAGCGTTCGTGGCGCCGACGTGGAGATCGGTGTACGTGACCAAACGGGTCACCGAGGTCATGCCGCACTCCTGTCGGCTCGCCCAACGTGCTCACGGAGTCTCGGACCCTACACGCGGAGCCCCGCCCCACCCCGCGCGACTCAGTAGTAGTCCCGCATCAGCTCCGTCGCCCACTCCGGCTGGCGGTGCTCGCCGCGCGGGCCGAACTCCGTCATGTACGGCTTGAGGTCGAGCACCGGCGTGCCCGCGACCGCGTCCAGCCCCTCCACGTGCAACTCCGGGCCGTCCGCCGCCAGTACGTCCACCTTCAGGACGCGACAGCGCGAGAGGCCCAGCCGGTTGGGCCGGTTCTTGCCGCGCTGGGCGAAGATGCCGACGAGCGGCCAGTCCGGATTGCCCCGGGGGCGCCGCGCGCCCGTCTCGATCCTGTCCTGCGCGACCCGGTCGAAGTGGAAGACCACCTCGACGTGCGAGAAGTCCTCCAGCCCGTACAGGGCTTCCGGACCGAACCGCTCCCGGTCCAGGCGGATCACCGCCGTCTCCCGCCCCCAGTCGTCGTCGACGACCTCCGAGCGGCCGCCCACCACCATGCCCACCGGGACCACTTCCACCGGATCCATCAGCGCGTCCTCCCCCTCATGCCCAGCCCGTCCATCGCACACCCCGCACGCGGCTCACCCACGCCGCGCCACACCGCACCCCAGCCGGCCCCGCCCTGCCACGCCCCGATCAGGCGGGCCGCACGGCCACCCGGTCCAGCGCCGCCAGCAGCTCCGACAGCTCCGGAAGCTCCCCCTGGGCCTCGTGCGGTACGGCCAGCACCTCGCTCGGCTCCTCGTCGAGCAGGACGAAGGCGGCCCCGTCGGTGCGGGCCACCAGCGACCACCCCGGCCCGTCGACGCGCAGCGTCCGCGCCTCGTCGCCCGCGAAGGAGGACCGCACCCTGCCGGGCGGCGGCGGGCTCTGCGTGTACGCCAGGGCCTCCTCCAAGGCCCGCGCCAGCCCCGGGTGCGCGGCCGCCGCGGCCCCGCCGTCCGTGGCCACGCGCTCGCTCCAGTCGGCCCACTCCCGGGCGATCTGGTCGGCGCCCATCCGCCGCTGCACCGGTCCCCAGGTCTCGGCCGACGGCGGGGCCAGCGGCACCCGCCCCGTGCCGTCCGCACCCTGCTCGGGATCGTGCGGATCGGGTATCCCGGCCGTGGCCACCGCGAGCGCCAGCGGCCAGCCCGCCAGCGAGACCACGATGGACCGTTCGTCGGGGGACAGGTCGTATTCCATCCCGCAGTCCCACGAGGCGATGGCCATGGCCACGAGCGAGACGTCGTCGACCACGACCGTCCAGCGCGCGCCCTCCTCGTCCTGCCCCAGCACCAGGCCGTACCCGGCGGCCGCCGGCGGCACGCCGAGCAGCGAGCAGGCCTCGGGGTAGTCGTCACCCAGGATGCTCGGGAACTGCGCGGGGGTCAGCAGCACGGCGGTCAGCACGTACAGCGACCCGCCGTCCTCCTCTTCGGACACGTGGCCTCCCGGTCGTTCTCTCGTCGGCGCACCCTAACCAGCGAGTAACCACCGCGTCGAGAGCTGGCGGGAGGCGATTTCCAAGCCCGCCACCTGCACGGAGCGTCTGCCGCCCGCCCCGGTGTGCGCAGGTGCACGGCCGGTGCGCAGCCCGTGCCCGGCTCGGGCGGATGCCCCGTACGGCACCCGTACCGGCCGGCCGGAGGTCCGGCTCAACCTCCGGGCCGGTCCGGACGGGCTCCGCGGGCTCCGGGCACGTGGCCGACGTAAAGGATTCTTCGGCCGTGATCAGGGGGTGCGGACCGCCAGCGCGAGGAAGCGGGAGTCCTCGTCGGCGTACGAGGTCATCCGCCAGCCCGAACCGGCCAGCAGCGGGCCGAGGTTCTGCTCGGCGCGCATGTCGTCCGGGGTCAGTTCGCGGCCGTGGCGCGCCGCGAGGGCCGCCCGCCCGATCGGGTGGAACAGTGCGAGCCGGCCGCCGGGGCGGACCACCCGGGCGAGCTCGCGCAAGTTGGCCCCGGGGTCGGGCAGATGGGCGATGAGACCGGCGGCGAACACGGCGTCCAGCACCCCGTCGCGCAGCGGCAGCCGGGCCACGTCCGCGAGCAGCAGGGCGCCCTCCGCGTCCCGGCCGGCCTCGTGCGCGGCGGCCAGCATCTGCGGGGTGACATCGGCGCCGAGCACCGTTCCCGACGGTCCGACGGCCGCGCGGAGCGCGGTCAGCGCCCGCCCGGTGCCACAGCCCGCGTCGAGCACCCGGTCGCCGGGACGCAGTCCGAACTCGCCGACGGCGGTCGCGAAGGCGGGCCCGTCGCCGGGGAACTTGCGGTCCCAGCCGGCCGCGCGCGCCCCGAAGAACTCCTGGACGTGGCCACGGTCCCGGGTCTGGTCCCGGGGTCGGTCCCGGTTCTGGTCCTGTGTGCGGTCTTCGCTCATGTGCCCATGATCCCTCACCGGGGTTCCGGCACATGCCTGCGGAACGTGTGCAAGGTGGTACGTGGCGTGATCGAAGATGAACGTATCTCTGTCATATTCCAGCAGTTCCAGTGGCTTTCGAAATGCTGCCCGTGTTCGCTCCCTCACCCGGACTAGCTTCCGTGGCCATGGGACACCTGGACCACGCCGCCTATGGCTGGCTTACCCCCGCGCTGTCATACGTGATGGCTTCGATCGGCGCCGCCCTCGGCCTGCGCTGCACCGTTCGCGCGCTCGCCGCGACGACCGGAACCTCCCGCCGCAACTGGCTCCTCACGGCGGCCTCGGCCATCGGCACCGGGATCTGGACGATGCACTTCGTCGCCATGCTCGGCTTCCACGTCACCGGGACCGAGATCCGCTACAACGTGCCGCTGACCATCCTCAGCCTCCTCGTCGCGATGATCGTCGTCGGCGCCGGCGTCTTCGCGGTCGGCTACGGGAAGGACCGCGGCCGGTCACTCGTCATCGGCGGCCTCACCACCGGCCTCGGCGTCGCCAGCATGCACTACCTCGGCATGGCGGCCCTGCGCCTGCACGGATCGGTCTCCTACGAGCCGCTCACCGTCGGGCTCTCCGTCGCCATCGCGGTCGTCGCGGCCACGGCCGCGCTGTGGGCGGCCCTCAACATCAAGTCCCCGGTGGCCGTCGCCGTCGCCTCGCTCGTGATGGGCGGCGCCGTCAGCAGCATGCACTACACCGGCATGCTCGCGGTCGCCGTCGAGGTCACCCCCTCGGACGCGGCCCTGCCGGGCGCCACCGCCATGCAGTTCATCTTCCCGCTCGCCGTCGGCCTCGGCTCCTACCTCTTCATCACCTCCGCGTTCGTCGCCCTCTCACCGACCGCCGACGAGCGGGAGGCCTCCGCGATGGCCTCCGCCGACCTGCGCCTGGGAGAGCGGGCCGCCACCGCACCCACCGGCTGAGGCCCCGCCGCCCGGCCGCCGCCTCCATGCCACCGCCCCCGCCACCACCCCCGCGACCGTCACGTACGTGCGCACCGCCCGGAACGAGGAGCCCATGCGCAGACCCCGCAGAACACCGGAAGCAGCGGCGTCGCGGCCGCCCGCGCCCGCGCCGGCGGGTGGCCGCGGCAAGGGGCCGGGCCGCCGGGCGCACGCCGGACCGCCCGCCGAGGAGCCCGTGGAGCGCGCCGTCTCCGACGTGCTCGGGGCGATACCCGGCGGGGGCGGTGGCCGCGGGCCGCGCCTGCGGCTGCGCCCCGCCACCGTCCGAGCGAAGATCGTCTCGCTGCTGATGGTGCCGGTGGTCTCCCTGCTCGCCCTCTGGGCCTTCGCGACCGTGGACGCGGCCCAGGACGTCGCCCGCCTCAGCCGCGCCCAGCGCGTCGACCGGGAGCTCCGGGCACCGGTCGAGGCCGCCGTCACCGCCCTGCAGGCCGAACGCCGCACGGCCGTACGGCTGCTGGCCGACCCCACCGCCGGCCAGGCGGCCGCAGCCCAGGCACCCGGCCAGGCCGCCGCCCTGGACGAGCAGGCGCGCCGCACGGACGGTGCCGTACGGGCCCTGCGGCTAGGCGACCGCAACACCGTGGCCGACTCCGGCGACTACCGCACCGACATCGTCGTCCGGCTGCGCGACTTCGTCGCCGCAGCCGAGGGACTGGGCCCGGCGCGCAAGGACGTCGCCGGGCACCGGGCCACCCCGGAAGCGGCGTACGAGACGTACACCCGGGTGATCGACGCGGCACTGGAGGTCGGCGGGGCCCTCTCCGGAGGAGGCCAGGACGCCGAACTGGGCGTCGACGCCCGGGTCCTGCTGGAGTTCGCGCGGGCCGGGGAACAGCTGTCGCGGGAGGACGCCCTGCTGACGGTGTCGGGGCCGCGCACCGGCGAAACGCTTCGCCGGCTGACCGGGGCGGTCGAGACCCGCCGGGCCCTGACCGCCACCGCGGCCCGGGACCTGCCCGGCGCACAGCAGGACGCCTGGCAGTCCGTGGCCAAGAGCGCCGCCTACGCCGACCTCACCGGGGCCGAGGACCGGGCGCTGGCCGCCGCGGCCGGTACCGGCGCCGCCGGCCCGCCCCCCGGCTGGGAGGCGGCCTACACCTCCGTCGCCGGCTCGATGCGGGAGATCACGGACGCCGCCCACGCCGCAGCCGCCGACCGCACCGACCCGTTCGGCGCGGGTGCGCTGAGTCCCGCCGGAGCCGCCGTCCTCCTGGGCCTGGCGGCCGTGGCCGCCTCGCTCGTCATCTCGGTCCGCATCGGCCGGGCCCTCGTCGTCGAACTGGTTTCGCTGCGCAACACCGCGCTGGAGATCGCCCACCGCAAACTCCCGCAGGCCATGGACCGGTTGCGGGCCGGGCAGGACATCGACGTGGCCGCCGAAACCCCGCGGGGACCGGCCGCCGACGACGAGATCGCCCAGGTCGGCGAGGCACTGGCCACGGTCCACCGGGCCGCGCTCAGCGCCGCCGTCGAACGCGCCGAACTGGCCAGCGGCGTGAGCGGGGTCTTCGTCAACCTCGCCCGTCGCAGCCAGGTCCTGGTGCACAAGCAGCTCACCCTGCTCGACTCGATGGAGCGCCGCGCAGACGACCCGAACGAGCTCGGCGACCTGTTCCGCCTCGACCACCTCACCACCCGGATGCGGCGGCACGCGGAAAGCCTGATCATCCTCTCGGGCGCCGCTCCCGGACGTGCCTGGCGGATGCCGATCCCGCTGACGAACGTCGTACGGGCCGCCGTCTCCGAGATCGAGGACTACCCGCGCGTCGAGGTCCGCCAGCTCGCCGAGGCCGCCGTCGTCGGCGGAGCCGTCGCCGACCTCACCCACCTGCTGGCCGAACTCATCGAGAACGCCACCCAGTTCTCTCCGCCCCACACCAAGGTCCGGGTGAGCGGAGAGCCCGTGGGCGCCGGCTACGTCCTGGAGGTGGAGGACCGCGGACTCGGCATGGGCCGCGAATCCCTCCAGGAGGCCAACCGGCGCATCGAGCAGTCCGAGGCCCTCGACCTCTTCGACAGCGACCGGCTCGGGCTCTTCGTGGTCAGCCGCCTCTCGGCCCGCCACGGTGTGAAGGTGCACCTGCGCATGTCACCGTACGGCGGCACCACCGCGGTGGTGCTGCTCCCCAACTCCCTGCTCCAGGGCGCCCTGACGGCAGCCCCCCCGCACCCCGAGGAGGAGCACGGCGCAGCTCCGGCCCCGGTCCCGGCCCCCGTGCCGTCGCCGGAACCGGTCGCCGAACCGGTCCGGGAGCGGTACCGGGAGCCGTCCCAGACCATCAGCGTCGTACGGGACGACGTGCGCGGGGTCCCGGTCCCGGACCGGAGCCCCGTGCGCGAGGAGCCCCGCCCCTCCCCGGTGGCCCCGCTGCGGCCGCGCGGCTCCGCGGGCGCGGTTCCCCGTACGCCCGCCCCGGCGGTCGCGGCGGCCTCCTCGGGCCCATCGGCCCCCTCGGGTCCGGCCGGCCCGGGCCCGGCCGCGTCGGTCACCGAACTGCCGCGCCGCGTCCGGCAGGCGAGCCTCGTCCCGCAGCTGCGCGAGGCCCCCGCTCCCAAGGCCCCGGCCGGGGTCCGGGGAGCGGAGGCACCGCCCGGCCGCAGCCCCGAGCAGGCGCGCGAGCGGATGGCGGCGTACCGGGCGGGCTGGGTGCGGGGCACGCAGGCGAGCGGCGGAGCCGGCGCGGACGGTCCGGGCCGCGCGGGCGACGCGGACGGCATGGGCGGCACAGGCAGTACTGGCGAAGGCGAAGGAGCACGGTGATGATCGAACATCAGAGGATCGACCTCGACGGCGTCCGCAGGTCGGGCGAACTCGACTGGCTCCTGGACGACCTCGTGGTCCGGGTGCGCGAGGTACGGCACGCCGTGGTCCTGTCCAACGACGGCCTGGCGGTGGGCGCTTCCAGCGCGCTCAGCCGGGAGGACGCCGAGCACCTGGCGGCCGTGGCCTCCGGCTTCCACAGCCTGGCCAAGGGCGCGGGCCGGCACTTCCACGCCGGGGGCGTGCGCCAGACGATGGTGGAGATGGACGAGGGCTTCCTCTTCGTGGCGGCCGCCGGAGACGGCTCCTGCCTGGCCGTGCTCAGCGGGGCCGGCGCCGACATGGGGCTCATCGCCTACGAGATGGCCCGGCTGGTCAAGCGGGTCGGCGAGCACCTGTACACCCCGGCACGGTTCGCGGCGCGCCCGCCGGCCGCCGGTTGAGGGCGGCGGCCTTGAGCACGAACGGCCGGTGGTACGACGCCGACGCGGGCCCGCTCGTCCGTCCGTACGCCATGACCGGCGGGCGCACGAAGCCGGGACCCCACGGGGTCCGCTTCGACCTGATCGCGCTGGTGGCCGTGGACCCGGCGGGAACGGACGAGGCGGCCGAGTCGCTGCTGGGGCCGGAGCACCGGGCGTTGCTCGGCCTGTGCCGGGACGAAACCCAGTCGGTGGCCGAACTCGCGGCGGACGCGGACCTGCCCGTGGGCGTGGTGCGCGTACTGCTCGGGGACCTGCTGGAGGCCGGGCACGTCAAGGTCAGCCGGCCGGTGCCGCCCGCACAGCTGCCGGACGAGCGGATTCTGCGTGAAGTCATCGAGGGATTGCGAGCGCTGTGATGGGACTGCACGACAACGGGCCTGCGCCCGCCGCCGGGGGCGGCGAGGAACTGGCCGCGCTCGCGCTGAAGATACTCGTGGCGGGCGGCTTCGGCGTCGGCAAGACGACCCTGGTCGGCTCGGTCAGCGAGATCCGGCCGCTGCGCACGGAGGAACTGCTCAGCGAGGCCGGGGAGCTGGTCGACGACACGGGAGGGGTCGACCAGAAGACGACCACCACCGTGGCGATGGACTTCGGGCGGATCACGATCAGGTCGGGGCTGTCGCTGTACCTGTTCGGGACCCCGGGGCAGGACCGGTTCTGGTTCCTGTGGGACGAGTTGTCCCAGGGGGCGCTGGGCGCGGTGGTCCTCGCCGACACGCGGCGGCTGGAGGACTGCTTCCCGGCGGTCGACTACTTCGAGCACCGGAAGATCCCGTTCGTGGTGGCCGTCAACTGCTTCGCGAACGCGCGGCGGTACGCCTCGAACGAGGTCGCGCGGGCGCTGGACCTGGATCAGGGGACGCCGGTGGTGCTGTGCGACGCACGGGACAAGGACTCGGGGAAGGAAGTGCTGATCCGGCTGGTGGAGTACGCGGGACGGGTGCACACGGCGCGGTTGCTGGAGTCGGTGGAGCCGCGGGCCGATTCGGTGTGAACCGGCCCGCGGCGGAGGCGGACCGCCCTCAGTCGGCCACGCCGGCGGCCGAGATCACCTTGTCGATGGAGACGCGCACGAGGAGCTCGCCGGGAACGGCGTTGCGGCGGCCGAAGGCCTCGCCGTGCTCCTCTCCCATGTAGCGGGCGCCGATCCTGGTCGACCAGGGGAGCATCGCGTCCAGGTCCTCGCTGATCTCGGCCCGGCCCTGGAGGACGGCGTAGGAGAAGGGCGGCCGGTCGTCGTCCACGCAGAGGGCGACGCGGCCGTCACGGGCCAGATTGCGCCCCTTGACGGTGTCCTTCCCGGTGTTGAACACGAAGGAGTCGCCGTCGAGAACGAACCAGATGGGAGCGATGTGAGGGCTTCCGTCCTCACGGACGGTGGACAGTTTCCCGGTGCGGGTGGAGTGGGAGACGAACGCCCGCCATTCCTCTTGAGTCATCTTCTTCACCATGGGTCCATCCTCCTTGCCCGAAAGCCGCTGGTGGGGAAGGCTGGCGGCACGACTATGCGGGGTGGGGCGCGGCCGGTTCGGCCGCGTCGACGGGGAGGGACTGTATATGGCGCTGGACAAGCAGCTGGACTGGCTGCTGGACGACTTGACGCGGCGGGTGCAGCAGGTGCGGCACGCGGTGGTGCTCTCCAACGACGGTCTGGTGACGGGCGCGAGCGCGGGACTGGCACGGGAGGACGCGGAGCACCTGGCGGCGGTCGCGGCGGGGCTGCAGAGCCTGGCGAAGGGCTCGGGGCGGCACTTCCGGGCGGGTGAGGTCCGTCAGACGATGGTCGAGTACGACGACGGGGTCCTCTTCGTCATGGCGGCGGGTGCGGGCAGCTGCCTGTGCGTGCTGAGCGCCTCCGAGGCCGATATCGGGCACGTGGCATACGAGATGACGCTGCTGGTCAACCGGGTGGGGGAGCACCTGGGTGTCGCGGAGCGGCGGATCACCGGCGGCTAGGGGGCGTAGTTCGCGTTTTCCGGGTTGTCCACAGGCGCTGCGCACTGTCGTAGCTCTGAGTTACGTTCTTCACACACAGTAATCACTCTGGTGGGGAGAGCGTGATGACGCAGATGACGCAGATGACGCAGGCGATGAGCGCGGTGACGGCGACGGCGGTGCCGAGGGCGGAGTCCGCGCCCGCAGGGTGCGCAGAGGTCGCCGGGCTGATGGGCGGTGGACGAGCCGCCGACGAACTGGGGCTGAGCCGCAGTGAGTTCGCCCGCGCCGTCCAGCTGGGCCTGGTGCGGGCGGGACCCCAGGGGCCCGCCGGGGCCGCGCGGTACACCCGGACCGAGCTCGACCGGGTCCGGTCGGCCGAGGGGTTCCCGGACGCGCTGCACGAGCGGGTGGAGACGGTCGCGGGAGCGGAGGCCGCGGCCGCCGTCCTGGGGGTCGGCCCGAGCCGGTTCACCCGGCTCGCACGCTGCGGCCACCTCACTCCGGTGGGATACCGGATCAACCGCTACCGGGCGGTGGTGTGGCTCTATCTGACCGCGGAACTACGGGACTTCGCGGCCCGCGAGCCCGGAATGCTGCGGGGGAGCGCCCCGCCGGCGGACCGGGAGCTGATGGCGGCCAGGGCCGACCTGCGCCCCCGGAAGTGGCGCGAACGGCACGTCGGGCTGTTGCTGAGACGGACCGCCGACCCCTGGGAGCGGGCTGCCGTACTGGCCTCCGTGCTCCCCGAGGACGACGTGCGCGCGATCGTGCCCGACGCGGCGGAGCGCATCCTGCTCTGCGCGCTCGCCCCGCCCCCGCCCTACGGGCACCCGCAGGTTCCGGCGGCCGCCGAGGTGGCGACCCGGCTGCTGCGGGCCGGCTCACCGGACGAGACCGGCTGGTACCGCACCAGCCTCGACTTCGCTCTGACCGGAGCGAGGGGTCAGTCGAAGTCGACGGGGGAGAGGGGGCCCACGTAGACCCAGGCCCCGTTGTCCCGGGCGAAGGAACTGTGCTCGTGCAGGGAGCCGGTGTGCCGGCCCTCGCGGTAGTGCGCCCGGAACTCCACCGAGCCCTCCGTCTCGAACATCCCGCCGCGCTCGGTGGCCAGGATCTCCAGCCGTTCCCAGCGCTGCCCGGGATCCAGGTCGAGCACGCCCGGCCGGGTCGACGGGTGCCAGGAGCGCAGGAGATAGGCGGTGTCGCCGACGGCGAAGGCGCTGAAGCGGGAGCGCATCAGCAGCTCGGCGGTGGGAGCCTGCCGCTCGCCGGAGTGGAAGCGGCCGCAGCACTCCGCGTAGGCGGCGGGCAGCCCGCAGGGGCAGGGGCAGGGGACGGCGCGAGCGGGAGCCGGGGTGGGCATGGAAACACTCAGTTCTTCGGGGAGGGGAGGGGTAGGGGGCGGAGGGACTACTGCGGGGACACGGCCGGCTTGGAGGCCTTGGCGCCGTACGGGCGGAAGAGCCCTTCCTGGACCACCGACACCAGCAGCTTGCCCTCGAGGTCGTAGATGCGACCGCGTGCCAGGCCCCGGCCGCCGTGCGCGATGGGCGACTCCTGGTCGTACAGGAACCACTCGTCCGCCCGGAACGGCCGGTGGAACCACATGGCGTGGTCGAGGGAGGCCATGTCGAAACCGCGCATGCCCCACAGGGGCTCCACGGGGATGCGCACGGCGTCGAGGAGGGTCATGTCACTGGCGTAGGTGAGGGCGCAGGTGTGCACGAGCGGGTCGTCGCCCAGCGGGCCGACGGCGCGCATCCACACCGCGCTGCGCGGATCGGCGTCCTTGAGCTCCTCGGGGGTCCAGCGGAGCCGGTCCACGTAGCGGATGTCGAAGGGCTGGCGGCGGGCCATCCGCTCCAGCGCCTCCGGCAGCGTGCCCAGGTGCTCGCGGATCTCGTCCACGACCTTCGGGAGCGTGTCCGGGTGCGGGAAGTCGAGGCGGGGAGGCAGCTGGTGCTCGATGCTGCCCTCCTCCGGCTGATGGAAGGAGGCGGTCAGATTGAAGATGGTCTTGCCCTGCTGGACCGCGGTGACCCGGCGGGTGGTGAAGGAGCGCCCGTCGCGCACCCGCTCCACCTGGTACACGATCGGCACTCCGGGGATGCCGGGGCGCAGGAAGTACGAATGGAGGGAGTGGACGGGCCGGTCGCCCTCGGTGGTGCGGCCGGCCGCCACCAGCGCCTGGCCGGCGACCTGGCCGCCGAAGACGCGCTGGAGGGACTCCTGGGGACTGGCGCCCCGGAAGATGTTGACCTCGATCTGCTCCAGGTCGAGCAGATCGACCAGCCTCTCGGCGGGGTTCGTCATCAGAGGATCTCCACGGTCGGGCCCGGCCGCCGCGAGGGCGCCGGTCGGTTGCGGGTCGGGGGTCGGTTGCGGGGCGGATGCCCGCGCGGGCGGAGCCGGAGGGAGGTCAGAGCTGGCCGAGTTCGCCGACCGAGGTGACGCGCAGGACCGCCCGGCCCTCCTCGTCGGAGGCGGCGAGGTCCACCTCGGCGCTGATGCCCCAGCCATGGTCCCCGTTGGGGTCGGCGAAGGTCTGCCGGACGCGCCACAGGCCGTGCGCCGGGTCCTCCTCGATCTGGAGCAGCTTGGGGCCGCGCGCGTCGGGGCCCGTGCCCAGGTCGTCGTACTCGTCCCAGTAGCCGTCCATGGCCTCGCCCCAGGCGTCGGCGTCCCAGCCGGAGTCGCCGTCCAGCTCGCCCAGCACGTTGACGTGGTCCAGGGCCGCCAGCTCGACCCGGCGGAACATGGCGTTGCGGACCAGGACGCGGAAGGCGCGGGCGTTCGCGGTGACCGGCTTGACCTGGTCGGCCTTCTCCTGGGCCTGCTCCGCCGTCTCCACCTCCGGGTTCGCCAGCTGCTCCCACTCGTCGAGCAGGCTGGAGTCGACCTGGCGGACCAGCTCGCCGAGCCACTCGATCAGGTCCTGGAGGTCCTCGGACTTGAGGTCGTCGGGGATGGTGTGGTCCAGGGCCTTGAAGGCGCTCGCCAGGTAGCGCAGCACGATGCCCTCGGTGCGCGCCAGCTCGTAGTACGAGGTGAACTCGGTGAAGGTCATCGCGCGTTCGTACATGTCGCGGATGATCGACTTCGGGGAGACGGGGTGGTCGCGGACCCACGGGTGGCTCTTGCTGTACACGTCGTAGGCGTGCAGGAGCAGCTCTTCGAGGGGCTTGGGATAGGTGATCTCCTGGAGCCGCTCCATCCGCTCCTCGTACTCGACCCCGTCGGCCTTCATCGCGCCCACGGCCATGCCGCGTTCCTTGTTCTGCTGGGCGGCGAGGATCTGGCGCGGGTCGTCCAGCGTGGACTCCACCACCGAGACCATGTCCAGCGCGTAGGAGGGGGACTCCGGGTCCAGCAGGTCGAAGGAGGCCAGCGCGAAGGTGGACAGCGGCTGGTTCAGCGCGAAGTCCTGCTGGAGGTCGACGGTCAGCCGGATCGTGCGGCCCTCGGCGTCCGGGGTGTCGAGCTTCTCGACGACACCGCCGTCCAGCAGCGAGCGGTAGATGGCGATGGCCCGGCGGATGTGGCGCAGCTGGGCCTTGCGCGGCTCGTGGTTGTCCTCGAGCAGGTGGCGCATGGCCTTGAAGGCGTCGCCGGGCCGGGCGATGACCGACAGGAGCATGATGTTGGTGACCTTGAAGCGCGAGGTCAGCGCCTCCGGGTCGGCGGCGATGAGCTTCTCGAAGGTGGTGTCCGACCAGGCCACGAAGCCCTCGGGGGCCTTCTTGCGGACCACCTTGCGGCGCTTCTTCGGGTCGTCGCCCGCCTTGGCGAGGGCCTTCTCGTTCTCGATGACGTGCTCGGGCGCCTGGGCCACCACATAGCCGGCGGTGTCGAAGCCGGCCCGGCCGGCGCGGCCGGCGATCTGGTGGAACTCGCGGGCGCGCAGCGTGCGGACCCGGGTGCCGTCGTACTTGGTCAGCGCCGTGAACAGCACGGTGCGGATCGGGACGTTGACGCCGACGCCGAGGGTGTCGGTGCCGCAGATGACCTTCAGCAGACCGGCCTGGGCCAGCTTCTCCACCAGGCGGCGGTACTTGGGCAGCATGCCCGCGTGGTGCACGCCGATGCCGTGGCGGACGTAACGCGAGAGGTTCTGGCCGAACTTGGTGGTGAAGCGGAAGTTGCCGATCAGCTCGGCGATCTTGTCCTTCTCCTCGCGGGTGCACATGTTGATGCTCATCAGCGACTGCGCCCGTTCGACCGCCTGGGCCTGGGTGAAGTGCACGATGTAGACCGGCGCCTGCCGGGTCTCCAGCAGCTCGGTGATGGTGTCGGTGATCGGCGTCGTGACGTACTCGTACGACAGCGGGACGGGCCGGGTCGCGGAGCGGACCATCGAGGTGGGACGGCCGGTGCGCCGGGTCAGGTCCTCCTCGAACCGCTTCATGTCGCCGAGCGTCGCCGACATCAGGATGAACTGCGCCTGCGGCAGCTCCAGGATCGGGATCTGCCAGGCCCAGCCGCGGTCCGGCTCGGCGTAGAAGTGGAACTCGTCCATCACGACCTGGCCGATGTCGGCGTACTTGCCGTCGCGCAGGGCGATCGAGGCCAGCACCTCGGCGGTGCAGCAGATCACCGGGGCGTCCGAGTTCACCGAGGCGTCGCCGGTCAGCATGCCGACGTTCTCGGTGCCGAAGAGCTTGCACAGGTCGAAGAACTTCTCCGAGACCAGCGCCTTGATCGGCGCGGTGTAGAAGGTGACCTTGTCCTGGGCCAGGGCCGTGAAGTGCGCGCCCGCCGCCACCAGGCTCTTGCCGGAGCCGGTCGGGGTGGAAAGGATCACGTTCGCGCCGGTGACCACCTCCATCAGCGCCTCCTCCTGAGCCGGGTACAGGGTGATGCCCTGGTCCTCCGCCCACGAGGAGAAAGCCTCGAAGAGGGCGTCGGGGTCGGCGTTCGGCGGGAGCTGATCAATGAGGGTCACACCCCCCATCTTGCCTGGCTTCCGCCCGGATCAGGGAACCGGCGGACAGAAGGAAGATCATCGGCGGTACGCTGTGCCGTCGATGCGGCCCGAACGACACCGTCAACAGGGCCCGACCAGCACACCACCGGGGCGGGGAACGACCATGATGGGTCCGGCGCACTCACTGTCCGGCGCAGCGGCCTGGCTCGGGGTGGGCGCCGCGGCGGCCGCCTACGGGCACGCGATGCCCTGGCCCGTCCTCGTCGTCGGCGCGCTGATCTGCGCCGGAGCCGCCCTCGCCCCCGACCTGGACCACAAGTCGGCCACGATCTCCCGCGCCTTCGGTCCGCTCTCCCGGGGCCTGTGCGAGGTGGTCGACAAGATCTCCTACGGGGTCTACAAAGCCACCCGGGCCCCGCGCGACGCCCGCCGCACCGGGGGCCACCGCACCCTGACTCACACCTGGCTCTGGGCCGTCCTGATCGGCGCCGGTTCGTCCGCGATCGCCGTCACCGCGGACCGGTGGGGCGTCCTCGCGCTCCTCTTCATCCACCTGGTCCTCGCCGTCGAAGGCCTGCTGTGGCGGGCCGCCCGCATGTCCAGCGACGTCCTGGTCTGGCTGCTCGGCGCGACCAGCGCCTGGATACTGGCCGGTGTGCTCGACCAGCCCGGCAACGGCTCCGACTGGCTCTTCACCGCCCCCGGCCAGGAATACCTGTGGCTGGGCCTGCCCATCGTGCTCGGCGCCCTCGTCCACGACATCGGTGACGCCCTGACCGTCTCCGGCTGCCCGATCCTCTGGCCCCTGCCCATCGCGGGCAAGCGCTGGTACCCGATCGGCCCGCCGAAGATGATGCGCTTCCGCGCCGGCAGCTGGGTGGAGCTCAAGGTCCTCATGCCGGTGTTCATGCTCCTGGGCGGAGTCGGCGGAGCCTCCGCCCTCGGCTTCTTCTGACGACTCGACCACCTGTCTGCCCGCCCGCCCGGCGGCCGTAGCCTGGCCGGATGCCCGATGACATCCTCGCCCTGTGGCCCCTCGCGCCGGCCGCCGAGACCGATTGGCTCGCCGAGCTCGCCGACGACGACGGCCTCACCGGCTACGAGGTACCCGGCCGCCCCGACGCCGCCTGGGTGCTGGGCGGCATGTACGAGCGCGGCCCGGCCGCCGGGGATTCGGTCAACGACGGCCAGGGCAGGGACGAGCATCCGGGCCCGGGCTGGGAGCGGCTGCGCTGGGCGGAGCTGGCCTCCCGGCTCGGTGATCCGGTCGTGCCGCAGGACGTCTATCCCTGCTTCCGCTGCTTCCCGTCGACGAAGAGCCGAAGCCACCTCCTCGGCACCATGGAATGGCCCGCCGAGGGCAGCCTCGACCGGCCCACGTGGGACCAGCTGATCCGCTTCCTCACCGCACACAGCCCCGGGGGAGCGGACACCCCCTGCCTGGCGTACTACAACCCGTTGGTCATGCAGGACTTCGACACCAGGCACGTGCGCTCGGGCCGGCTGGGCGCGGCGGGGGCCCTCTTCGACAACCCCGATGTCCTCTACACGCCCACCAACCTGTGGGCCGCGGACCGCTCCTGGGTCGTCCTCACCGACTACGACCTCTGGGGTTCCAAGGTCTGCGGCCCCCGTCCGCTCGTGGAGGCGCTGCTCGCGGACCCCGAGATCGAGGCCGTCCGCCTGCCCTGGACCACGTAGAAGAGGTCCGGGGCGGGCGGGGGCCGCACCCGGTCAGCCGTGCCAGGAGCGCCACAGGGCGGCGTACGCCCCGTCCGCCTCGACCAGGGCGTCGTGCGAGCCGAGCTCGGTGATGCGGCCGCCCTCGACCACCGCGATCACGTCCGCGTCGTGCGCGGTGTGCAGCCGGTGCGCGATCGCGATCACCGTGCGGCCGTCCAGCACCCGGGCCAGCGAGCGCTCCAAGTGCCGTGCCGCGCGCGGGTCCAGCAGCGATGTGGCCTCGTCCAGCACCAGCGTGTGCGGATCGGCCAGCACCAGCCGGGCCAGCGCGATCTGCTGCGCCTGCGCCGGGGTCAGCGCCGCCGAGCCCGAGCCGACCTCGGTGTCCAGACCGGCGTCCAGCGCCCGCGCCCAGTCCTCGGCGTCGACGGCGCCGAGCGCCGCCCACAGCTCGCCGTCACCGGCCTCCGTGCGCGCGAGGCGCAGGTTGTCCCGCAGGGAGCCCACGAACACGTGGTGTTCCTGGTTGACCAGGGCCACGTGCTCGCGCACCCGTTCCGCGGGCATCTGCGACAGCTGCGCCCCGCCGAGGGTGATCTCGCCGGTCCGCGGTGCGTAGATGCCCGCCAGGAGCCGGCCCAGTGTGGACTTGCCGGCGCCCGAGGGCCCGACCAGCGCCATCCGGGTGCCCGGCGGCACCGACATCGACACCTGGTGCAGGACGTCGACGCCCTCGCGGTACCCGAAGTGCACCTGGTCCGCCCGGACGTCCCTGCCGTCCGGGGAGACACCCGCGTCGCCCGCGTCGGGTTCGATCTCCCGCACGCCCACCAGCCGGGCCAGCGAGACCTGCGCGATCTGCAGCTCGTCGTACCAGCGCAGGATCAGACCGATCGGGTCGACCATCATCTGCGCCAGCAGGGCGCCCGTGGTCAGCTGCCCCACGGACATCCAGCCCTGGATCACGCAGTACCCGCCGATCATCAGCACGGAGCCGAGGATCGTCACGTAGGTGACGTTGACGACCGGGAAGAGGACCGTCCGCAGGAACAGCGTGTACCGCTCCCACGCCGTCCACTCCTTGATCCGCCGCTCCGACAGCTCGATCCGGCGCCCGCCGAGGCGGTGCGCCTCGATGGTGCGGCCCGCGTCCACCGTCTCGGTGAGCACGGCCGCGACCGCCGCGTACCCGGCCGCCTCGGAACGGTAGGCCCGGGGGGCCCGCTTGAAGTACCAGCGGCAGCCGACCACCAGTACCGGCAGCGCCACCAGCGCGGCGAGCGCCAGCGGCGGCGCGGTCACCGCGAGCGCCCCGTAGAGCAGGCCCGCCCACACCACGCCGATGGCCAGCTGCGGGACGGCCTCGCGCATCGCGTTGGCCAGCCGGTCGATGTCCGTGGTGATCCGCGACAGCAGGTCACCGGTTCCCGCACGCTCCAGCACGCCCGGCGGCAGGCCCACCGACCGCACGAGGAAGTCCTCGCGCAGATCGGCCAGCATCTCCTCGCCGAGCATCGCCCCGCGCAGCCGGACCAGCCGCACGAACACGGTCTGGATGCCGAGCGCCAGGGCGAACAGCAGCCCCACCCGGCCCAGATGGAGCTCGCGGGCCCCCTCCGAGAGCCGGTCCACGACCTGGCCCAGCAGGTACGGGCCGACCATGGAGGAGATCACCGCGACCGTGTTGACCCCCACCAGGACCAGGAAGGCCCGCCGGTGGCGGCGGAACAGGCCGCGCACGTAGCCCCGTACCGTCGCGGAGCTGCCCACGGGCAGGGTCGCGGCCGTTTCCGGGGCGGCCGGATCGTAGTCCGGCGGCGCCACGCCGATCATGCGGATTCCTCGATCTCTGTCAGTACGGATTCCAGCCGCGGGAGCCGCTGTTCTTCCTCGGTCTCGCGGGTGACGACCGCCCGGTAGCGCGGGTCACCGTGCAGCAGCTCGCGGTGCGTGCCGCTCGCCGCCGCCTTGCCCTCGTGGATCAGGACGACCCGGTCGGCACGGTCCAGCAGCAGCGGCGAGGAAGCCAGTACCACCGTCGTGCGACCGGAGCGCAGCGCCGAGATCCCCTCCGCGATCCGGGCCTCGGTGTGCGAGTCGACCGCCGAGGTCGGCTCGTCCAGCACCAGCACCTCGGGGTCGGTCACCAGGGACCGCGCCAGCGCCAGCCGCTGGCGCTGCCCGCCGGACAGCGAGCGGCCGCGCTCGGTGATCCGGGCGTCCATCGGGTCGTCCACCCCGTCCGGGGCGGACTGCAGCAGGGCGTCCATCACGTCCGCGCACTGGGCCGATGCGAGCGCCGCAGACGGTGCGACCGCTCCGGACGCCGGTACGTCGAACAGCTCGCGCAGCGTCCCGGACAGCAGGACCGGATCCTTGTCCTGTACGAGGACCAGCGTGCGCGCGGTGCCGAGCGTGAGCTCGTCCAGCGCGACCCCGCCCAGGAGGACGGAGGGCCCGGCCGCCGCGTCCATCGGGTGTCCGCCCAGGCGCTCGGCTAGCCGGCCCGCCAGGTCGGGGTCCCCGCAGACCACGGCGGTGAACCGGCCCGACGGGACCAGCAGCCCGGTCTCCGGGTCGTACAGGTCTCCGCCGGCGGCCGGGGCCTGCACCGCCTCGGTGGCGACGACCGGCTCCGCGGCCGTCTCCGGCTCCGCACCGGCCTCCGCCGGTGCGCCGCTCCGGGTCAGCGACAGCACCCGGGCGGCCCGTTTGGCGGAGGGGCGGGAGAAGGAGTACGCCATGGCGATCTCCTCGAAGTGCCGCAGCGGGTAGAGCATGGTCGCCACCGCGCTGAAGGCGGCGACGAGTTCACCGACGTCCAGCCGGCCGTCCAGGACGAGCGCGGACCCGTACCAGACCACCGTGACCAGCAGCGCGCCCGGCAGCAGCACCTGGATCGCGGAGATCAGCGCCCACATCCGGGCACTGTGCACCGCTGCCTCGCGGACCTGCTGCGAGGCCTCGCGGTAGCGCCCGAGGAAGAGTTCCTCGCCGCCGATGCCGCGCAGCACCCGCAGTCCCGCCACGGTGTCCGAGGCCAGTTCGGTGGCCTTGCCCGCCTTCTCCCGCTGCACGTCGGCGCGTCGGGTGGCGCGCGGCAGCAGCGGCAGGACGGCCAGGGCGAGCACCGGCATGCCGATGGCCACGACCACGCCGATCGTGGGCGCGTAGAACAGCAGGACGACACAGCCGATGACCAGGGTCAGGGCGGCGGCCAGGAAGCGGGAGACCGCCTCGACGAACCAGCCGATCTTCTCCACGTCGCCCGTGGACACGGCCACCACCTCGCCCGCCGCGACCCGCCGGGTCAGGGCGGAACCGAGTTCGGCGGTCTTGCGGGCGAGCAGCTGCTGGACCCGGGCGGCGGCGGTGATCCAGTTGGTGACGGCCGTACGGTGCAGCATCGCGTCGCCGACCGAGATCGCGACGCCGAGCAGCGCGATCAGGCCGCCGACCCACAGCAGCCGGGCGCCGTCGCGGTCCACGACCGCGTCGATGCCCAGGCCCACGGTGTACGGCAGCCCCGCGATGCCGCCGAAGTGCAGGAGCCCCCAGCACAGGCTTTTGGCCTGTCCGCCGAGTTGGCCCCGCCCCAGCCACCAGAGGAAGCGGGGGCCGGAGCGAGCGTCGGGTACCCCTGGGTCCGGATACGGAAGATCGCTGATCTGCATGACGCCCCATGACTGGTCGAGTGTTCCAAACCGTGCAAGGTTCGCGTTCCGGACCGGTCCGGGGCAATCGATTTTCCGTTGGCCACGGCTCTTCGCAGCAGGGTCTGCTCACCGGGCGAACGAGCCGGAGCCCGGCGCGCCGAAGCGGGTCCGGTGTCCGCTGTCAAGACACGAATTCCCGAGACATGACCGGCGGTCTTTCGATCATGCCTAGTGGAAAGCGACCCTTCACTCCGTATGACGGCTTGGGAGAGACGCATGGCGACACACCCCGAGATCGCGCGCTGGGCGGCCGCCGACCGAATGCCGGAGGAATGCGACGGCATCTCGCTCGCCCGGTCCGTCACGGAACAGGTGCGGAGGACAGGGAAGCATTTCCTTTCGCAGGAAACGCTCCTTCGCCTGAGTGACATCGGGCGACGGCACGGCACGAACCGTCCGTTCCTCAGCGCCTTTCTCGACTGCGCCCTCGACAAGCACGAGGGACGCTTCCAGAACCGGACCTACCTCGCGCTGCCGGTCCTGGAACTCCTCATGGACGACCGGCACGCCGCGCCGAGCGCGGACCGGATGGCGACCCTGCTGATGGCCGACGTGGTGCGTTTCGAGATCGAGGCGGCAGCCGGGTCGCCCGAGAGGCCCGGGCGGGACCGGCCGGATGGGCCGACGCTGAGCACGCGGTTGAGGCATGCCCTGCGGCTCGTGACGGGGCTCGATCGGCCGGAGGCCGACGACCTTCCGTCGCGGCTGGCGCACGCTCCCCGGTCCCGCCTCGAAGGTCTCGCCGATCGCCTGCCCCGGCCGCCGGCGACGGATCGCGCCCGGTGGTTCGACGTCACCGTCCAGCCCGTCTCCGTCGTTCACGACGAATACTTCTTCATCCGCGTCCTCCAGACCCACGAAATGCACTTCACCGCAATAGCAGCAGCCATGAAGAAGACGATCGTGGCACTCCGTGCAGGGAATCCGGAAAGCGCCGTGGAGCCCGTGGACCACGCGGTCGCAATGTTCGAGCGGGCCGCGACGCTCTTCCGCGTCGTGGCCACGATGAGGGCGGAGCAGTTCTCCGCCTTCCGGCAGTACACCCAGGGTGCCAGCGCCATTCAGTCCGAACAGTACAAACGGTTCGAGAGCCTGTGCGGGGTTCCGCCCGTACCGCGTCTGGAATCGTCCGCATTCACGAGCGTGCCGGCCGTACGGGCCGAAGTGCAGGATCCCGACCACGACACCGTCACCCGGGCCTATCTCGACCTCAGGGACGAGGGACGTGCCGACCGGGCGCGGTGGAGCCGCCTCGACATGGCGATCAGCCGTCTGGAGCGCGGGCACCAGCGGTGGAAGTCGGCACATCGAGGTCTGGCCGCACGCATGCTCGGCGACGCCCACGGTTCGGGCTACACCGACGGCGTCCCCTACCTGACGCAATGCCTGGGAAACCGACTGTTCTGGCAACTGGACACCGGCCACTGATACGCGAACCGGCCCTCATTGCGGCCGTGTTGCAGGTTCGTGGCCATCGGGACGAGGAGGTTCCCGCAGGTGGGGCCGGGCTTCTACGGTCCGTCGGGAATCACGACCAAGGAGTGCCCCGCCATGCCCCTCGACCTGTCGGACGAGAGCCAGTACGACCGCGTGCGCCTGAGGCAGTGGGTGCGCGACCGCGCCCGCTCCGCCGGGGTGGACCGCCGAGACCTGCTCAAACTGTTCGCGGCGGGAGCCGCGGCCGGCTCCCTGGGCCTGGGCGCCGCCGGAACCGCCGCGGCCGCCACCGGCGGTGCGACGACCGCCGCTGCCGCGCTGCCCGGGACCGTGAAGCCGCTGCCGCCCGAGCTGTTCACCATCCGGGGCACCAATGCGGAGACCAACTTCGCCGCCCTGCGCGGCACGGGCCCCCTGACCCCCCTCGACCGGTTCTTCGTGCGCAACCACACCGTCACCCCGCGCCTCGACGCGAACGACTGGCGGCTGAAGGTGTGGGGCGACGCACTGTCCGGCGGGCCGGTGGAATTCTCCTACGACCGGCTGCGCGCGCTGCCGGCGGTCGAGCGGACCCTGTTCATCGAGTGCGCGGGCAACGGCCGCAGCTTCTACACCACCCAGCAGGGCCAGCAGGTGAGCGGGACCGCGTGGACCCTCGGCGCGATCGGTGTGGCCCGCTGGCGCGGTGCCCGGCTGTCCGACGTCCTGAGGCAGGCGGGCCTGACCCGCGGGGCCGTGGACGTGCTGCCCCGCGGGCTGGACGACGAGGTCGTCACGAACGGGGTGAACCTGGGCCGGGTGCGGCGCCCGCTGCCCGTCTCCAAGGCCCTCGACGACGTGATCCTCGCGTACGAGATGAACGGCGAGCCGCTGCCGCCCGACCACGGCGGCCCGGTCCGCGTGGTCGTACCGAACTGGATCGGTATCTCCTCGATCAAGTGGGTCGGCGACATCGAGGTGAGCGGGCAGCCCCTCTACACACCGTGGAACACCGACCTGTACCGGCTGTTCGGGCCCGACCAGCCGCCGCAGGGCAGCGCCCCGCTGACCCGCCAGACCATCAAGAGCGCCTTCGAGCTCGAGCTGGGTGCGACCGTGCCCGTCCGCCGGACGCGGCTGCTGACCGGGCGCTCGTGGTCGGGCGCGGCGCCCGTGCACCGGGTGGAGGTCAGTACCGACGGCGGGGACCACTGGCAGCGGGCCCGGCTCCACGACGTCCCGCGCCGGGGCAGCTGGGTGCGCTGGTCATTGCCGTGGACCCCACGGACCACCGGCCCGACCGCGTTGCTGGCGCGGGCCACCGACACCACCGGACGGACCCAGCCGGCCACCGCGGCCCACAACACGCAGGGCTACCTGTTCGACGCGGTGGTGCGCCACCCGGTGAGCGTGGTCTGACCGCGCCACCCGGCCCTAGGGCCGGGTGGCGCGCTCCAGTTCCAGCAGCGCCGAGTAGTAGCTGCGGCCCGTCGCCCGGTCCATGCCCACCTCGCACATCCGGTTCGCCGACAGGTGCGCGTCGAACTGCCGCGCCGTCACCTCGGCGGCCTCGCGCGCCGTCGCCGACTCCGTCAGCTCCGGGTGCAGCATGCCGCGGTCGCCCGCGAAGGCGCAGCACCCCGTGTCGTACGGGACCACCACCTCGTCGGCGCAGGCCTCGGCCACGGTCCGCAGGTGCGCCTCGTCGTCGAGGTGCCGCATCGAACAGGTGGGGTGGAGCACCGCCGAGCCCACCGTGCGCCGCACCTCCAGGTGCGGCAGGAGCTCCTCGGCCGCCCAGACGATGGAGTCGACGATCCGCAGCTCGGCGTGGAGCGAGCGGTTGTCGTCCGTCAGGTACGGGACCACCTCGTGGGCGATGCCCAGGGTGCAGGAGGACGCGTCGACCACGAGCGGCAGTCGCCCGCCGGCCGTCCAGCCCCAGGCGGCCTCCACGATCCGGTTGGCCATCACGCGGTTGCCGGCGTCGTACCCCTTGGAGTGCCAGATCGTCGCGCAGCAGGTGCCCCGGACGTCCCCGGGGATCCACACCGGCCTGCCCGCCCGCTCCGACACCGCCACCACGGCCTCGGGCAGGGAGGGCCCGGAGGCGCCGTCGGGACCGCCGAAGATCCGGTTGACGCAGGCCGGGTAGTAGACCGCGGCGGCGCCCCCGCGCCGGGTGGCGGGCAGTGTGCGGGCCGCGGCGCCGGGGACCTGCGGCAGCCACTCCGGGACCAGGTCGGGTCGTACGATCCTGCGCGCGGCCCCCGTCACGGCCTCCAGGATCCCGTCCCCGACGGTGTCGGTGATCTTGCCGGCGGCGGCCACGGCCAGCCGCGCGGCGCCTTCGACGGCGCCGAACCGCAGGGCGGCGAGCTCGGCCGCGCGCTCCTCGCGCGGGCTGTGCCGGCGGTGGCGGAAGTCCTTCATCAGGGCGCCGGTGTCGATGCCGACGGGGCAGGCGAGCTTGCAGGTGGAGTCGCCGGCGCAGGTGTCCACGGCGTCGTACCCGTAGGCGGCGAGCAGACCGTCGAGCACGGGGGAGCCGGGCTGCTGGCGCATCATCTCCCGGCGCAGCACGATCCGCTGGCGCGGGGTGGTCGTCAGATCCTCGCTGGGGCAGGTCGGTTCGCAGAACCCGCACTCGATGCAGGGGTCGGCGACGGCCTCCACCTGCGGGATCGTCTTGAGGCCGCGCAGGTGCGCCCTGGGATCGCGGTCCAGGAGGATCCGCGGGGCGAGCACCAGGTCCGGGTCGACGACCCGCTTGGTCCGCCACATCATCTCGGTGGCCCGGGGCCCCCACTCCAATTCCAGGAAGGGGGCCATGTTCCGGCCGGTGGAGTGCTCGGCCTTCAGCGAGCCGTCGAAGCGCTCCACGGTGAGCCGGCAGAAGGCGTCCATGAACGCGGCGTACCGCTCCACGTCCGCGGGCCGGGCGGCGTCGAAGGCGAGCAGGAAGTGCAGGTTGCCGTGGGCGGCGTGCCCGGCGACGGCCGCGTCGAAGCCGTGCTCCGCCTGGAGTTCGAGGAGGGCCTCGCAGGCCTCGGCGAGCCGGGACGGGGGGACCGCGAAGTCCTCGGTGATCAGGGTGGTGCCGGAGGCGCGGGCGCCGCCGACGGCGGTGACGAAGGCCTTGCGGGCCTTCCAGTAGCCGGAGATGGTCTTGGCGTCGCGGGTGAAGGCATTGGTCACCGAGGCCACCGGGGCCACCAGGTCCAGCCCGGCCAGCACCTCGGCGGCCCGCCGCTCGTACTCCGCGCGGCCGGCCTCGTCCGGGGCCCGGAACTCCACCAGCAGCGCGGTGGTGTCCTTGGGCAGCCCGGCCCAGTCGGCGGGGACGCCCGCGACGCTCACCGAGGCGCGCAGGGTGTTGCCGTCCATCAGCTCGACGGCCAGTGCCCCCGCCTCGTTGAAGAGCGGTACGGCGGCGGCCGCGGCGGGCAGCGAGGGGAAGAAGAGCAGAGCGCTGGTGAGCTCGCGGTCCAGCGGCAGCGTGTCGAAGACGACCTCGGCGATGAAGCCGAGCGTGCCCTCGGAGCCGACCATCAGCCCGCGCAGGATCTCCACCGGGGTGGCGCCGTCGAGGTAGGCGTCGAGGCGGTAGCCGGTGGTGTTCTTGATCTCGTACTTGGCCCGGATCCGGGCCACGAGCTCCGGATCGGCCTCGATCTCCTTCTTGATCTCCATCAGGCCGTGGCACAGGGTGGGCTCGGCGTGCTCCAGCTCCTCGTCGGCGAGCGGATCGGCGGTGTCCACCACGGTGCCGCTCGGCAGCACGAAGGTGAGGGAGGACAGGGTGCGGTACGAGTTCCTCGTGGTGCCCGCGGTCATGCCGGAGGCGTTGTTGGCGACGACTCCGCCGAGGGTGCAGGCGATGGCGCTGGCCGGGTCCGGGCCGAGGATCCGGCCGTGCCGGGCGAGCGCGGCGTTGGCGCGCACGACGGTGGTGCCGGGCTGGATCCGGGCCCGCAGGCCCTCGTCGAGCACCTCGACCCCGGCCCAGTGGCGGCGGACGTCGACGAGGATGTCCTCGCCCTGGGCCTGACCGTTGAGCGAGGTCCCGGCGGCCCGGAAGACCACCTCGCGCTGCTTGCCGTGGGCGTAGGACAGTACGGCGGAGACGTCGTCGATGTCCTCTGCGATCACGACGACCTGCGGCAGGAACCGGTACGGGGAGGCGTCGGAGGCGTACCGGACCAGGTCGGAGACGCCCGAGAGCACCTTGTCGGCGCCCAGCAGCTCGGCCAGCTCGCTCCGCAGCAGCTCGGGGGTGCCCGTCGAGACGCGGTCGGGCACCCGGTCGGGGGCGGGGCCGGCGAGGGTGCGCGGGCGCAGGGCCCCCGGCTTCGGTTCCAGCAGTGGCATCTGCAGCCCCTCAACTCGCGCCGTGTCGGTCGATCTCACTCGTTCGGCGCAGCCCCGGCCCGGTCCCGGCCGGACCGTCGCCCGTCAGCAGCCGTGCTCCGCCGGAGCGTCCGCCAGAGCGTTCAGCAGACCGCCGAGCACCTCGCGCTGATCGGTGGTCAATGGAGCCAGGATCTCCTCTGCGGCGCCGGTTCGCGCGTTGCGCAGGCGGCGCAGCGTGGCGCGGCCGGTGTCGGTCAGCTCGATCCTTATGACACGGCGGTTCGCCGGGTCGGGCACGCGGCGGACGCAGTCGGCGCTCTCCAGCCCGTCGACCAGCGTGGTCACGGCACGGGGCACCACCTCGAGGCGGGCGGCGAGGTCCGCCATCCGGGGTGGCCGCACCGCGGAGAGGTGGGCGACGGTGCGCAGCAGCCGGGACTGGGCCGGGGTGATGCCGAGCGGCTCCAGATGGCGCTTCTGGATGCGGTGGAGCCGCCGGGTCAGGCGGAGCAGCTGCTCGGCGAGCACGCCGTCGGTCGTGTCGGCGCTGTCGGTGCCGCCGCCCTGGCTGCTGTCGGTCTCGGAAGCGGTGCTCATGCTGCGGTCCTCATAATGGGAACGATATCAGGACCAGATTCATTGTGAGTATAGGTAACAATGAGCTATGCTCATTCGAGTCTCGTCACCTGTCATGAAGGAGGCCCATGCGCCCCAAAGAACTCGAGTGGGAACCCTCGAAAGAATCCCTCGACCCCCGCGGCCCCGCGCCGGACGAGCGGCCGCGCGAGCTGCGCCGCATCGTCGGTCTCTTCCGGCCCTACCGGGGCCGCCTCGCCGTCGTCGGCGTGCTCGTCGCCGCCTCCTCGCTGGTCGGAGTCGCCACCCCCTTCCTGCTGAAGGAGGTCCTCGACGTCGCGATCCCGCAGGGCCGTACCGGGCTGCTCAGCCTGCTCGCCCTCGGCATGATCGCGACCGCGGTCGTCACCAGCATCTTCGGCGTGCTCCAGACCCTGATATCCACCACGGTCGGCCAGCGCGTCATGCACGATCTGCGCACCGCCGTCTACGCGCAGCTCCAGCGGATGCCGCTGGCCTTCTTCACCCGTACGCGCACCGGTGAGGTGCAGTCCCGCATCGCCAATGACATCGGCGGCATGCAGGCCACGGTCACCTCCACGGCGACCTCCCTCGTCTCGAACGCGACGGCCGTCATCGCCTCCGTCGTCGCGATGCTCGCACTCGACTGGCGGCTCACGCTCGTCTCGCTCGCCCTGCTGCCCGTCTTCGTGTGGATCAGCCGCCGCGTCGGCGGCGAGCGCAAGAAGATCACCGCGCAGCGCCAGAAGCAGATGGCCGCGATGGCCGCGACGGTCACCGAGTCCCTGTCGGTCAGCGGCATCCTGCTCGGCCGCACGATGGGCCGCGCCGATTCGCTCACCACCTCCTTCGCGGAGGAGTCCGAGAAGCTCGTCGACCTCGAAGTGCGCTCCAGCATGGCCGGACGCTGGCGGATGTCCACCATCGGCATCGTCATGGCCGCCATGCCCGCGCTCATCTACTGGGCCGCCGGCATAGCCCTGCAGACCGGAGCCCCTTCCCTCTCGGTCGGCACCCTCGTCGCCTTCGTCACCCTCCAGCAGGGCCTGTTCCGGCCGGCCGTGAGCCTGTTGTCGACCGGCGTCCAGATCCAGACCTCCCTGGCGCTCTTCGCCCGCATCTTCGAGTACCTCGACCTGCCGGTGGACATCACCGAGCGCGAGGACCCCGTCCGCCTCGACCGCGCCAAGGGCGAGGTCCGCCTGGAGGACGTCCACTTCGCCTACGACGACAAGAGCGGCCCCACCCTGACCGGCATCGACATCACGGTCCCGGCCGGCGGTTCCCTCGCGGTGGTCGGCCCGACCGGATCCGGCAAGAGCACGCTGAGCTACCTCGTGCCCAGGCTCTACGACGTCACCGGCGGCCGCGTCGCCCTCGACGGCGTGGACGTGCGCGACCTCGACTTCGACTCGCTGGCCCGCTCCATCGGCGTGGTCTCCCAGGAGACCTACCTCTTCCACGCCTCCGTCGCCGACAACCTGCGCTTCGCCAAGCCGGACGCCACCGACCAGGAGATAGTGGAGGCGGCCCGCGCGGCCCAGATCCACGACCACATCGAGTCCCTGCCCGACGGATACGACACCCTGGTCGGCGAGCGCGGCTACCGGTTCTCCGGTGGAGAGAAGCAGCGCCTGGCCATCGCGCGCACCATCCTGCGCGACCCGCCGGTGCTGATCCTCGACGAGGCCACCAGCGCCCTGGACACCCGCACCGAGCACGCCGTGCAGCGCGCCATCGACAACCTCTCCCAGGGCCGCACCACCATCACCATCGCCCACCGCCTCTCCACCGTCCGTGACGCCGACCAGATCGTGGTGCTCGACGGAGGCCGGATTGCGGAGCGCGGCACCCACGAGGAACTGCTGCAGGCCGACGGCCGGTACGCCGCGCTCGTCCGCCGCGACCGGGAGAGTGCACTCAAGCCGGAGGCTCCGGCGTCCGGCGGGCTCCTGGGAGCCCTCGGTTCCGAGATGCGCAAGGCGGATCTGCTCAAGCCCGGGACGTTCAAGCCGGACACCCTGCGAGGCGCCGAGCCGACCCCGGTGAACGTGTGATCGTATGACCGGCGCACGGGTGAGATGTCGGAAATCCGACGGTTCCCGGGTTAGCGTGCCCGCATGCGTCATGAGAACCGGCCGCCGTCACCGCGCCGTTCCCGGCTCACCCGCCGGGGCAGGCTGGCGCTCTTCATCGGAACCGTCCTGGGACTCGGGGCAGCCCTCCTGATCCCCCTGTTCCCCGGGGAGCGGGCGCCCGAGAAGCCGCGCCAGTTGCTGATCCCCGAGGGCTGGCGGGCCGCACAGGTCTACGCCGCCATCGACCGCGAACTGAAGCTCCCGGCCGGCTCCGCCAAGGCCGCGGTCGCCACGACCGCGCTGCCCCTGCCCGCCGAGGCGAAGGGCAACCCGGAGGGGTACCTCTTCCCGGCCACCTACCCGGTGACCTCGCAGTCCACCCCGGCCTCCCTGCTCACCTACATGGTCGAGACGGCCAACAAGAGCCTCGCCACCAAGGCGGTGGCGGACGGCGGCAAGGCCCACGGGATGACCCCGTACCAGACGGCCACCCTCGCGAGCATCATCGAGGCGGAGGCCGAGTCCCGCGGGGACATGGGCAAGGTCGCCCGGGTGGTGCACAACCGGCTGGCGAAATCGATGCCGCTCCAGATGGACTCCACCATCAACTACGCGCTGAACCGTTCCACAGTGGACACCAAGCTGAGCGAGACGAAGATCGACAGCCCCTTCAACACGTACGAACGCCAGGGCCTGCCGCCCACCCCGATCGACAGTCCCGGCCTGCAGGCCATGGCGGCCGCGGTGGCCCCGACACCCGGTGACTGGCTCTTCTTCGTCACCGTGAAGCAGGGAGACACCCGCTTCTCGGCGACGTACGAGGAGCACAAGCGGCACGTGGCCGAGTTCAACCGCCTCCGCACGGCCTCCCGCACGACCTGAGGCGGCCGGGCCGCGCCGGCCCCGGAATGAGCCCGCGCCGAGCTCTGCCGACTCGTGAAGCCGGGTGCCGGCCCTCCCGGAGATCGACTGCGGGACGGTCTTCAGTGGATGCCGGCCCCGGTGCGGGTGAGCAGGCGGTGGATCTCGCGGACCGCGGCGCCGCCGGCGCGGTTGGCGCCGATGGTCGATGCCGACGGGCCGTAGCCGACCAGGTGGATCCGCTCGTCGCGGACCGCGCGGGTGCCGTCCAGCCGGATGCCGCCGCCCGGCTCGCGCAGGCGCAGCGGAGCAAGGTGGTCGATGGCGGGGCGGAAGCCGGTGGCCCACAGGATCACGTCCGCCTCCACCCGGCTGCCGTCCGACCAGGCGGCCCCCGTCCTCGTGAGGTGATCGAACATCGGCCGGCGGTCCAGGACGCCCGACTCCAGCCCGCCCCGGACCGCCTCGTTCAGGGGCAGCCCGGTGACGCTGACCACGCTCCGGGGCGGCAGCCCCTGCCGCACGCGTTCCTCCACCAGAGCCACCGCCGCACGGCCCTGCTCCTCGCCGAAGCTCCCGTCGCGGAACACCGGGGGCCGCCGGGTGACCCACGCGGTCTCCGCCGCCACCTCGGCGATCTCCAGCAGGTGCTGCACCGCCGAGGTGCCGCCGCCCACGACGATGACCCGGGCTCCGATGAACTCGCCGGGCCCGGGGTAGTTCGCGGTGTGCAGCTGGCGGCCTCGGAAGAGCTCCTGTCCCGGATAGCGCGGCCAGAACGGCCGGTCCCAGGTGCCGGTGGCGTTGATCAGTGCCCGCGCCGACCACGTCCCGGACCGGGACTCCACCAGCAGCCGGCCGTCCGCCCCGTCCCGTACGGCGGTGACGTCCACGGGCCGGCGCACGTGCAGGCCGAAGCGGTCCTCGTAGGCGGCGAAGTACTCCGCGATCACCTCGGAGGAGGGCCGCAGCGGATCGGCGCCGGTGAGTTCCATCCCGGGCAGCGCGTGCATGCCGTGGACCTTGCCGTAGGTGAGCGAGGGCCAGCGGAACTGCCAGGCGCCGCCCGGGCGGGGCGCGTGGTCCAGGACCACGTGGCCGATGCCCGCCCGCGCCAGGTGGTAGGCGCCGGACAGTCCCGCCTGTCCCGCGCCCACGACGACCACGTCCACGTCCTGCACCGCGAAATCGTTCACGGTTCTACCAACTGGCGGCGAAGCCGAGATCTTCCCGGCACCGGCACCGGCACCGGCACCGGCACCGGCCCCCGCCCCGCCCCTCGCCCCCGCCCCTCGCCCCCGGCCCCCGCCCCCGGCTCAGCCTGCGAGCAGGCCGCGCGCCGCGAGCTCCGGCGTCACCCCCTCGCCGAACCAGTACGCCTCCTCCAGGTGCGGATAGCCCGACAGCACGAAGTTCTCGATCCCGAGCGCGTGGTACTCCTCGATCCGGTCCGCCACGTCCCCGTGGCTCCCGACCAGGGCCGTACCGGCGCCCCCGCGCACCAGGCCCACCCCGGCCCACAGGTTCGGGGAGATCTCCAGCTTGTCGCGCGAGCCGCCGTGCAGGGCCAGCATCCGCTGCTGGCCGACCGACTCGCTCGCGCCCAGCGCCGCCTGAGCCGCGGCGATCGAGGCGTCGTCCAGGTCGCCGAGCAGCCGGTCCGCGGCGGCCCAGGCCTCCTTCGCCGAATCCCGCGAGATGGTGTGCAGCCGGATGCCGAACTTCACCGTCCGGCCCCGCTCCTCGGCCAGCGAACGGATCCAGTCGATCTTCTCCTTCACCTCCTGCGGCCGCTCGCCCCACGTCAGGTACACGTCCACGTGCTCGGCAGCCACCGGACCGGCCGCCGCCGGGGACCCGCCGAAGAAGATCTCCGGCAGCGGGTCCGGCGGCACCGCGGTCAGCCCGCCGCCGATCCGGTAATGGTCACCGTGGAAGTCGAAGGGCTGCCCGCCCCAGACGCCGCGCACGACCGAGAGGAACTCGGCCGTGCGCGCGTAGCGCAGATCGTGGCCGAGGTGGTCGCCGAACCGCCGCTGCTCCGCCGAGTCGCCGCCCGTCACCACGTTCAGCAGCAGCCGGCCGCGCGTGATCCGCTGGTACGTTGCCGCCATCTGCGCGGCCAGCGTCGGCGAGATCACCCCCGGCCGGAAGGCCACGAGGAACTTCAGCCGCTCGGTGTGCTGCGCGAGCGCCACCGTCGTCAGCCAGGCGTCCTCGCACCAGGTGCCGGTCGGGGTCAGCACCGCCTCGAAGCCGAGCCGCTCGGCCGCCTTGGCGATCTGTGCGAGGTACTCGATGTCGGGCTCGCGCACCCCGGCGGCGGCGTGGTTGTTGGCGTAGGCGTGCCGGTCGACCAGGGTGCGGCCGTCGCCGCCGGTCGGCAGGAACCAGTGCAGTCGTACCGTCATCAGGATTCCTTCCCGTACGTGCGGGGGTCGGTGGTGGAGGGCGGCAGGTCCCGGTTGAAGCGGGTGTCGACGAAGTCCTTGAAGACGACCTTGCCCGGGATCAGCTTCAGCTCGGTGAAGGTGTCGGCGATCTTCTGCTCGGAGGCCACGGCCGCGTCGTCCACGGCCACCGGCACCCGGGTGCCGTTGCTGCGCTTCACCGCGTCGAAGGCCACCTCGTACGGCAGCCCGGTCTCCTTCGACCAGACCTTGGCCCACTCCTCCGGGTGCTTGAACACCCAGTCCTGGGCGCGCTGGAGGCGCTGGAGGTAGTCCCCGATGGCCTTGCTCTTGGCCTCGTCGGCCAGGGCGCCGGGCGCCGCCACCTGGAAGCCGAGCCCGTTGACGACCCCCTCACCGCTGGTCAGGACGCGGGCGCCGGAGCGCAGCACCTGCGAGGTGTACGGGTCCCAGACCGCCCAGGCGTCGACCTTGCCGCTGTTGAAGGCGGCCAGCGCGTCGGCCGGCTGGAGCAGGGTGATCTGTACGTCGGCCGGGGTGAGGCCGGCCTGCTGGAGGCTCGCGATGAGCTGGAAGTGCGCCGAACTGCCCTGCGCCACCGCGACCTTCTTGCCGCGCAGGTCGGCGGGGCACTGGAGGGCGGAGTCCTTGGGTACGAGGATCGCCTCACCGGCGGAGGAGCCGTGCGTGGCGCCCACGACCGTGATCTTCGACTTGGCCGCGGCGGCGAAGACGGGCGGGGTGTTGCCGACGCCGCCGATGTCCACGGCCTTGGCGTTGACGGCCTCCAGCAGCGGGGGGCCGGAGGTGAAGGTGGACCACTTGATCTCGTAGTCCAGCTCGTCCAGTTCACCGGCGGCCTGCAGCAGCGACTCGAAACCGCCCTTCTGGTCGCCCACGTTGAGGGTGACTTTGGTGCCGCTCTTGGCGCCGTCCTTCGCGCCGGCGCCGGTGTCGGCGGCCGAACTGCCGCCGCAGGCGGTCAGGACCAGCGACAGCGGAAGCAGCGTCGCGAGCAGGGGCAGGGTGTGACGTCTCATGTCGCTTCTCTTCGATCTCTCGTACGGGAACCAGGGCAGGGGAAGCAGAGGGGGCCGGTCGGAGCTCAGCCGACGCCGAGCTCGGCCAGCAGCCGGGCGCGCAGCGCGGCGAAACCGGGGTCGCCGACCGAGCGCGGCCGCTCCAGCGCCACTTCGGTGTCGTGGGCGATGCGGCCCTCGTCCATCACGAGCACGCGGTCGGCCAGCAGCACCGCCTCGTCGACGTCGTGCGTGACCAGCAGCACCGCGCAGCCGCGCCGCTGCCACAGCTCGGCGACCAGCCGCTGGGCGTTGATCCGGGTCAGCGCGTCGAGCGCGCCGAACGGCTCGTCCAGCAGCAGCAGATCGGGTTCGCGGACCAGGGCGCGGGCCAGGGAGGCCCGCTGCGCCTCGCCGCCGGACAGGGTCTTGGGCCAGGCGTCGGTGCGGTGCTCCAGCCCGACCTCGGCCAACGCCCGCTCTGCACGCTCGCGTTCGGGGCGCCCGGGCAGGCCGAGCAGCACGTTGCGCCAGACCCGCTTCCAGGGCATCAGCCGGGGAGCCTGGAAGGCAACCGCCCGGCGCTCGGGTACCAGGACCTCGCCCTCGATCTCCCGGTCCAGGCCGGCGAGCACCCGCAGCAGCGTGGACTTCCCGCAGCCGCTGCGGCCGAGGAGCACGGTGAACTGTCCTGCCCGCAGGGTCAGATCGAGCCCGTCGATGACGGCCCGGCCGTCGAAGGACCGGGTCAGCCCCCGGACCCGTACCGCGGTATCGGCCGGCTCCGCCGTGCCGGTGGCCGTGACGGCGGTGGCGGCAGCGGTCACTGGCCGGTGAAGGTCGGTCGCCATTGCAGCAGCAGCCTTTCGAGAGCGCGGACGATGAGGTCGGCGGTGAGGCCGAGGAAGGCGTAGACGACGAGGCAGACGACGATGACGTCGGTGCGGAAGAACTCGCGGGCCTGGTTCATCAGGAACCCGATGCCGGCGTCGGCGTTGATGGACTCCCCGAACACCAGGGCGAGCCAGCCGGTGGCGAGGGAGTACCGCAGCCCGGTCATGAATCCGGCAGCGCGCCCGGCAGCACCACGTGCCGCACCAGGCCCCAGCGGCCGAGCCCCAAGGCCCCGCCCGCTTCGATGAGTTGCTCGTCGACCCCGCGGATCCCGGCGTACACGTTCAGGTACAGGTGGAAGGCCGTGCCGAGGGTGATGAGCGCGACCTTCGGCGCCTCCCCGATGCCCATCCAGATGATGAACAGCGGGATGAGACCCACCCAGGGCACCGTGCGCAGCATCTGCACGCTCGCGTCGATCAGGTCCTCGCCCAGCCGGGAGAGCCCCGACAGCGGCGCCAGCACCGTCCCCACCGTCCCGCCCAGGACGAGCCCGATCGCCACCCGCTGCAGCGACACCCCCATGGCCGCGGGCAGGGTGCCGTCCCCGATCAGGCCGGCGGCGGCGCTCGCGATGGTCGAGGGCGGAGCGAGCACATCGGCGGGCAGCCATCCGAGGCTGCTGGCCAGCTGCCACGCCGCGAGCAGGAGGAGCGGCCCGATGGTGCGCCGGGCCCAGCGGGGCGGGAGGAAGCGCACGCCCGTCGGCCCCCACGTTCGTCGCCCCCCACGCCGGTACGGAGGCGGAGTGCGGGGGTCGCGGAGCTCGGGGTGTCCGGAGCCGGGTGGATCCGGAGCAGTCGAGGACCTGAGCCGCGGAGGGCCGGGGCTCAGGGTGCGGGCGACTCAGGGGATCAGAGGCTCAGGGCGTGCGAAAGGGAGCGCGGAGCGCTCGTGTCGCAGGTGAAAGGGCGTCAGCAGCCGCGACAACACGCGGCGGAGGCCACCCGCAGCAGGTCGATGTGACCGCGCGTGGTGAGCATGACGGGACGCAACATGCGGCGAAACTTAGCCATTCGCCCGCCGCGGGTCAATGGCGTCTCGACCTCTGGAACCGCGATCTCTCCCGTCGGGACGGGATCGGTCAGGAGCCGTGCGCGCGGAGGGTGGCCAGGACCGGGTCCCGGGGCTGGAGGGTGAGTCCCGGCAGGACCCTCGCGCGGGTCGGGCCGCTGTCCAGGTGGAAGCGCTGGGCCACGACGGCCAGCACCAGGGCGGCCTCGACCAGGGCGAAGCGGGCGCCCAGGCAGGCGCGCGGGCCGCCGCCGAAGGGGAACCAGGCGTGTTCCGGAATCTTGTGTGCCGCGGTCGCGTCGGCGGACCAGCGCTCGGGGCGGAAGGCCTCCGGCTCCGGGAACCAGCGCTCGTCCCGGTGCATCGACCACGGGCTGATCCACACCGACAGGCCGGCCGGGACCGGGCGGCCGCCGAGCGTGGCGCCTTCCCCGGCCACCGCGGAGATCAGCCAGATCGGCGGGTAGATCCGCAGCGCTTCCTTGACCACCTGCTGGGTCCAGGGCAGCCGCGCGTAGTCCTCGTAGGCCGGCAGCCGGCCGCCGAGCACCCGCTCCAGCTCCTCCGTCAGCCGTTCGCGGGCCTCCGGCGCCCCCGAGAGCAGTTGCCAGGCCCAGGTCAAGGTGGTCGACGTGGTCTCGTGGCCGCCGATGTACAGGGTGATCGACTCGTCCCGCAGCTCCGTGCGCGACAGTGGCCCGCCGTCCTCGTCGCGGGCGGAGAGGAGCCTGCTGAGGAGGTCGTCCCGCTCCTCGCCGGCCGCCGAGGCCGCCTCGTGCTCCCGTATGACGTGCTCGATCTCGCGGTCGAGGACGTCCACGGCCGCGCGCATCCGGCGCCGTCCCGGAGTCTGCACCCAGGGCGGCAGGAACATCGTCACGCCCCGGAACTCGGCGCCGAGTTCGCGCTGCGCTGTGGCCATGGCCGCACTGATGGGTGCCTCCCGGCCGGCCGCATCGCTCCCGAACAGGGTGCGCACCGCGATGCGTTGGGTGAGTCCGGCCATCTCCCGGTGCACGTCGATCCGTGCGCCGTCGCTCCAGCCGGAGACCAGCGCGTCGGCGCACTCCACCATCGTGCCCGCGTACGCGCGCACTTGGCGCGGCCGCACCGAGGGCTGGACCAGTGCCCGCTTGCGCCGCCAGTCCTCGCCGGTGGCCACGACCACGCCGTTGCCCAGCAACTGCCTGAAGGCCCAGCCCAGTTCGGTCGGCTTGAACGTCGACTCCACGGCGCCGAGCAGCTCACCGGCGTGCTCCGGCAGTGAGACCAGGACGTTGCGCTGCGGGCCGAGTGCCCAGGGCACCCAGTCCCCGTACTCGTCGCGCAGCGACTCGAAGAAGGCCAGCGGATCGCGGGCGAAGGCGGGCAGGTTCCCCACCAGGGGCCAGCGGCGCGGTCCGCGCTCGGAGCCCGGGGGCGTCAGGGTGGCGGTCACCCCGGCATGGTGACAGCGCCGCCTCCAGGGCGCCAGAGCACGACGGACCCCGGGCCGCCGGAGAAGACCGCCGGGCCCGGGGCGTCCGGACGGCTCAGGCCGCCTGCGCGGCGGTGAGCCAGCTGTAGGCGCTCTCCGCGCTGAACTCCCTCTGCCCCGAGGGGAAGAGCAGCCCGGCCGCGGCGAAGGCCGGGTCGTCGGCGGTGGCCGCCACGTACGGGACCGCCACGCACCGCATGCCCGCCGCGTGCGCGGCCAGGGCGCCCGGCGCCGCGTCCTCGACGACCACGCAGTCGGCGGGGTCCGCGCCCAGCCGGCGCGCCGCCTCGAGGAACACGTCCGGGGCGGGCTTGCCCTGGGCGACCTCCTCGGCGGAGACCACCGTGGTCAGCAGGGTGTCCAGCCCGGTGCCCGACAGGACCGCGTCGATCGCCTCGAGCGAGGAGCCCGAGGCCACGGCCATCGGGACGCCTTCGGCGTGCAGCCGCCGCACGAACGCGCTCATCTCGGGGTAGGCCTCGGTGCGGGTCCGGGCGAGCTCCAGATAGGCGGCGTTCTGCTCGGCGAGCAACTGCTCGACAGGGGCGGCGATCCCGTACTCGTCCCGGAGGATCTCCAGGGTTTCCAGGGTGCCGATGCCGATGTACCGGGAGTGCTGCTCCCAGGTGAAATCGAGGACCCCATGGCGCTCCAGGGTGCGTCGCCCGGACTCGTAGTAGTTCGGCTCGCTGTCCACGAGGGTGCCGTCGAGATCGAATATGACGGAGATCATCCGTTGTGCCCGTCCTGCCGGTGCCTGTCCTGTTCCTGTCCGTACCATCTTGTCAGCATTTTTAGGGTTTCCGCGCCGCTCGTCCCACGGACTCGACCAGGGGGAGGAGCCGGTGCGCCACCCGCTCGCGCAGCGCGACCTCGGTCCGTGTGCGCACCACGCCGGGCAGCCGGATCAGCCGCTGGATCACGTCCTCCAGATGCGCGTTGTCCCGCGCGGCCACCCGGGTCAGCAGGTCCCCGCCGCCGGTGATGGAGAAGGCCTCGATGATCTCCGGTACGGAGGCCAGCGCGTCGCCGACCTCGTCCAGGTGCCCCTGCGTGACCTCGATGTGCACGAAGGCCAGGACGGGATGCCCGAGCGCGGCGGGGGAGAGCACGGGACCGGTTCCGGTGATCACCCCGGTGCGCTCCAGCCGGTCGAGCCGGGCCTGGAGGGTGCCGCGCGCGACGCCGAGGATCCGGGCGTACTCCCGGACGCTGGTGCGCGGCTGCTCGATCAGCAGGCGCAGGATCCGTGTGTCGAGCTCGTCCACCGCCATGCCGCGACTGTACCAACGCGTCCTCGTACGTCCCGGATCAAACCCCCTGTGACCTGCGGTGGCGCCGCGCTCGCCCGGGCGGCAGGGGCAGGAATCCGCTGGTCCGGGCCCGGTACGCGGCGTAGCCGGGGCGCTCCGCCATGTGCCGCTCCAGCAGCCGTTTCCCGCTGCCGCCGATCAGCAGGTACGACATCACGAGCGGGGAGACCACCGACACCGCCACCGCTCCGCCCGAGGTCCAGGCGGTCAGGGACAGCCCCCACCACACGCAGAAGTCGCCGAAGTAGTTCGGGTGCCGGGTCCAGGACCACAGGCCCCGGTCCATGATCCGTCCCCGGTTCGCGGGATCGGCCTTGAACCGGGCCAGCTGGTGGTCGCCGACCGCCTCGAAGAGCAGTCCGCACAGCCACAGCGCGGCGCCCGCCACCGCCAGGGCCCCGGGGCGCCCGGTCGCGTACGCCGCCGCCTGCACGGGCAGTGAGACCAGCCAGACCAGGCCCGCCTGGAGCAGGTAGACCATGCGCAGCGCGTACGCGTTGCGGTGGCCCGGAGCCTTGGCGAGCAGCCGCTCGTAGCGCGGGTCCTCGCCGTGCCCCCGGCCCCGCCACGCGATGTGCGCGGACAGCCGCAGGCCCCACACCACCGCCAGGGCCGCCGGCAGCGGGTGCCGGCCGCCCGACAGGGCGTACGTGGCCACCGCGACGGAGACGAAGCCCAGGCCCCAGGCCACGTCCACCCCGCGGTGCCTGTGCAGCCGGACCCCGACGGCGAAGGCGGCCAGCATGACGGCGAGGGCCGCCCCCGCCGAGACGGCCAGGTTGAGTCCGAAGGCGCCCCAGTTCACCGGGTACCACCGCCCCGGGGCGCCGCCGCCGCGCTGCCGGCGCCCTCGGCCGTCAGCAGGAACTGGTGCACGTCCAGGTAGCCCGAGGCGAACCCCGCCTCGCAGTAGGCCAGGTAGAAGGTCCACATCCGCCGGAACGCCGCGTCGAAGCCCAGCTCCGCCACCCGGTCGGCCCGCTCGGCGAAGCGCTCCCGCCACAGCCGCAGCGTCTGCGCGTAGTGGGCCCCGTAGGCCTCGGAGCGGATCACGCGCAGCCCGGTGTGCGAGCGCGCCATCTCCTCCACCACCCGCACCGACGGCAGCATGCCGCCGGGGAAGATGTACTTGTGGATCCAGGTGTACGTGTCCCTGGTGGCGAGCATCCGCTCGTGCGGCATGGTGATCGCCTGGAGCGCGACCCGCCCGCCGGGCGCCAGCAGCCGGTCCAGCGTGGCGAAGTACACCGGCCAGTACTCGGCGCCGACCGCCTCGATCATCTCGACGCTCACGATGGCGTCGTAACTCCCCTCGGCCTCCCGGTAGTCGCACAGCCGCACCTCGACGCGGTCGGACAGCCCGGCGGCCGCGATCCGGCGCAGGGCCAGCTCCCGCTGCTCCCGCGACAGGGTCAGGGTGACCACGTGCGCACCGCGCCGGGCCGCCCGGACGGCGAGCTCGCCCCAGCCCGTGCCGATCTCCAGCAGCCGGGTGCCGGGCCCGGTCCCCGCCAGGTCCAACAGCATGTCGATCTTGCGGTGCTGGGCCTCGGCGAGCTCCTCCCGGCCGGCGGGCAGGGTGCGGAACACCGCCGAGGAGTAGGTCATCGTCGGGTCGAGGAACTCGGCGAAGAGCTCGTTGGACAGGTCGTAGTGGCGTTGGATGTTGGTCCGCGAGCCGTCCGGGGTGTTGCGGTCCGAGGCCGGGTGGCGGGAGGCCCACAGGCCGCGCAGCCGCCGCAGCGGAGCCGGGACCAGCCCCGTCACGTGCCCGGCCAGCACGGTCAGGACGGCGACCGGGTCGCGCGCGTCCCACTCCCCGGCCAGGTACGACTCGCCGAAGCCGATCAGTCCCTCGGCCGCGATCCGGCGTTCGAAGGCGTCCGGGTCGTACACCGCCATCGCGGGGCCGCCCCGCCCCAGGGTCCCGTCGGGGCCCATCCGGACCTGGAGCGGCAGCCGGTCCAGGGCCCGGCGGATCAGCAGCCGCCCGACGGCGGCCCTGGCCCGGGAGCACGGCGGTACGGCCGGGGCGGCGGCGGTGGTGCTGGTGGTCGACGTGCTCACTTCAGGCCCTCCTGGGGTACGTGTCGGGGTCGCGGGCGGACCGGCAGCCCGCGCAGCCACAGCCGGACGCCGTGGTAGCGGATGCCGACGCTGACGGCGGCGGTGGACCAGGGCCGGCGCAGCGCGGCGCGCAGCAGTCCGCGGGCGCCGGCCGGGCGGCGGTCGCCGCGGACGGTCGCGGTCAGGCGGGCACCGTCCGTACCGCCGGCCAGTTGCACGGTCAGCGCGAGGCGTTCGTCCGGCTCGGGCAGCCGCATGCGGTAGTCGCCTTCCACCCCGAGGAAGGGGGAGACGTAGAACTCCTTGGGGACGGCGGTGACTTCGGCGCCGCTCCGGGTGTCCCGGGCCGTTTCCGGCGGGAGCAGGTAGCAGTGGCGTTCGCCGTAGGTGTTGTGCACCTCGGCGACCACCTGCCGCAGGGCACCGTCCGGGCCGTGACACCAGTACACGGTCAGCGGGTTGAAGACGTGACCGAACACCCGGGCGTGCGCCAGCATCGACACCCGTGAACCCGCCGGGAGTCCGGCGCCGCGCGCCACGAGGAACGCGTCCAGTCCGGCCCGGATGGAGGGGGCGCCGCCGCCGAAGTGGTCACGGGCCTCGAACCGGGCGAGCGGCCGCAACGCCCGCGGGAGGCGGGGCAGTCGGTCGAGGTCCACCAGCCACAGGTACGTCCGGTGCCGGAGCCGGTAGCTGTTCCCGCCCGACCGGACGTGCCGGACGTCGGCCAGGTAGAGACGGGGCTCCGCCGGGCCGGCCCCGCTCCGCCGGGGGCTCACCACGTCACCCCCAGCGCGGCGGCGGCCTCCACGCCCGAGCGGCAGCCGTCCTCGTGGAACCCCCACCCGTGATAGGCGCCGGCGAAGGCCGTCACCGGCCCCGACAGGGCCGGCAGGAGCCGCTGCGCCGCCACCGACTCCGTGCTGTAGACGGGGTGTTCGTACTCCATCTCGGCCAGGACCGACTCCGGCCGCACCGCGTCGCCCGCATTCAGGGTGACCACGTACGGCTCGGGCCCGTCCAGCCCCTGGAGCCGGTTCATGTCGTAGCTGACCCGTACGTGCGCATCGGCCGGCCGGCACCCCGACAGCCGGTAGTTCCAGCAGCCCCGGGCGCCGGGCGCGCGCGGCAGCACCGAGGTGTCGGTGTGCAGCACGGTCCGGTTGCGGGAGTAGCGGAAGGCGCCGAGCGCGGTGCGTTCCGCGTCCGTCGGATCGGCCAGCAGGCTCAGCGCCTGATCGGCGTGGACGGCGACGACCACCGCGTCGTAGAGGTCGGTGGCCCCGCCGGCGGTGGTGACCGACACGCCCTGCGGGGTGCGCGCGAGCGCCCGTACCGGAGCGGCCAGGTACACGGCGTCCAGCCGTTCGCGGACTCGCTCCACGTAGCGCGCCGAGCCGCCCTCGACCGTACGCCAGCTCGGCGAGCCGCCCACCGACAGCAAGCCGTGGTGCTCCAGGAACCGGAACAGGTACCGGGCCGGGTACCCGAGCGCCGTGTCCGGCGGGCAGGACCACACGGAGGCGACCAGCGGGATCGCGAAGTGCGCGGTGAAGTAGGCCCCGAAGCGGCCCCGTTCCAGGAACTCGGCCAGAGTGATCTCGCCGGAGCCGGAGCCGGAGCCGGAGCCGGAGCCGGAGCCGGAGCCGGGGCCGGAGCCGGTGTCGGCACCAGGGCTGGTGGTCGTGGCCGTGGTGGCCAGCAGGCTCCTGGCCCGCCGGTGGAACGCCGGGATCCGCGCCAGCATCCGCAGGTACTGCGGGTTCACGGCGGACCGGCGCCGGGCGAAGAGCCCGCGCGGCCCGCGCGCACCCGCGTACTCCAGCCCGCACCCCTCGCAGCGGACCGACAGGCTCATCGTCGTCGGCCGGGTGGCCACCCCCAACTCGCCGAAGAGCCGCAGCAGGTGCGGGTAGGTGCGGTCGTTGTGGACGATGAACCCCGAATCCACCGCGCGCACCACCCCGTCCGGCCCCTTGAGCTCGTGGGTGTGCGCGTGCCCGCCCAGCCGGTCGTCCGCCTCGTACAGGGTCACCTCGTGCGAGCGCGCGAGGACGTACGCCGCCGTCAGCCCCGACACGCCCCCGCCGATCACGGCCGTCCGCGGGCGCGGCGCCCCTCGCTCGGTCATCGTGTTCCTCCCTCGTCACCCCGTCACCCGGGGCACCCCGGCACCCCTTCTTCGGAGCCGAGGGGGGTCTTGGATGTGCCGTACGGGGGAATCCCGCATCCGATCCGGCGCGCCGCGGCGAATCGGAAGGAGGGGGCAGGGGTACCGAAGAGCACGGCGCTACGAGCGGAGACAGCCATGACGGGCAAGAACTGCCTGGTCACCGGGGCCAGCGGATACATCGGCGGACGCCTCGTCCCCGACCTCCTCGACGCCGGGCACCGGGTCCGCTGCCTGGCCCGCACCCCGGAAAAACTGCGCGACCACCCCTGGGCCGGGGACGTCGAGATCGTCCGGGGAGACGTCACCGACCCCCCGTCCCTCGCCGGGGCGATGACCGGCATCGACGTCGCCTACTACCTCGTGCACTCCCTCGGCACCGGATCCGGCTTCGAGGAACGCGACCGGGACGCCGCCCGGGCCTTCGCGGACGAGGCCAGCGCCGCCGGGGTCCGCCGCATCGTCTACCTCGGCGGCCTCACCCCCGCGGACCTCCCCGTCCGGAGCCTGTCACCGCACCTGCGCTCCCGCGCCGAGGTCGGTGAGGTCTTCCTCGCCGGATCCGTTCCGGCGACCGTGCTGCGCGCCGCCGTCGTCATCGGGTCCGGGTCGGCCTCCTTCGAGATGCTGCGCTACCTGACCGAACGGCTGCCCGTCATGGTCACCCCCAGCTGGGTCGGCACCCGCTGCCAGCCCATCGCCGTCCGCGACGTGCTGCGCTACCTCGTCGGCAGCGCGGGAATGGCGCCCGAGGTGAACCGGGCCTTCGACATCGGCGGGCCCGACGTGCTCACGTACGAGGAGATGATGCGCCGCTACGCCGTCGTGGCGCGGCTGCCCGCCCGCCTCATCCTGCGGGTCCCGATGCTCACCCCGAGGCTGTCCAGCCACTGGATCGGCCTGGTCACCCCCGTGCCGAGGGCGCTGGCCCGGCCGCTCGCCGAATCCCTGCGGCACGAGGTGGTCTGCGCGGAGCACGACATCGCCGTCCACGTCCCGGATCCGCCGGGCGCGCCCATCGGCTTCGACGAGGCCCTCGCACTGGCCCTCCGGCGGATCCGCGAGGCCCGGGTGACCACCCGCTGGTCCTCCGCTTCCGTCCCGGGCGCGCCGAGCGACCCGCTGCCCACCGACCCCGACTGGGCCGGCGGCAGCCTCTACACCGACTGCCGGGAGCTGACCGTCGAGGCACCGGCCGCGGCGCTGTGGCGGGTGGTGGAGGGCATCGGTGGGGAGAACGGCTGGTACTCCTTCCCGCTCGCCTGGGCCGTACGGGGCTGGCTGGACCGGCTCGTCGGCGGAGTCGGCATCCGGCGCGGCCGCCGGGACGCCGCCCGGCTGCGGGTGGGGGACTCGCTGGACTTCTGGCGGGTGGAGGCGATCGAACCGGGCCGGCTGCTGCGGCTGCGCGCCGAGATGCGGCTGCCGGGGCTGGCCTGGCTGGAACTGCACGCCGATCCGCCGTCCCCGGGGGAGACCGGATCCCGCTACCGCCAGCGGGCGCTGTTCCATCCGCACGGCCTGCTCGGCCACCTGTACTGGTGGAGCGTGTCGCCGTTCCACGCCGTCGTCTTCGGCGGCATGGCACGCAACATCGCCCGCGCGGCGGAGCGCGCGGGCGATGGCGTCGAGGGTGCGGCGTAGCCCCGTGGGCGGGGGATCAGCGGCCGGCCGAGGCCGCCCGGCGGCGCATGACGGCGAAGCCCAGGCCCGCGGCGGTCACCGCGGCCGCCGCGCCGCCCACCGCGATCGGCGACGGGCCGGAGCCCTGCTCGTACTCGGCACCGGCGGCGACGCCGCCCTTGGGCACGTCCTTGGTCTGGCCCTTGCCGGCGCCCTTGCCGGTGCCCGTACCCGTGGAGTAGTCGAAGGTGCAGCCCTTGGGGAGCTTGGGGAAGTCCTTGACGCTCGGCTCGTGACCGCCGCCCTCCATGTTCGTGCGCAGTTTCGGGGCGGGGCCGTTCGGGTCGAGGATCTCGGCGAGGAAGCCGGCGCTCGCGGGGAGCTTCGGGTGCGTGCGGTCGAGTCGCTCGGGGAGCACCTTGCCGTCACCCGCGTCCTTGAAGGAGACGGTCGGCCCGGAGGGGGCGATGGTCATCACGGCGTCGGTACCGGCGCCGATCCACGCTTCCTTGACCACCACGCACTTCGAAGGGGTCGACGTGCTGTCGGCCGAGGCGACGGCGGCCGGGGCGAGTACCGCTCCGGCGAGGAGGGTGGTGACGGCGATGGTGCGGACGGCGGTGCGGGCGGCGGTGCGGCGGGACGTGTGCAAGGACATGAACGACTCCGTGGAGTGAAGACGGCCCGGTGGGCCTGGTGGGAACGGGAGGGCCGCATGCCGCGTGCTCGGTGCGGGGTCACGAGTCGGGGCGGGCTCCTGTGACGAATCTAGAAAGCGAATGGCAGGGACGCGTCCGTTCCATGTCACAGAACTATGACAAAACGTCAGATTCCTTTCAATCGAGGGGAGTTCACGCAAACGGGCCTCATCGGGCAGCGCCACCGCATCCGCGCGGGGCAGTGCAGGTGAAGTACCTCACGACAGCCCGTCCCCACGTCCCCACTCACGCGGAGCGAACCCCATGAACGTCGCGGTGGTCCTCTACACCTCCGACCTGCGGCTGCACGACCATCCGCCGCTGCGGGCCGCCCTGTCCTCCTCGGCGCAGGTCGTGCCGCTCTTCGTGCGCGACCCGGCCGTCGCCGCCCCGCCCAACCGGCTGGCCTTCCTCGCCGACTGCCTCGCCGCCCTCGACGACGGGCTGCGCTCGCGCGGCGGCCGCCTCGTCGTACGGTCCGGCGACCCGGTCGCCGCGACCATGGCCCTCGTACGGGAGGCCGATGCCGACGAGGTGCACATGGCGGCCGGAGTCAGCGCCTACGCCCATGCCCGCGAGGAGCGGCTGCGCGAGGCCCTCGAAGCGGAGGGCAGGCGGTTCCACGTCCACGACGCCGTGATCACCGCGGTCGCCCCGGGGGCCGTCACTCCCAGCGGGTCCACCGGGTCGGACCACTTCGCCGTCTTCACGCCGTACCACCGCCGCTGGTCGGAGCACCCGCTGCGGGCCGCCGCTCCCGCGCCCCGCGCCGTCCCGGTGCCCGACGCGATCCGCTCCGAGCCCCTGCCCGAGCGCGCCGCCGTCACCGGCACCTCCCCGGGCCTCGCCCCCGGCGGGGAGTCCGAGGCGCGCCGGCTGCTGGCCCGGTGGCTGCGCTCCGGCATCGACCGCTACCCCGAGACCCACGACGACCTGGCCGGCGACGCCACCTCCCGGCTCTCCCCGCACCTGCACTTCGGCACGCTCTCGCCCACCGAGGCCGTCCACCGTGCCCGCGCGGCCGGCGGCCCCGGCGCGGAGGCCTTCGTACGGCAGTTGTGCTGGCGCGACTTCCACCACCAGGTGCTCGCGGCCAGGCCCGCGGCCGCCGCCGCGGACTACCGGGACCGCGGCGACCGCTGGCGCACCGGCCCCGACGCCGAGGAGGAGACCCGGGCCTGGAAGGAGGGCCGCACCGGCTACCCGGTCGTGGACGCGGCCATGCGCCAACTGGCCCACGAGGGCTGGATGCACAACCGCGGCCGGCTGCTGGTCGCGAGCTTCCTCACCAAGACCCTGTACGTGGACTGGCGCGTCGGAGCCCGCCACTTCATGGACCTCCTCGTCGACGGGGACCTCGCCAACAACCAGCTCAACTGGCAGTGGGTGGCGGGCACCGGCACCGACACCCGCCCCAACCGGGTGCTCAACCCGGTCCGCCAGGGCCTGCGGTACGACCCCGACGGCGGCTACGTCCACCGCTGGGTCCCCGAGCTGGCAGGACTCCCCGCACCGCGCGTGCACGAGCCCTGGCGGCTCCCCGGCCTGGAACGGGCGGGCTACGACTACCCCGACCCGCTGGTCGTCCTCGCCGACGGCCTCGACCGCTTCCGCGCGGGCCGCCCGGGATCACCGTGACCCCCCGTCCGCCCGCAGCGCCGTACGGTGGAACGGTGGAGCCCGACCCCCCGCAGACCCGGCTGCAGCCCCCGCCCGTCGCCCTCGGCACCGGGGCCGTCGCCCGGCGCCTCGGTGTCTCCCCGACCACGCTGCGCTCCTGGGAGCGCCGCTACGCCATCGGTCCCGACCGCCGCGAAGAGGGCCGGCACCGGCGCTGGACCCCCGAGGACATCGCCCGGCTGGAACTGATGTGCCGCCTCACCGCCCAGGGCGCACCCCCGTCCGAGGCCGCCCGGGTGGCCCGGGGCGTCACCCCGGAGGACCCGCCCACGGCCGATCCTGCCGCCCCGGCCCCCGGCGGGCCCCGCGCGCTGCGTCTCGGGGACGTCCGCCCGGAGTGCAGGGGGCTCGCGCGGGCCGCCGTACGACTGGACGCGCCGGCGGTGGAGGACCTGCTGGCGGCCGTGCTCGCGGAGCTGGGCCCGGTCACCGCCTGGGAGGAGGTCATCGCGCCGACGCTGCACGCCGTGGGCCGCAAGTGGGCCACGGCGGGGGAGCGTTACGTCGAGGTGGAGCACCTCCTGTCCTGGTACGTCTCCGCGGCCCTGCATCGGATCCGGCCCGCCCCGGAGCCGCTCCCGGCCCCGCCCGTGCTGCTGGCCTGCGCGCCCGGGGAGCAACACAGCCTGCCGATGGAGGCGTTGGCCGCCGCCCTCGGTGAACGCGCCATCCCGGTGCGGATGTTCGGGGCCGCCCTTCCCGCCGACGCCCTGTGCGAGGCCGTCCGGCGGACGGGTCCGCGGGCCGTCGTCCTGTGGGCGCAGTCCCGTACGACCGCGGACGCCTCGCTCGCCCGGTCGGTGGCGTCCATCGAGTGGGGCCCGCGCGGCGCCCGCGGCCACTCGGCGCTGCTGCTCGCCGGGCCCGGCTGGGGCGCCGCGGCGGCGGCCCCACCGGCCCGGGCCGAGCGGCTGTTCGGGCTCCGCTCGGGGCTGGCCGTCATCGAATCGGTTGTGGCACCCCGGGTTCAAGGGACCGCTCAAGGGAGCGTTCGAGGGACGGCGCGAGGGACTGCCGCAGGACGTGCAGCGCCCGCCGCATGTGGCTCTTGACGGTGCCCAGCGGGAGCCCGGTGCGGTCCGCGATCTGCGACTGGGTCAGGTCCGCGTAGAAGGCGAGCCGCAGCACCCGCTGCTGCGCCGACGGGAGTCGGGCCAGCTCGCCGAGCAGCAGCACCCGTTCCACGGCCCGTTCCGGGCCCGGCTCCGGTTCCGGCCGGGCCTGCGCGCAGACGCGCGCGGCGGCCCGGACCACCCGGGCCCGCCGGGTGCGGGCCTCCAGGGCGTCGGCCACCTTGTGCCGGGTGATGCCGGTCAGCCAGGCCCCGAGGCCGCCCGGCCCGGGCCGGTACCCGCCGCGGCCCCGCCACGCGGCGAGGAAGACCTGCTGGGTCACGTCCTCGGCCTCCCGCTCGTCGCCGAGCGAACGCACGGCGAGTCCGTGCACCATCGGCCGCCAGCGCCGGTAGACCGCCGCCACGCATTGCTCGTCGCCCGCCGCGAACCCCGCCGCCAGCCGGGTGTCGTCCTGGTCGTCCATGCCCCGAGCCTCGCGAGAACGGCATCCGAGGCCAACTTGCATCGTTTCCGCATCGTTTTCGGATCGGCCGCGGGTGTCCCGGCACCGCCGGTCACCGGCGCTCGGGTCCGTAGTCCTGCAGTCCGAACAGGGTGATGGCGTCATCCAGCGCCTCGGCGAGACGTCCCAGCCGCTCGGGTTCGGCCTGGACGTGACGCAGCCGCACCGGACCGGCCAGCGGCGCGGTGGCCAGCACCCCGCCACCCTGCTCCGTGACGTGGATCAGGCGGCGGCGGTCCTGCGGGTCCGGCGCGACCACGACCAGGCCGCGATCGGCCAGCCGGTCCAGCATCTGTCCGATCGTGGCGGGATGCATGAAGAGGCGCTCCCGCAAGGCCGCCAGGGGCATGGCCTGACCGGGACCGGCCCAGTCGGCGACCGTCCGCAACACGGCCAGCTGCTGGCCGGTCAGGCCGTAGTCGCGCTCGAGGACCTGGTTGAGCTTGGCGAAAGCACGCTCCAGCCGGGCCCAGGCCTGGACCACCGTGACAGCTTCAAATTCATTGTCACCTTCACCATCGCCATGCAGGAACCGTCAGCCGCATCCGTCGGCGCCGACTTCCCCCATCAACTCGCCGCCCTAGCCGCCTACGCCCGAGAACTCGGCACCGCCCGCCGCCGGCCGGACCGGCCGTAGCCGGCGGCGCCCGGCCATCCGGCGGTGACGGAGACGGCGACGGTGGCCTGCAGCGGGAGCCCTAGACCGATGGCTCGCCGCCGGGGTGCATCAGCGGCTGGGTCAGGTACACCACCGCCACCACCAGGACCAGTACGGCGGCCGGCAGCAGCAGCCACCCCACCGACCAGCCGGTCCGTACGAGCAGCGCCCCGGCCAGTCCGCCCGCGAACATCGCGCCGACCGACGAGGCCCGCCGCATCCAGGCCGCGGTCCCGTACCCGAAGGCCCGGTCCTGCCCGAAGACCGAGCCGCCGAGGAAGGAGGTCAGGGAGCGGGTCACCAGGGTGGTCGGCACCCCGGCCAGGTTCACCCGCAGGCTCGTCACGTTCCGGATCCCCATCGCCAGCGACAGGGCCGCCGAGACCAGCAGCTGCCGCGTGCCGGGAGCCCCGAAGCGGGGCGCCAACCCCCATCCGGCGGCTGCGGCCGTCAGCACCAGCACCGCCTCGGCCGACAGCCCGGCCACGAACCAGCGCCGGCCCCGATTCTCCACGAAGGCCTCCAGCCGGGCCCCGCACGCCGCCCCCAGGGCGAACGCGGACAGCGAGACGGCGGGCGCCAGCGCGGGCAACGGGCCCGCATGGGCCACGCCGAAGGCCAGGAACAACACGTTGCCCGTCTGCATGGCCGTGAAGACGGGCCCGAGCGCCAGCAGGCTGACCGCCTCGGTCAGCCCGGTCACCGCGGTCAGCACCAGCAGCAGGAGGGTCAGCGGAGGTGGCGTCGTACGGGAACCCGGGCTCATGGGCCCCGACACTGACAGGTCCGGCCCGCTCGTCCGGCGCCGACATGCCGCAGGGATTAGGGTCCGAAGGGTGAGCGATCTTCTGCTGGTGCGGCACGGCGAGACCGCCTGGAGTGCGACCGGACGGCACACCGGGCGCACGGACATCCCGCTGGCCCCGCGCGGGGTCGAGGAGGCGATCTCGCTCTTCCCGTACTTCCGCGACCGCACGCCCGCCCTGGTCCTGACCAGCCCGCTGCGCAGGGCCGCGGCCACCGCGCAGCTCGCCGGCCTGACCGGCGCGGTCACCGACCCCGACCTGTACGAGTGGGACTACGGCGGCTACGAGGGCATCACCACCGCCGAGATCCTGCGCGAGCGCCCCGACTGGTCCCTGTGGACCGACGGGGTGCCGCCGGGCGACGAGGAACACCCCGGCGAGAACGCCGCCCAGGTCGGCGCCCGCGCGGACCGGGTGCTCGCCAGGGCGGCCGAGGTGCTGCGCGCCGACCGGGGCAACGTCGTCATGGTGGCCCACGCGCACCTGCTGCGGGTGCTGACGGCCCGCTACCTCGGTCTGCCTCCCGAGGAGGGACGCCTCTTCCTGCTCCGTACGGGCACCTTCAGCAGGTTGTCCACGGAGCACGGCCTGCCCGTGGTCGCGGGCTGGAACACCCGCCCCTAGGCCGTCTCTTCCGGATCTTGCCGGCCTGACCGGCAAGATCCGGAAGAGACGGCCTAGCTCCCGCCTCGCGCGCGGGACCCGTCTGCGTGACGATGCGTACATGGCCCACCATGGCTCGGACGGTATGCCCCCGCAGCCCCCGGAACCGGTTCCGGCCGGTACCGACACCGTCGCGGAACCGGGGCTCAAGGCCAACGCGATCGGCTTCCTCGACGCGCTCGTCATCGGCCTGAACTCGACCTCGCCCGCCTACTCCCTGGCCGCGGTCATCGGGCCGATCGTCGCGCTCGCCGGCATCTACGCACCCGGCGTCATGCTGGCCTCCTTCGTCCCGATGCTGCTGATCGCCGCCGCCTTCTACTACCTCAACAAGGTCGACCAGGACTGCGGGACCACCTTCTCGTGGGTGACGCGCGCCATGGGCCCCTGGGCGGGCTGGCTCGGCGGCTGGGCCATCGCGATGACCGGCGTCCTCGTCATCGGCTCGCTGGCCGACGTGGCCGTCCACTTCGGCCTGCTCGCCGCCGGACTCGACAGCTGGGCCGCGAACGAGGCACTGCGCCAGAGCCTGACCGTCGTCGTGATCCTGGCCATGACCGCGGTCTGCGTCATCGGCACCGAGATGTCGGCCCGGCTCCAGGACGTCCTGATCCTCGCGCAGGTCTTCTTCCTGCTGGTCTTCGCCGTGGTCGCCCTCTACCGCGTCTACGCCGGCACCAGCAGCCTCGACGGCACCAGACCCGCACTCGAGTGGCTCAACCCCTTCGGCGCCGGCGGCGCCGCCCTGACCGGCGGACTGCTGCTCGGCGTGTTCATCTACTGGGGCTGGGAATCGGCCGTCAACCTCACCGAGGAGGTCGAGAACTCGGCCACCGCACCCGGCAAGGCCGGCATCTGGTCCACCGTCGTCCTGCTGGTGACGTACCTGTCCGTCGGCTTCGCCGTCGTCGGCTACGCCGGGACGAAGTTCCTCGCCGAGAACGCGGGCGAGGAGGAGGCCGTCTTCGCGGTCCTCGCGCACGAGGTCATGGGCGGCTGGGACTGGATGGTCCTGCTCGCCGTCTGCACCTCCGCCCTCGCCTCCACCCAGACCACGATCATCCCCGCCTCCCGCACCGCCCTGTCCATGGCCCGCCGGCACGCGCTGCCGCCGAAGCTCTCGCGCATCCACCCCCGGTTCCGGACCCCGGACGTGAGCACCTGGTGGGTGGCGGGCATCGCCATCGCCTGGTACCTCGCCGTCAACCAGATCAGCGAGAACGCCCTCCTGGACTCGCTGACCGCGCTCTCCCTGCTGATCTCCTTCTACTACGCGCTCACCGGCCTGGCCTGCGCCGTCTACTACCGCCGCCACCTGCTGGAGAGCGTGCACAACTTCCTGCTGATCGGCCTCGGCCCGGTCCTCGGCGCCGGCCTGCTGGCCTGGCTGCTCGTGCAGTCGGTCGACGACATGTCCAACCCGGAGAACTCCGCGAGCGGCGTCTCCTGGTTCGGGCTCGGCCCGCCGCTGGTCATCGGGATCGGCATCGCCGTCGTCGGCGTCCTGGTCATGTGCTTCTGGCGGATCAGGGACGGCCGCTTCTGGCAGGAGCGGCGCGGCGTCGCAGATCCGGCCCTCGTCCACGCGCCCAAGAAGCCCCGGAGCCCGGCAGCCCCGAAATCCTGAATGCCTCAGCCCCGTAGCCCGTAGCCCGTAGCCCGCAGCCCCGCAGCACCGGCCGGAAGCCGGAGAGGAGCCCCGATGTCCGTCGTCCTCGGGTACGACGAGTCGCCCGGCGCCGAGCGCGCCCTGCGCGTGGCCCTGGAGGTGGCCACCGCCTTCGGCGAGCCGCTCGTCCTCGTCTACGGAGCCGCCGCCCCGGGCCTCACCGGTGAGGAGTACCGCGCGCACCAGGAGGCCGTCCGGGAGGCCGGCCGCAGCGCGCTCGCCCGGGCGGTGGAGGCCGCCGACGAGGCGGGCGTACCGTCCACGGTCGAGGTGGCCGACGCGAAACCGGCCCAGGCGCTGCTCGACGCCGCCGAACGGCACGACGCCCGGGTGATCATCGTGGGGAGCTGGGGGGACAGCCCGATCCGCGGCGCCCTGCTCGGATCCACCCCGCACAAGCTCCTGCACCTCTCCCCGGTCCCGGTCCTGTGCGTCCCGACCGAGCACGCTCCCGGGGACTGACCCGCCGCTCCGCCTTCGGGGCTCGCACCGCGTCACGCCGCCGGGCGGGTCCGTTGGTCTCTTCGTGGCCGAAGTTCCCCACCATCTTCTATACCAATGGCCCAGTAGGTGCGGGCCGAGTTGAGCCATTGCCCCCGCGAATGCTTATCTGTGTCGTATCCATGTATCTACGGCGCCACGCAGCGCCGGACGGCAACGAGGCCGCTCCGGACCGTGGCGCCTTCGCCGTGCCCGTCCACCGCCCACCACCCCCGGGCGGACGCGGGTCCGGCGTGCTCCATCGCAAGGGGGGCGGCACACCGCCGTGAAGAGGATGTTCGTGGCTCCGGATCCGGGGCGCGCAAGACTCAGGAACGCGTCCCGCGCCGTCATCGGCGTCGCTCTCGCCGTGGCCGTGGCCGAGCTCTGCGGGCTCTCGCTCGTCGCGTCGATCACCGGGGGACTGGCCGCCCTGCTCGCCCTCTTCACGGTGACCGACTCGACCGTGCGCGCCCAGCGGGTGACCACCGCCCTGCTGCCCGCCGCCGGATTCCCCGTGCTGGCCCTGGCCACCACCCTGCACGGCGTCCCCCTGGCCCGCGACGCGGTGTTCGTCGCCGTGGTGTTCGCCGGGGTCTACGCCCGCAGGTGGGGGGCGCGCGGCCACGCCCTCGGGATCTTCGCGTTCATGAACTTCTTCATCACGCAGTTCCTGCACGCCCGGCCCGGGCAGCTGCCCGAGCTCTACGCGGCCGTCGCGCTGGCCCTCCTGTCGGCCGGCGCCGTGCGCTTCGTGCTGTGGCCGATCGAGCGCCGCGTGCCGCCCGCCGCCGTACCGCCCGCGCCGCCCGGGACCGGGCTGGCCCGGCCGACCACCCGCCAGGCCTTCCAGGCCACCGCCGCCTGCGCGGTCGCGCTGGGCATCGGCCAGGCCCTGTCGGAGGACCGCTGGTACTGGGCCGTCGGCACCACCTGGTGGATCTTCGTCAACACCACCTCGCGCGGCGAGACCCTGGTCCGCGGCTTCCGCCGGGTCGTGGGCACGGTGTTCGGGATCGGGGCGGGCCTGCTCATCGCCATCCCGCTGAACGGGGCGCCCGCGCCCACGGCGGCCCTGGTGGCGCTCTGCGTCTTCGGGATCTTCTACACCGCCGCCGTGTCCTACAGCTGGATGATGCTGGCCGTCACGGTGATGGCCGGCCTGCTCTACGGCCTGCTGGGCGTCCTCGACCCGGGTCTGCTCGTGCTGCGCCTGGAGCAGACGGCCGTCGGCGCGGTGTGCGCCGGGCTGGCGGTGATCCTGGTGCTCCCGGTGACCACCCACGCGACCAACGACATGTGGATCCAGCGCGCCCTGCGCTGCGTGCGCACCTGCACGGCCGAGGCCGCGGCCCGGCTCGCCGGCTCCCCGGTGGCCGACCCCGCGCCGCACGCCGCTGAGCTGGAACTGTTCCTGGGCCGGGTACGGCTCTCCCTGGCTCCGCTCGTCCACCCGCTGAGCCCCTACCGCGGCCGCAAGGCCCGGGCCCGCCGGGTGCTGGCGCTGCTCGACGAGTGCGCCGTGGAGGTCCGCGGGCTGGTCTCGGTGGCGGCGGACCCGGACGCGAGCCACGACGCGCGGCTCGCGGCGGCGTGCTGGCGCGTGGAGGCCGCGGTGGAAGCCCTGCTCACGCCGGAAGCGGAACGCGCGGCGGAGGCGGAGCTGCGGCCGGCCGGAGCGGCCGTGAACCCCGGGCGGCCCGCTTCGGGGCCCGCGCTGGCGCACCTGCACGGTCTGGAGCGGCTCCTCGCCCAGCTCGACGGACCCCTGCGCAGTGCGTCACGCTCCCCGCTGGTGGGCGCCTGACCCCGGGCTGCCGGGTGCGTACCGGCCGGTGTCGAGGACTCCGGCCTTCGCGAGGCTGAAGCCGAGTTCGGCCCTGCTGCGGCTGCCGAAGCGGGTCGAGGCGCGTTTGATGTGCGCGCCGATGGTGCGGGTGCTCAGGCCGAGCCGTTTGGAAATGGCCTCGTCCGTATGCCCCTTCACCATGAGTTCGAGAATCGCGTGCTGGATTTCGTCGGTGAGCCGGGGAGGGCGTTGTCCCGTGGTGTCGAACTCGACGGGGACGGCCCGTTCCCACACGGCCTCGAAGGTTTTCGTGAGGTACTGGATCAGGCCGGGTTCGCGGATTTCCAGGGCGTACGCCTCCTTTCCGCTCGCGGCGAGGACCGCGATGAAGGCGGCCGACCGGTCGCACACGATCAGCCGCTCGAACCTCTCGCCCACCGTCCGCACTTCGGCGCCCTCTTGGGTGACCCGTTCGATGTGGGCGAGCGTCGGGCCGTGCGCGCGGACGGTGTGGCCGTAGATCGTGCGCTGGCGAACCCCCCGGCCGGCCAGGGCGAGATCGCGGGGCAGCGCGTCGGTCAGCGCTCCGGAGGGCCGGCCGCCCTCGGGGTGCGCACTGAGCAGTTCCTCGGTGCAGGTCTCCAGGGCTCCCTGGACGGCGGTGTCGATGACCTCGCGGCCGATCAGCGGCTGTACGTGGGCCTTGTGGCGCTGGCGTTCGTGCCGGTAGACGGCGTCCAGCGGGGAGAGGGAGGCGATCAGGGCGTCGAGGGCGGCCCGCTGGTCCAGGATGGCCCGTTTGATCGGCCGCGCGAGGGTGATCGCGGCGACCGAGGGCGGTACCGGGAGGTGTTCGGGGGAGCCCTCCAGTTTCCGCAGCAGCCCGAAGGCGATCAGGCAGCTCGGAACGGTCCCCGATAAGCCGCCCTCGCGTAATGCCGTTCGGTAGGCGGCCGCGCAGTCGCCGCAGACCGACGTGCAGCCGTCCATGTCGGGATGTGCGGTGTTGGTGTTCATCTGGACCCCCTTCTTGTTCCGGCAATGCAAGATCAGGATGCCCCGGTCCGTTGGCCGCGGGGGAGGGGAACGGCAGGATCCTTCCTGCCTGGTGATCGCGAAATGACCCACATGACCGGTGGCGGGAGTGGCGACGGTGAAGCGAAACATTCGTTCCGAACGCAGGATTCCGCCGGCAGGCCTGATCGAGGCGCTGGACATGCTGGCCCGGGCACGCAAGGCGGTGGACGACGCGTACGGATCCGACGAGCAACTCGCCCGAGTGGCGTTGCACTTGATCGACTGCGCCGCCGACGCCTCGGCCCTGATCTCCCGCGAAGACGGCCTGGAGGCGGCCCGCGAGGCGCTGGGCTCCGCCCGCTCCGCGGTGGTCGCCGCCACCGCGGCGGTCCGCGTGATCCACGACGCCGACCGCGCCGCCCGTCTCTGAGCCTCCGGTCCGAGCGTCCGGCGATGCCGCGGATGGTACGTCCGCCCCTGCCCTTCCCGCAGGCCGATCGATGAAGATCACACGGAGGAGTGTTCCGGGCGCGCCTTCCACACGCCGCTGACCTGCGGCGTGTACAACGGGTGATTGTTCATTGCACATTCATCCGGCAGGGCGCTGCTCCACGGCGCGCGGGGTGGACCTGGTCGGACAGGGGGTAACCGCCCGGAATGGAAATACTTCAAGAGTGCTCCAGCACCGCTCAGGTGTGGGAAGCGGCCGAGGAGTTCATCCGACTGTTCCACAGGGAGAGTCCGGACGCGGGTGATCCGCGCGAGCGGCTCGCCGCCGTACGGGCCGAGCTCGCCGAGACGGGCACGTACCGGCACACTCCCGAGGAGCTGGAGCACGGCGCCCGCGTGGCGTGGCGCAACAGCAACCGCTGCATAGGCAGGCTGTACTGGAACTCGCTGCGCGTCCGCGACCGCCGCGGGCTCACCGATGCCGACGGGATCGCCGAGGAGTGCTTCGAGCACCTGCGCGAGGCGACCAACGGCGGCCGGGTCCGGCCCACCATCACGGTCTTCGCCCCCGACACCCCGGACCGTCCCGGCCCGGTCATCTGGAGCGAACAGCTCGTCCGGTACGCCGGCTACGGCGACCACCCCTCGATAACCGTCGGCGACGCCCGCAACGCCGAGCTCACGAGCGCCCTGCTGGCCCTCGGCTGGTCCCGCGGCCCCGGCACCCCCTTCGACCTCCTCCCGCTGGTCGTGCAGGGGGTCGACGACAAACCCCGCTGGTTCGACGTCCCGCAGGACGCCGTGCTGGAGGTGCCCATCGAGCACCCCGACGGAGCGGCGGGCGGTGACGGCTGGTCGGACTGGGGCCTGCGCTGGCACGCCGTACCCGCGATCTCCAACATGTGCCTGGAGATCGGCGGCATCCACTACCCGGCGGCGCCCTTCAACGGCTGGTACATGGGCACCGAGATCGGCGCCCGCAACCTTGCCGACACCGACCGCTACAACCTGCTGCCCGCGGTCGCCCGCCGCATGGGCCTCGACACCGCCAGCGACCGTTCCCTCTGGAAGGACCGCGCCCTCGTCGAGCTCAACCGGGCGGTGCTGCACTCCTTCGACCGGGCCAAGGTCACCATCGCCGACCACCACACGGAGTCCCGGCGCTTCCTGACCCACCTGGAGAAGGAGGAGCGCAAGGGCCGTGACGTGGGCGCGGACTGGTCCTGGATCGTGCCGCCCATCTCCGGGTCCGCGACCCCGGTCTTCCACCGCACCTACGAGGACCGGCCGAGCTCGACCGCCTACGTCCACCACCCCGGAGCACAAGAACGTGCCCAAGGGCGGGATTTGGTCTAGACCCTTCTGTTACCGTCGCTCCCAGGGGGTACCTCCCAGCGGTAGCTGGGGGAGGATCCGGAACGGCGGAGAGGGGCTTCTCGTGGGCGACGCGGACAGTGGTGTGGGCGGTACGGACCGTACGGCCGACGGCGGCGGACACCGGGCCTGGATCGGCTCGTTCACCTCGGGGGGCGGCCGCGGTGTCACCACCGCGGCCGTGGATCCGGCCACCGGAGCGCTGACCCCGCTGTCGGCGACGGACGCCGTCGCGGACCCCTCGTACCTGGCCCACGACCCCGTCACCGGCGTGCTGTACGCCGTGAGCGAGACGGAACAGGGCGCCGTGGGCGCCTTCCGGACCGCCGCCGCGGGGCTCGTCCCCCTCGGTGCGGTCGTCCCCGTCGGCGGCTCCGGCCCCACCCACCTCAGCGTGGCCGGGCGCCGGCTGCTGACGGCCAACTACACCTCGGGCAGCGTCAGCAGCCTCCCGCTCGCCGCCGACGGCTCGATCGGGGAGCCCGCCGCCGTGATCGCCCACCAGGGCTCCGGCCCCGACGCCGGCCGGCAGAAGGGCCCGCACGCCCACCAGGTGCTGCCCGCCCCCGGCGGCCGCTGGGTGCTCAGCGTCGACCTCGGCACCGACTCGGTGCGGGTCTGCGCACTCGACCCCGCCACCGGAACCCCCGTGCTCCACGCCGAGACCGCGCTGCGCGCCGGGACCGGCCCCCGGCACCTGGCCTTCCACCCTTCCGGCGAGGTGGTCTACGTCCTGCACGAGCTGGAGCCCCAGCTGACCGTCTGCCGCTGGAACAGGGAGTCGGGTGAGCTCCAACCGGTCGACGAGGTTCCGGTCGCCTCCACGGGCACTCCAGGGGCCGCAGCGGCCTACCCCTCGGCGGTCGTGACCTCGCCGGACGGCCGATTCGTCTGGGCGGCCGTCCGCGGAGCCGACACCATCGTCACCTTCTCCCTCGCCGACGGCGCGGAGAAGCCGCTGCTCACGAGCACCGTGCCGTGCGGGGGCACTTGGCCGCGCGATCTCGCCGCCGACCCCTCGGGACGCCGGCTGTACGCGGCCAACGAGCGCTCCGGCGACGTCACCTGGTTCGACGTGGACCGGGCGACGGGCGAGCCGCGCCGGGCCGGCTCGGTGGCCGTGCCCGCCGCCACCTGCGTGGTCTTCGGCTAGGCCGTCTCTTCCGGATCTTGCCGGGCCCGCGCCGCCCGGCACCGCACCTCGCCGCGCTGCCGGGTCACCCGAGTACGTCCAGTACGCGGGAGACCCGGCAGCGCGGCGAGGCACGGTGCCGGACGACGCGGGCCTGACCGGCAAGATCCGAAAGAGACGGCCAGGCCGTACCGCCGTACGTACGAGGGCCCGCGCCCCGGCTCGTTCGATTCGGAACGGTCCGGGGTGCGGGCCCTCGTACGTACGGCATGAGCCGGGAAGGTGTCAGTGGGCGGCGGCGCCCAGGGTGATCCCGAGGGCGGCGGAGTACTGCGCGACGGCCAGCTTGCCGAGCGCGGGGTACGCGCCGAGCACGTCGGCGGCGCTGCAGCCGGCCTCCTTGCAGGCGGTGTCGAGGAGCCCCTCGGCGGCCTCCGGGCCGACCAGGTACGGGGCCAGCGCGAGCTGGGTCGAACCCTCGCGGCGGAGCTGGTCGGCGATCGCGGCCACCGAACCCTCCTCGTCCAGCGCGGCTGCCATCACCGGCACCGCGAGGCGGGCGGCCAGCAGCATGCCGGTGATGCCCGCGGCCTGCACGGCCTCCTCGCCGCCGGTGGTGGCCAGGACGATGCCGTCGGCGGCCGTGGTCACGCTGAAGAGCCTGGCCCGGTCGGCGCGGGCGAGCCCGGCCTCGGACAGCCGCACGTGCAGCCCCTCGGCGAGCAGGGGGTGCGGGCCGAGCGGGTCGGCGAGTTCGGCGGCGGCCGAGGAGTCCATCAGGGCCTGGCGCATGCGGCGCAGCAGATCCCCGTCGGGGCCGGCCAGCAGGGGAACGGCCACGGCGTCCGGGCCGGTCGGCGCGGGCACCTCCTGCCCGGCGGCGCGGGCGGCCTCCGCGCGCGCGGCGCGGTCGCGGGCGACGGCGGTCAGCACGCCGGACAGGGACGGGAACTCGGTGGAGTCGTCACCGTCGAGGAAACCGACCCGGGCGTCCAGGCCGGGCAGCTCGGAGCGGCCGATGCTGATGATCTCTTCCGCGATCCCCCGCGAGGCGGCGGAGGGGGCACCGGGCACGGCGAGCACCAGCGCGGGCGCGCCCTCTGGCGCCACCGCGGGCTCGGGCCGGCGGTGCCGTCCGGTCTGGCGGGGTCGCGGCATTCGTACGGGCAGGCCATTTGCGGGCCCAGTGGGGGAGCTCATGGCGCCGCATGCTACTGGTTTATCGAAACCGGGTGTTCGGGCAGGGCCTTCTCCGGCGGCATCTGTCCGTATTTATCCAAGGAATGTCAGATACCGTTCAGCGATCCGGTCACCCCTCGGACACCTCCGCGGTCATCCCGCGGCGGGAAGCCGCCAGTCCACGGGCTGCGCGCCCTGGCGGACCAGCAGGTCGTTGGTCCTGCTGAACGGCCTGGAGCCGAAGAACCCGTTGTCCGCGGACATCGGGGACGGGTGCACCGACTCCACGGCCGGCAGATCGCCCAGCAGCGGCCGGAGGTTGCGCGCCTCGCGCCCCCACAACACCGACACCAGGGGTTTGCCGCGGGCCGCGAGCGCGCGGATGGCCTGCTCGGTCACCGCCTCCCAGCCCTTGCCGCGATGGGCGTTGGGCTTGCGCGGGGCGGTGGTGAGCGACCGGTTCAGCAGCAGGACGCCCTGCCGGGTCCACGGGGTCAGATCCCCGTTCCGGGGCTTGCCCGTGCCGAGATCGGCGTGCAGTTCGCGGAAGATGTTGTCCAGGCTCGGGGGCCACGGACTGACCTCGGGGGCCACCGAGAAGGAGAGGCCGATCGCGTGCCCCGGCGTCGGGTACGGATCCTGCCCGACGATCAGCACCTTCACCTCGTCGAAGGGCTGCTGGAACGCGCGCAGCACGTTCGCGCCCGCGGGGACGTAGGTTCTGCCCGCCGCGATCTCCGCGCGCAGGAAGTCGCCCATCGCGGCGATCTGCGCCGCCACCGGCTCCAGAGCCCGGGCCCAGCCCGGCTCGACGATCTCGTTCAACGGTCGTGCTGCCACGGTGGATCACTCTACTGGCCCAGTCCGCCGCCCGGTGCCACACCTCGGACGGGCGCCGGGACCCGCGGTGCCTCCCCGGTCGTCCGTTGTCGCTTCGATACCTGTTCGCAACTGGTTCGATTGCTCCAACTCCCCGTCCCTGACGTCACATTCATCACCGATGACGTTCGAGGGAGACGGTATGGAGCCCCATGAGGACCGCACGCCCGGCACGCCCGGCACACCCCGCACGCTCCGCACGCCCAGCGCCTCCGGCGCATCCCGCAGGACCCGTCCGGCCCGGCGCAGAACGTACGGGAGACTGGCCGCCGCGCTCCTCGCCGGCGGCCTCCTGCTGACCGGCTGCGGAGCCGGCGGCGCGGACCGCACCTCCGACGGGGAGTGGAAGGGCGGCGACGCCAAGCCCCGGCCGTCCGCCAGCCGCCCCGGCGGGGAAAGCACGGAAGGGGAGAGCGACGGGCGGCGCCCCACCGGACCGCCCGCCGACTACCTCTCCACCTTCGCGCTCGACGTGGACACCGCCAGCTACGGATACGCCCGCCGCACCCTCGCGGACGGCAAGCTCCCCGATCCCGCCACCGTGCGGCCCGAGGAGTTCGTCAACAGCTTCCGGCAGGACTACCAGCAGCCCGACGGCGACGGCTTCTCCGTCACCGTGGACGGAGCCCGCACCACCGAGGCGAACTGGTCCCTGGTCCGCGTCGGCCTCGCCACCCGGGTCGGCAACGGCGGGGCGGACGGCGCCGAGGCACGCCCGCCCGCGGCGCTCACCTTCGTCGTGGACGTCTCCGGTTCCATGGCCGAGCCCGGCCGCCTCGACCTCGTCCGCACCTCCATGGGCCTGATGACCGACGAGCTCCGCGAAGACGACTCGGTCGCCGTCGTCACCTTCAGCGGCAAGGCCGAGACCCGGCTGCCGATGACCCGTGTCGAAGGCCACCGCGACCGGATCCACGAGGTGATCGCCGCACTGCGCACCGCCGACTCGACCAACGTGGAGGCGGGAGTCACCCGCGGGTACGAGGTCGCGGTCGAATCGCTGCGGCCCGGGGCCACCAACCGGGTCGTCCTGCTCTCCGACGCCCTGGCCAACACCGGCGCCACCTCCGCCGACACCATCCTGAACCGCATCGGCCAGGCCCGGACCAAGCACGGGATCACGCTGCTCGGCGTGGGTGTGGGCAGCGAGTACAACGACGCCTTCATGGAACAGCTCGCCGACCGGGGCGACGGGCACACCACCTACGTCTCCGACAAGGAGGGCGCCCGCAAGGTGTTCTGCCAGGACCTCCCGGCGCAGGTGCAGTTGCGGGCCCGCGACGCGAAGGCGCAGGTGGCCTTCGATCCGCAGACCGTCGAACGCTTCCGGCTGATCGGCTACGACGACCGCCGCGTCGCCGACGGAGACTTCAGGAACAACAACGTGGACGGGGGAGAGGTCGGCTCCGGCCACTCCGTGACCGCCCTGTACGCGGTACGGCTGCGCCCCGGTGCCAGTGGACACCTGGCGACGGCGACGGTGCGCTGGCTGGACCCGCGCACCCGCGCACCGCACGAGGAATCCGGCAAGATCGAGGCGGCGGCGCTGTCCGGCGACGTGTGGGCCTCGGCGTCCACGCGCTTCCAGGTCACCGCGGTGGCCGCCTACTTCGCCTCCGCCCTGCGCGAGCGCGACGGCGGCTGGGAGCGGGTGCCGGGCGCCGTCCCGCTGGGGAGCCTGGCCGGGCACGCCGACCGGCTGGCCGGGAGCACCGAGGACCCGGCCGTGCGCCAGCTGGCGCAGGCGGTACGCCAGGCCCGCGGACTCACCGGCTGAGGACCCGGACCCGGACCCGGGTCCTGGCCCGCGTCCTGTCCCGGGGCCGCACGCCGGTACGGGCCGCCGCCGCTAGCTGTGCAGCACGGCGGCCCGTACGCACAGGACGTCGGGGAGGTGCTCGGCCAGCAACTGCCAGCTGTCCCCGTCGTCGTGGCTGGCGTACAGCTCGCCGTTGCGGTTGCCGAAGTAGATCCCGGCCGGGTCCGCGTCGTCCGTGCAGAGCGCGTCGCGCAGCACGGTGCCGTAGTGGTCCCCGGCCGGGAGGCCCTTCGTCAGGGGCTCCCAGGTCGCGCCCGCGTCCCGGGTCCGGAAGACCCGGCAGCGGTGCTCCGCCGGGACGCGGTCGGAGTCGGCGTTGAGCGGGAAGACGTAGGCGGTGCCGGGCCGGTGCGGGTGGGCGGCCACCGCGAAGCCGAAGTCGGAGGGCAGACCGGAGCCGATGTCCGTCCAGCGGGTCCCGGCGTCGTCGCTGCGGTAGACGCCCCAGTGGTTCTGGAGGTACAGCCGGCCGTTGTCGCCCGCGTCCTGGGCGATCTTGTGCACGCACTGGCCGAACTCGGGGTCCGGATCGGGCAGGAACACCGCCGAGACCCCGTGGTTGGACGGAGCCCAGCTCGCCCCGCCGTCCGTGGTCCGGAACACCCCGGCCGTGGAGACCGCCACCGTGACCAGGTCCGGGTCGTCCGGGTCGGTGATCACCGTGTGCAGGCCCTCGCCGCCGCCGCCCGGGACCCACTTGTCCCGGGTCGGGTGCTCCCACAGGGGGCGGACCAGCTCGAAGGACTCGCCGCGGTCGGCGGAGCGGAACAGCGCGGCCGGCTCGGTCCCCGCGTAGACCACGCCGGGGGCCTCGGGGCCGGCCGGATGGAGCTGCCAGACCCGTTCCAGGGAGGCCCCGGTGTCCTCGGGGAACTTCACGGCGGCCGCGGCGGGCTCCCGCCAGGTCGCGCCCAGGTCGTCGGAGCTGAAGACGGACGGCCCCCAGTGCGTGCTGTCCCCGGCGACCAGGAGCCGGGGCGCGACGCCGCGCCGGTCGATGGCGACGGCGGAGACCGCCTGGGCGTTGAAGTGGGGTTCATCGAACTTCCAGGTGCCGCCGGAGTCCCGGCGGCCGATGAACAGTCCCTTGCGGGTCCCCGCGAGCAGTACCACGTCGGTCATGGCCGACACCTCCGGACGTCTTTGTCCCAACGGCAGCTTCCCGGCCAGTCTGCACCCGGCCACTGACAGCGGCAGGGTGCGGCGCGCGAGCGCACCCCGGGCCACCAGCTCATACGAAGGGTCTCGTACTACGAGAGATTTCGTAGTACGGTGAATCTCGTACTTGGCGGCCGGTTCCCCGGCGCGCTTCCGGTCGGCTCTGGAGACCCCTCATGAGTGCTGTCCCCGCATCTTTCGCCGCGCTGTTCCAGCCGTGGACCATCCGCTCGGTCACCGTGCCGAACCGTGTGTGGATGGCTGCGATGTGCCAGTACAGCGCCGACCCGACCGGTCCGGACACCGGCGTGGCCAACTACTGGCACTTCGCGCACTACGCGGCCCGCGCCACCGGCGGTACCGGCCTGATCATCCAGGAGGCCACGGCCGTCTCCCCCGAGGGGCGGATCTCACCGTACGACCTCGGCATCTGGAACGACACCCAGGTCGAAGCGCTGCGCCGGATCACCTCCTTCCTCAAGGGCCAGGGCGCGGTCCCCGGCATCCAGATCGCCCATGCCGGCCGCAAGGCCTCCACCGACCGCACCTGGAAGGGCGGGCAGCCCGTCGGCCCCGAGGCGCACGGCTGGCAGCCCAGCGCCCCGAGCCCCGTGCCGTTCTCCGCGGACCACCAGGTCCCGCACGAGCTGACGGTCGGGGAGATCCGGGACGTCGTGGAGCAGTTCGCGGCCGCCGCCCGGCGCTCGCTCGACGCCGGCTACCAGGTGGTCGAGATCCACGGCGCCCACGGATACCTGATCGGCGAGTTCCTCTCCCCGCACAGCAACAAGCGCACGGACGAGTACGGCGGCTCCTTCGAGAACCGCACCCGCCTCGCCCTCGAAGTCGTCGACGCCGTACGGGCGGTGTGGCCCGAGGAGCTGCCGCTGTTCTTCCGGATCTCCGCCACCGACTGGCTGGGGGAGGACGGCTGGACCGCGGACGAGACCGTCCGGCTGGCCGTGCTGCTCGAGCAGCACGGCGTGGACCTCCTCGACGTCTCCACCGGCGGCCTCGCCCCCGGTGTGACGATCCCGGTCGGCCCCGGCTACCAGGTGCCCTTCGCGGCCCGGGTCAAGGCCGAGACCACCCTCCCGGTCGCCGCCGTGGGTCTGATCACCGAGCCGGAGCAGGCGGAGAAGATCCTGGCCAACGGCGAGGCGGACGCCGTCCTGCTGGGCCGGGAGCTGCTGCGCGACCCGTTCTGGGCCCGCCGGGCGGCCGTCGAGCTCGGCAGCGAGATCCGTACGCCCGTCCAGTACCACCGCTCCTGGTGAGCCGGTGCGGTGCGGGGACGGGGGTCCCGCACCGCACCCGCCGTTCGGCTCCGCTCCTACGATGACTCTCGTACGATGGAGCCGTACACGGCATCGCGGCACCGCGGCATCACCCAGTGAGTGGAGTACGGACATGACGGAACGTGACGCGGCCCGTGTCCTCGCCCACCCCGAGGCTGCCGAGATCCGGCTCGAAGGGGTGCTGCACGCCCTCTCCGACCCGGTCCGGCTGTCGATCGTGCGCGATCTCGCGGCCACGGACGCCGAGTTGCCCTGCTCGTACTTCGAGCTCCCGGTCACCAAGTCCACCACCACGCACCACTTCCGGGTCCTGCGCGAGAGCGGTGTCGTGCGCCAGTGGTACCGCGGCACGGCCAAGCTGAACGCCTTGCGCCGGGCCGAGCTGGCCGAGCTGTTCCCCGGGCTCCTCGACGGCGTCCTCGCGGCGGCCGCCGCCGAGCAGGCGCGCGACGACGGCTGAGGCGGCCCCCGGCCCGGCGGGTCAGTCGGTGCCGCCGGCCGCCGCCAGCAGGCCCTCCCAGTCCGGGATCTTGACGGAACGCCGGCCCAGGGACCGCCCCAGCTCCGCCTCCGCCGTCTCGATGGCCAGCCACCCCGGCCACCGGACGGGTCGCAGCCCGGCCTCGTGCAGGGCCTCCAGCGGATCCCGCTCCCGGTCGCGCCGGGCCAGCGCCCCGGCGTCCTGGAGCAGCGAGGAGGCCGTCTCCTTCGCGCAGGGCCGGTTGGTGCCGATGACCCCGGTCGGGCCGCGCTTGATCCAGCCCGCCACGTACTCGCCGACGGAGGCGCGGCCCTCCCGGAGCACCCGGCCCGCCGCGTGCGGGACCGTACCGCGCCGCTCGTCGAAGGGCAGCCCGTCCAGCGGGACGCCCTGGTACCCCACCGAGCGCAGCACCAACTGGGCCGGGACGTCCTCGTAGACCCCCGTGCCGGTGACCCCGCCCAGGCCGTCGGGGGCCGTCCTCTCGAACCGCATTCCGGTGACCCGGCCGTCCGGCCCGCCGAGCACCTCCACCGGGCGCAGGAAGAACCGCAGCGCGATCCGCCGGTCCCCGCCGCTCGCCGGAGCCGCCGCCCAGCCGCGCAGCACCTCCACGTTGCGCCGGTTCACGGCGGGCAGGGCCGCGCCCGGGTCCGCGTACGCCGGGTCCAGGGCCAGTTCCGCCGGGTCGGCCAGGGCGTCGACGCCCGGCAGGGTGCCCAGCTCGCGCAGCTCCTTGGTGGTGAACTTGCCCTGGGAGGGCCCGCGCCGGGCCACCATGTGGACCGCGCGCACCCCGCTGGCGCCGAGCGCCCCCAGGGCCGGCTGCGGCATGTCGGTCGGGGCCAGCTCCGGTACGCCCCGGGCCAGGATCCGGGTGACGTCGACCGCCACGTTCCCGGCGCCGACCACGATCGCCGCATCCACCCCGGGCAGCCCGAAGGCCTCGGCCGCGGCGTCCGGATGGCCGCTGTACCAGGAGACGAAGGCCGTGGCGGAATGCACCCCGGCGAGGTCCTCGCCGGGGATGCCGAGCATCCGGTCCCGGGCCGCGCCGACGCAGTAGACCACCGCGTGGTACAGCTCCAGCAGCCGGGCGGTGGGCAGGGCGTCCCCGCCGACCTCGACGTTCCCGAGGAAGCGGATCCGCTCGTCCTCCAGCACGGTGCGCAGGCTGCCCTGAAGGGACTTGATCTTCTCGTGGTCGGGGGCCACCCCGTAGCGCACGAGCCCGTACGGCGCCGGCAGCCGGTCGAGCACGTCGACCCGGATCCCCGGCACCTCACGCTGCTGTACGAGTGTCTGTGCGGCGTAGACCCCACTGGGGCCCGATCCGACGACGGCGATACGAAGCACGGCGGAGCTCCTCCCGCAGGTGTTCCCAGCATGACACCGGGTGCCGGGGCCGTCAGCCCATCGCGCGCATCCGGTGGATCTCGGCGCTCTGGGTGGCCGCCACCTCGTTGGCCATCTCCTCCACGGCGGCGTTGTTGCCGGCGGCCAGGACCTCGCCGGCCATCTTCAGGGCGCCCTCGTGGTGGGCGGTCATCAGGGTGAGGAAGAGCCGGTCGAACTCCGGCCCCCTGGCCGCGGTCAGCTCACCCAGCTGCTGCTCGGTGGCCATGCCGGGCATCGCCGCGTGGTCGTGGCCTCCCGGGGCGGCGGTGGGTGCCGGGTTGCGGGCCGCCCATCCCTCCATCGCGCCGATCTCGGGCTTCTGCGCGGCCGCGATGCGCTCGGCGAGCCGCTTGACCCCCTCGGCGGAGGCCCGGTCGGGGGCCAGAGCACTCATGGTCAGTGCCTGCCCGTGGTGTTCGATCATGTTCCGCACATACGCTCGGTCCGCCGCGTTGGGACTGTCGTCGGGGAGCTCCTTCGCCGCCTGTTCGGGGGAGAGGGTGCGCGCCTTCTCGCCGGGCTTGCCGGGGGCGATCACCGCCGGTCTGCCGTCCGCCGCGCCGTCCGCGCCGCCGCCGTCCGTGCAGCCGGCGAGGGGGAGGAGGAGCCCGAGGGTCAGGGCCGCTCCGACGATTCGCCCGAGTGAGACTTTCGCCATGTCCATGCAAAGGACCATACTGCCGGGGTCCGCGTTCCGTTCCCACCACGGGCGGAACCGATCGGACCCATGGGAGGGCACAGTGACCTCGATGCACACCAGCAGAGCGCGGCGCAGATCCCTGGGAGTGGCCGCAGCCGCGGCCGGACTCCTCACCTCGTTATTGGCGGCCGGACCGGCGGTCGCCAGCCCGGATCCGGGAGACCTGCTGCTCCCGGGCGCGGGCGCGCCGCAGAGCGCCGCCACCGCGGCCGGCGAGGGACGGGAGTTGGCACCCGGAGAGATTCCCGGCCAGGACGAGATCGTCCACAGCCGGAACATCAAACCCCTGGCCAACATCCCGAGCACCGACCCGAACCAGATCAACTCCGACATGACGTTCCAGGGCAAGTACGCCTACGCGGGCAACTACAACGGCTTCGTGATCTACGACATCGGCAACCCCAAGGCGCCGAAGAAGGTCACCGAAGTGCTCTGCCCCGGCGGGCAGAACGACATATCGGTCGACGGTGACCTGCTCTTCCTGTCGACCGACTCCTCGCGCAGCGACGACTCCTGCAACAGCGTCTCGCAGCCCGCCACGGAGAAGTCCTCGTGGGAGGGCATCAAGATCTTCGACATCAAGGACAAGAAGAACCCCAAGTACATCAAGTCCGTCGAGACCCCGTGCGGTTCCCACACCCACACGCTGGTGCCGGGCGGCCGGAACGCCTACCTCTACGTCTCCTCGTACAACCCGAACGACGCCTTCCCCGACTGCAAGCCGCCGCACGACGGCATCTCGGTCGTGAAGGTCCCCAAGAAGAACCCGACGCAGGCCGCGGTCGTGGCCTTCCCGATCCTCTTCCCGGACGGCGGCAACCCGGGCGGGCCCACCAACCCGGGCGTCTCCAAGACCACGGGCTGCCACGACATCACCGTGCTGCCCTCCAAGGACCTCGCCGCCGGCGCCTGCATGGGCGACGGCATCCTCTTCGACATCAGCAAGCCCGAGGAACCGCGCGTCATCGACCGGGTCCAGGACAACGTGAACTTCGCGTTCTGGCACTCGGCCACCTTCAACGAGCGGGCGAACAAGGTGGTGTTCACCGATGAGCTGGGCGGCGGTGGCGGCGCCACCTGCAACGAGGCCACCGGCCCCAACCGGGGAGCCGACGGCATCTACGAGATCACCGGCCGCGGCGACCAGCGCAAGCTCGTCTTCAAGAGCTACTTCAAGATCCCGCGCCTGCAGGCCGACACCGAGAACTGCGTGGCCCACAACGGCTCGCTGATCCCGGTCGGCGGCGGCCGCGACATCATGGTCCAGGCCTGGTACCAAGGCGGCATCTCCGTCTGGGACTTCACCGATTCCACCAGCCCGAAGGAGATCGCCTACTTCGAGCGGGGCCCGCTGACCACCGACAAGCTCGGCCTCGGCGGATCCTGGTCCGCGTACTACTACAACGGGCACATCTACTCGAACGACATCGTCAAGGGCCTCGACGTGCTGCGGCTCGACGACTGGCGCACCGACAGTGCCAAGTGGGTGTGGCTGGACCGGCTCAACGTGCAGACCCAGCCCGACTACCGCTGACGCGGAGAGGGAAACGTTCCGCCGGGCGGACCACCGTCCGGCGGAACACCCAGCTCCCAGTCCAGCCCGTAGCGCTGGAACAGCTCGGCCCGCAGCCGGGCGGCCGGCATCGGAGCGCCCGGCAGCAGCACCGCCACCACCGCGCCCATCAGCAGCGCCCGCAGCAGCGGATAGTCGGTGTCCACGTCCGCCGATCCGTACCGGCCGACGGTGTCCCGCAGCAGCTCCGCGAGCCGCTGCTGCTCGGCGCACTGGACGAAACCCTCCGCCTGCAGGATCCCCGCCATATGGGTCCGCATCAGCCGCGGCCGGTCCATGGCCAGCCCGAGGATCGCGTCGATGGCCCGGGCCAGGCGCTCCCTGCCCGCGTCGGGTCCGACGGGCCGGGGCTCCCGCTCCAGCGCCGCCTCCAGCGTGAGGTGCATCAGCCGGTGCACGGCGGACTGCAGCAGCTGGCGCTTGCCCGGGAAGTAGTAGGACACCAGGCCGCGGGCGGCTCCCGCCCGGTCGGCGATGTCGCCGAGGGTGGTGGCCTCGAAGCCGCGCTCCCCGACGAGCTCGACCGTGGCTTGCAGCAACCGCTCCCGGGAACGCCTGCGCAATTCTTCATTGACCGATGCGCTGCGCGGGGACATGCTTGCTCCTGCGTTGACTGGCTCGCGGCCAGTATACTCAGCGCGCCGGACCGCCTGCTCTGGGCGACACGGGGGATCGCCCAGAGCAGGCACCGTCCGAGACCGCGAGCGCCACGATCACCGCACCGAGCAACCAGCCCCCCAGGACGTCCGAGAACCAGTGGACGCCCAGGTAGATCCGGGTGAAGCCGACCCCGAGGACCGAGACCGCGGCCAGGAGCAGCGCCACGGCCGCGAGTGACCGCCCGCCCGGGCGGAAGGACGAGCGGGAGAGCGTGCGGGAGGGCGACCCGGGGACCCGGTCGGAGAACGGCCGCGCCGGACCGTGCGCGACCAGCCACACGAGCAGGCCGCAGACGACCATCGCCGTCATGGCGTGCCCCGACGGATAGGCGGCGTAGTCCGCGGAGACGATCGGATCCGGCCATACCGGCCGCTCCCGTCCCACCCAGAACTTCAGCCCCTGACTCACCGCCGAGGCCGCGAGGGTGGCCAGGGCGATCCGCAGCGCGCACCGGCCGTTGCCCCGCCACCACAGCCACAGGCAGGCCGCGCCCGCCAGGGCCCGCATGGTCCAGGGGTCCCAGACCCAGTCGCTGAGCACCCGCACCGGCCCGGTGACCCCGGGACGGGAGACGGCGTAGGCGTGCAGATCCCGCGCGATCCGGCCGTCGAAGGACAGCAGCGGAGCCCAGCCGGTGGCCACCAGGACCGTCAGCACGATCGACGCGAGCGCGGCGAGCGCCACGGCGAACAGCGCGCACGCCCGTGGGGCCGGCAACCGTACGTGAGCGTTCCGCATCCGCCGATCCTCGCATCCGGCGGCGTCGATGCCCCGTAAGGGCGACTGCCCGTCGAGGCCCTAGGTGTATTGATCACGAGCGTTGTTAACAGGGCCGGGTCTTGATCATGGCGAAGACCTCCGGTGTGGTGGAGGTGTCTAGGCTCCACACCACACACGGAGGTCTTCGTGTCACACCGTAATGCCCGCCTGACCGTTCACGGCAGGCGGATCCTGGTCGAACGTGTCCTGGCCGGGCGGCCGGTGGCGCATGTCGCTGCCGAGATGGGCATATCAAGGCCCACGGCCCACAAGTGGGTCCGCCGCTGGCGGACTGAAGGCCATGCGGGACTCCACGACCGTTCCAGCCGCCCGCGCACGACCCCGCACCGCACTCGCCCCGCGGTCGAAGCCCGAGTCTGTGACCTGCGCAGGAGCCGAAAGCTCGGGCCGGCCCGGATCGGCCCGATCCTGGGCCTGCCCGCCTCGACCGTGCACCGGATTTTGACCCGTCACGGCTTGGGCCGCCTGGCCTGGCTGGACCGGCCCACCGGAGAGCCGATCCGCCGCTACGAACGCGCTCGACCGGGCGAACTCGTCCACGTCGACATCAAGAAACTCGGCAACATCCCCGACGGCGGCGGATGGCGCGTGGTGGGCCGAGCCGCAGGCGACCGTAACCGCCAGGCCACTACCGACCAGCGCAGAAGCAGCACGCCGGTGATCGGCTACTCCTACATCCACTCCGCCGTCGACGATCACTCCCGCCTCGCCTACAGCGAAGTCCTGGCCAACGAGCGCAAGGAGACCGCCACCGGGTTCTGGCAGCGGGCCAACGCCTTCTTCGCCGCCCACGGCATCACCGTCGAGCGCGTCCTGACCGACAACGGCGCCTGCTACAAATCCAAGCTCTTCACCAGGACCCTCACCGCGGCCGGCATCGCCCACAAAAGAACCCGGCCCTACCGGCCACAGACCAACGGCAAAGTCGAACGCTTCAACCGCACCCTGCTCGAGGAGTGGGCCTACCAACGGCCCTACACCTCCAGCACCGAGCGGACAGCAGCCCTGACAGACTTCCTGCACACCTACAACCACCACCGCTGCCACACCGCACTGGGCGGACACCCGCCCATCAGCCGTGTGAACAACGCTGCGGGTCAATACACCTAGTGATCTGGTCTGGAGATCCTGTCGCAGTAGCGGCAGATTCGGTCGAGGATCTGGTCGGCGGTCTTGGTCCACTTGAAGGGCCTGGCCTCGTCGTTCCAGACCTCGATCCAGCCCTCGAGTGCGGTCTTGAGGTCGTCGAGTGAGCAGAACACGCCGCGTTCGAGGCAGCGTCGTTCCAGTTCGGCGAACCACCGCTCGACCTGGTTGATCCACGACGAATACGTCGGCGTGAAGTGCAGCTGGAACCGGGGATGCGCCAGCAGCCACTGGTGCACCACCGGTGCCTTGTGGGCGGAAAGGTTGTCGCAGATGACGTGGACCGCCAGGCACGGATCGGTCTGGCGGTCGATCTCGTCGAGGAAATCACGGAAGTCCACGGCCCGGTGCCGCGCGGACAGTTTCGTGATCACCTTGCCGGTGGCGGTGTTCAGGGCGGCGAACAGGTCGACGGTGCCGTGGCGGACGTAGTCGAAGGTCCGCCGTTCGGGGACTCCGGGTAGCATCGGCAGCACCGGCGCGGTCCGCTCCAGGGCCTGGATCTGGGGTTTCTCGTCCACCGCGAACACCGCCGCGTTGGCCGGCGGGGCGAGGTAGAGGCCGACGACATCACGGATCTTGTCGATCAGCAGAGGGTCCGGGGAGATCTTGAAGGTCTCGGTCCGCCACGGCTGCAAGCCGAAGGCGTGCCAGATCCGCAGCACACTCGCGGGCGAGATCCCCACGACCTTGGCGAGCTCCCGCTTCGACCAGTGCGTCCCGCCCGCGGGTGTCTGCTCGAGGGTGCGGACCACCACCTCTTCCACCTGGGCGTCGGTGATGGTCCGCGGCACCCCGGGCCGCGGCTCGTCGGACAGGCCGTCCAGTCGGTCCCGCAGGAACCGCGTCCGCCATCTGGCCACCGTTTTGCGCTCTGTGTTCAGCCGTGCGGCCACCACGGTGTTGTTCCACCCTCGCGCGCACGCCAGCACGATCTGCGCGCGCTGGGCCAGGCCCTGCGCCGTCGAACGCCGCCTGGCCCAGCTCTCCAACGTCAGCCGCTCGTCCTCCGACAGCACCACGGGTGGCAGCCTGGTATCGCCCATGCCGTCAGGACACCGGACCAAAACCGGCCCTGTCAGGCAAAACCCAGGATCTGAAACAGAACACGACTCATGGGGCGAGCCCACAACTCAAAACCAGATCACTAGGCCGTCTCTTTCGGATCTTGCCGGGCCCGCGACGCCTGGCACCGCGCCTGGCCGCACTGCCGGGGCAACCGAGTACGTCCAGTACGCGCGTGCCCCGACAGCACGGCCAGGCACGGCACCAGACGACGCGGGCTCGGCCGACAAGATCCGAAAGAGACGGCCTAGGCCAGCGCGTTGAGTCCCGGTCCGAAGGCCACCAGCACCGGAACCGCCGGAGCCAGCATCGCCAGGGCCGTCAGCCGCATCCGGCGCACGGCCGACAGGCGCGGCGCCGCCGCCAGCAGCCGCCGGACCCGTTCGGGGACGTGCGCGTGCGGCGCGGGGGAGGGGCCGAAGACCCCGCGGTCCTCGTTCAGGCCGATCAGGGCCAGGGCCGTGGTCAGGCGCCCGTACCGGCGCGAGGCCACGTCGTCGGCCGCCAGCTCCACCAGCCGGTGCATCTGCGCCTCGAACGCGGCGAAGACCGGGACCTGCGGGAACCCCCCGGACAGCGCCCGCGAGCAGTGCAGCAGCCAGTCGTGCCGGGCCGCCGCGTGCCCCTGCTCGTGGGCCAGTACGGCGTCCAGCTGACTCCCCTTGAGCCGGCCCAGCGCCGCCGTCGTGACCACCAGCTGCGGGACCGGACCCGGCAGCCACCAGCTGTCGGGCCGCCGCCCCTCCAGCACCACGAGCCGCGCCCCGGTGGCCTGCTCCCCGGGCAACAGCGGTGCCCGCAGCAGCAGTTCGGCGCCCTGTGCCCGCCGCCGGGCGCGGGCCCGCAGGATCTCCCGGGCCAGCATCGCTCCGGTCCACAGCCCGCCGCCCGCCAGCGCGACGGCGGTGCCCGCGGCCCAGAGCCCGCCCGCGGCGTCCAGCGCGTAGGCGTCGACCACGCCGTGCGGAGCCGGGGCGAACAGCCTGCCCCGTACGGCCTGCCAGGCGGCGGCCGCGCTCAGCAGCATGGACAGCGCGAAGCACAGCAGGACGGCGCCGACCACGCACTGCCACACCCACAGGGCCACGACGGGTTCGTGCTCGGGCCATTGGGCCCGGGCCAGCAGGCGGGGTGCGAGCACCGCGGTCAGGGCGCCGAGCAGCAGGAGAACGGCGGGGACCATCATGGGCCTCAGCCTAGGAGCGTGCGACTACCTGCGGGTATGGTCCGGGCCAAGGGTGACGCAGGACACGTTTGCCCCGCCCGCGTCCTCACATCGTGAGCAGCATCGCCAACATCCCCATTCCCATGGCCAGTCGGCAGGCCCGGATCACTTCCGCCGGTCCGGCGGGCGCTCCGCCGGCCCCCGCGGCGCCGACGGTGACCAGGCGGGCGCCGCCCAGCACCACGTACCCGGCGTAGTAGAGGAGCAGCAGGCCGGTGAGCAGCGGCAGCCCGGCGCCCTGCCCGTGGGCGTGCCCGGCGGAACCCGCTGCCGCGCCCGCGCCGGTACCGGCGGCCAGCGCCATGTAGACCATGGTCAGCGAGCCCACCAGATGGTGCGCGTGGTGCGGGCCGTCGCGCAGCAGCCACACCGCGTGCAGCGCCGCCCCGCAGAAGACCGCGCCCAGTACGGGCGCCTGCCAGTCGCCGCCCAGCCGCAGCGGCACCGCCATCAGGGCCATGCCGAACCCCATCGCCGCCTCCCCGGCCGCCGGTCCGCCGCCGGCTCTCCCCGCGCGCCGCAGACAGTACGCCCCGCTCACCGCGCAGAGCAGGACGAGGAGCCAGGCGGAGACGGCGGTGGAGAGGGACGTGGCGGGACCGTGCACGGCGGAACCTCCCGGTTCGTCGGCTTCACCGGAAGAGATGCCCCCTTCACACGGCCATCACGCCGGGCGAGGTTAGGCTCTGTGCGACACCGCAAGAAGCACGGCGCGGACCTCGCGCAGAACGGAGCCCTCGATGCCGAGCGCAGCCCCCCACGCCCTGACCTACCGCAGTGCCGTGGAGGCGGACGTCCCGGCGCTCGTGGCGCTCGTGGAATCGGCGTACCGGGGAGACTCGAGCCGCGGGGGCTGGACCACCGAGGCGGACTTCCTGGACGGACAGCGGACCGACGCCGAGGACGTGGCGGCCCGGATCGCCGCGCAGCCCGCGGGCCTGCTCCTCGTGGCGGAGCGCGACGGCGAGATCGTCTCCTGCTGCCACCTCGAGCACCGCGGTGACCACGTCCACTTCGGCCTGTTCGCGGTCCGCCCCGGCCGGCAGGGCGACGGGCTGGGCAAGGCGGTCATGCTGGAGGCGGAGCGCCGCGCCCGCGAACAGTGGGCGGCCAAGGAGATGCGGATGACCGTGATCACCGTACGGGAGGAGCTCATCGCCTTCTACGTGCGCCGCGGTTACGAGCGCACCGGCGAGTTGAGCCCCTTCCCCTACGGGGACGAGCGGTTCGGCGTGCCGCTCCGCGACGACCTGGCCTTCGAGCTGCTGGTCAAGACGCTGTAGCCGAGGCGGCGGCGGACGGGGCGGGGGCGGTGTGGTGCCCGCGGGCCCGTCCGCCGACCCGCCGTCCGCCGTGCACGGTCCGCCGTGCGCGGTCCTCAGGCGGTGAAGCGGCCCGTGGAGCGGATCTCGGGGAAGTCGGTGAGTACGCCGTCGAGTTCGAGGGCCCGCGCCAGCCGCAGCCGCTCCAGCGTGTTGACCGTCCACCCCGTCACGCGCAGCCCGGCCTCGTGCGCCGCCTCCACGGTGTGCAGGGTGAGGTGGCCGATGTTGAGGGCCACCGTCTCCGCGCCCGCCAGGGCGGCCCGGGCGACGACCTCCCCGGCCTCGCCCGGGGTCTGGTTCGCGTAGAGCACCGTCCGTACGCCCGGCACCAGCCGGGCCGCCTCCACGAGCACCTCGTCGCGGAAGGAGGCCACCTCCACCCGGCCGGTCAGATCGCGGCGCAGCAGCAGCTCCGCGAAGGTTCCGACGGCGGCGAGGTCGTGGACCTGGATCCGGAGCGGGGCGCGGACCGCGTCGACGACCTCGTCCAGGACCGGCACGTGCTCGCCCTCTCCGGCGTCCAGCTCGCGCAGTTCGGCCAGGGTCAGATCGGCCACGGCTCCCGAACCGTCGGTGGTCCGGTCCACCTCGGCGTCGTGCAGGACGACGAGGGCGCCGTCCTTGCTGAGCCGCACGTCCAGCGCGACGACGTCCATACCGGAACGTTCCGCGCGGACGAACGAGCGCAAGGTGTTCTCCGGTTCGACACCCATGACCCCGCGGTGCCCGATGGTGAGGAAAGTCAAGGTTCTCATCCTTCCGTCGACGGCGGCTCCCCGCGCGGTCGCGGTGTCCCGACCGGCCGCGCGCGATGTGAGGCGCATGCTAGTGCGCCCCGCATGCGATGAAACCGCCTTTGCAGGGGCTCCGCAACGCCGTCCGGCCGCTTCACGACGGGCTTGCCGGGGGCTGGGGAGCCCCCGGCGCGGCGTGCGTGGTCACCCGGTGGTGGGCGCGTCCCCGCCGGCTTGACGTTCCTGCTCGCCCAGCCCCTCCAGATCCGCCAGCAGGGCCCGGGTCAGCTCCAGTTCGGCCAGGTGCTGGCGCTCGCTCCAGCGCAGGGCGAGGACCGGGAACGCCCAGTCCGGCTCGGTGGCCGCGTGCGCCATGGCCTCCCGTACGGAGGCCAACTCCTCGGTGGTGCGCTCCAGATGCTCCGTCACCATCCCGCGCAGCCGCTCCGGCTCGGCCAGGTGCCCGAGCCAGACCCGCAGCAGCAGACCGTGCTTGAGCACCGGGGGGCCCGCCTCGGAGGCATCGGAGGCCCAGCCGGCCAGCGCCTCGCGCCCGGCGGGGGTGATGCCGTAGCGGCGCTTGGCCCGCACCTCTTCGGGTCCCGAGCGCACGGAGGCCGCGTAGCCCAGTTCCTCCAGGCGGCGCAGTTCGGCGTAGATCTGGCTGATGGCCGGGGACCAGTAGAAGAAGCGCAGGGACGAGTCCGCCCACTTCTTCAGCTCGTAGCCGGTCCGCTCCCCGGGGAAGGACAGCAGACCGAGTACCGCCCACGCGGTCGGTGGAAGCTCTTGCTTCTTCGGCTTCTGACTACTAGTCATATTTCGATTAGAAGTGAGACCCGGCACGGGACGCGACCCTGGAGGCATAAGTGAAGTTCTCCGTCATCTTCGAGGCACAGCTGGCCGACCCGACCGTGGAGCGCGAGCACCAGGTCATCCGTGACTGCGTGGAGCAGGCGGTACTCGCAGAACAGATGGGATTCGACCGGATCTGGGCCGTCGAGCACCACTCCCTGAAGTGGTACGCCCACATGTCCGCCCCGGAAATCTTTCTGAGCTTCGTCGCTGCCCGGACGAACACCATACGCATCGGGCACGGGGTCGTGTGCATGCCCTTCGCCTTCAACCACCCCGTCCGGGTCGCCGAGCGGGCCGCGATGCTCGACCTGCTGTCCGGCGGGCGGGTCGACCTCGGGGCCGGGCGGGGCGGCACCGTGCAGGAGACCTCGCTGTGCGGGGTGGACAGGGACCGCACCACGGCGGAGGTGGAGGAGGCGCTGCGGATCATCGGGAAGGCCTGGCAGGAGGAGGAGCTGGAGTACCACGGGGAACTCATCGACATCGATCCGCACCCCATACTGCCGCGGCCGAGCCAGCGGCCCCATCCGCCGCTGTTCCTCGCGTGCAGCCGGGCCGAGACCCTGGTGCAGGCCGCGGAACTGGGCGTGGGGGCGCTGGTGATGGGATTCGCCGGGCCCGAGTCCATCGGGGGGATGCGCTCGGTCTACGACGCCGCGATCGCCGGCCGGGACGGCGGCCGCTTCGTCTCGACGGCCGTCAACGACCACTTCTCGGTGCTCTGCCCGACGATCGTGCTCGACGACCCCGAGGAGGCCCGCAGGATCGGGATCCGGGGGCAGCGGTTCTTCGCGCAGTCCATCGGCCACTGGTACGGCGGCGCCGGGGTGCCGGACGAGGCGGTGGTCGCCGGCGCCGACGAGGGGGCGGAGATGCGCAGGGCGGCCGAGCAGGTGGTGGCCCGGCTGCACGAGCAGGACATCCCGGTGCGGCCCACCGCCACGGCCACCTTCAACGCGGACCACGCCTACGGGAGCGCCGACGAGGCGATCGCGTACGTGGAGCGGCTGCGGGACGCGGGGGCCGACGAGATCATGTGCCTGATCCAGATGGGCACCGTGCCGCAGGAGGCCTGCCTGGAGACCCTGCGGCAGTGGGGCGAGAAGGTCATCCCGCACTTCGCGAACCAGCGGGCGTAGGGGCGCCGCCGTGACGGATGTGACTGCTGGGGCCGTTGCGGCCGACGGGGCGGATGGGGCGGACGGGGCGGACCAGGCCGACGGGGCGGACCAGGTGGACCAGGTGGACCAGGCCGACCGGCTCGATCCCGCCGCCCGGCCCTACGCCGATGCGCTGGCCTCCCTCTTCCCCGACCTCGGAGGGCGGGTCACCGACGCGGACGAGGCCCGCCGGATCCTCGCCGCCGTGCCCGCGACGGCCCGGCCGGCCGTCGTGGGCGCCGTGGAGGACCGGGAGGTCCCCGGGCCGCCCGGGGCGCCGCCGGTCCCCGTACGCGTCTACTACCCGGACCCGGAGCGGCGGCCGGGCTCCCGGCCGACCGTGGTGTTCTGCCACGGCGGCGGCTGGGTCCTGGGCGACCTCGACAGCTACGACGCCACCGCGCGGGCGCTCTGCCGGGCCTCCGGCGCGGTCCTGGTCTCCGTGGACTACCGGCGGGCGCCCGAGGCCCGCTTCCCCGCCGCCGTCCACGATGCCTACGCCGCCCTGTGCTGGGCCGGTGCACACCTCGACGAGCTCGGCGGGGACCCGGACGCCCTGGTCGTGGCCGGCGACAGCGCCGGCGGGAACCTCGCCGCCGCCTCCTGCCGGCTGGCGCGCGACCGCGGGGGCCCCGCCGTCGCGCTCCAGGTGCTGATCTACCCGTGCCTGGACGCCGCCCGGGACACGGAGTCCTACCGGAGCAACGCCGAGGGCTACTTCCTGACCGCGGGGCACCTGCGCTGGTTCTGGGAGCAGTACCTCGGCCCCGGCGGCGACGGCGGCGATCCGCTGGCCTCCCCGCTCGCCGGGGACCTGCGCGGGCTGCCGCCCGCGTACGTGGTGGTCGCCGGCTGCGATCCGCTGCGGGACGAGGGGGTGGCGTACCACCACCGGCTGCTCGGGGCCGGGGTCCGTTCGGCCCTTGACGCGCACCCCGGAATGTTCCACGGGTTCCTCGCACTGGCCGGAGTGCTCCCCGAGGCCCGTCAGGCCTTGGTGCGACTGGGCGGAGTCATCGACTCCGGGCATAAGAACGGGAAGACTTCCGGTGAAACCGGGGGTGACGCAGGATAATTTCCCGGATCTCCTCTTGAGCGGGAGAGCCTCACCCGTTTACGCTGTGCCGACGTGAGGTTCTCCTGTGGAGGAAGTGACATGACGGAAACTCTTGTGCCGGGTATCAGCGGTGCCGTGATAACCGCTGGTGTGCGGGTGGTCGACCACCCGGCGTGGCCCGAGCTCAAGGCCGCCGTGGAGGAGATCCGGCCCTGGCAGTCGGCCGACGGCTCCATCGACTTCGAGCGCGAGGGGTCGCACATCCGCGAAGCCGCCCCGGCCGCGGTCGAGCGCGTGATCGAGGGCATCGAGGCGCTGTCGCCGCTGCTCCCGCACGGCGCCGCGTACCACCGTGCCCTCATCGCCGACCTGCGCAAGTGGGCCGACGGCGGCTTCGGCGTGCCCGACTTCCTCGACTCCCTGCTGTCCTTCGCCCCGGCCGCCGAGCGCGCCGACGGACTCCAGCACCTCGTGGTCTTCCCGATGTACACGCAGAACGGCAACCCGGACCGCAACCTCGAAGCCGTCGTGCTGAAGATGGTGTGGCCCGAGTGGCTCTCCGAGCTGGAGCGCACCCGGTACGACAACCCGCTCTTCCTCGGCATCACCTTCGAGGACTTCACCCCGGGCTACGACACGCACTCCGCCGTGCTCTTCCCGGAGACCATCGCGGTGCGCGAGGCCCCCGAGCGCTTCACCTGGGGCGGCATCTTCTGCGACCGTGAGGCCGCCCGCTACCGCAAGGTCACCGAGGCCGCCGTGGACATCCTGGGCATCGAGCTGCCCGAGGACATCGCCCGGATGGTCGAGGACCAGGAGCGCTGCGAGAAGGCCTTCGTCCTGTGGGACATGGTCCACGACCGCACCCACAGCCACGGCGACCTGCCGTTCGACCCCTTCATGATCAAGCAGCGCCAGCCGTTCTGGATGTACGGCCTGGAGGAGCTGCGCTGCGACCTCACCGCCTTCAAGGAGGCCGTGAAGCTGGAGTCCGAGGGCAACGAGCACGGCCGCGACGTGCAGTACGCCGTCCTCTTCGACCGGATGTTCCGCTTCCCGGTGTCCGGCGACCGCAACCGCAACTACGACGGCCTCGGCGGCCAGCTCCTCTTCGCGTACCTCCACAAGCACGACGTCGTGCGCTGGACGGACAACAAGCTGAAGATCGACTGGATGCGCGCCCCGCAGGTCACCAACCAGCTGTGTGCCGAGATCGAGGACCTCTACCGGGCCGGCATCGACCGCCCGAAGCTCGTCCACTGGTTCAAGGCGTACGACCTGGTCGCCGAGTACCTCGCCCCCCACCCGGGGTCCAAGTGGGCCAAGGGCCCCGACGCCCTTGACCTGACGCAGCCGCCGCGCAAGCTCGTGGACGACGTGCTTCCGGACGAGTTTCCGCTGAGCATGTTCTATGAGGCCCTGGCCAAGAAGCTCAAGGGCGTGATCGCCTCGACCAAGGGCATCACGGCAGGGAACGCCGCGGACCGCGAGACCGCTGCGCGGGTAGCCGCGTGAGCGCTCGCCCACAGGAGGCTGCACAGATGAACGGCTCCGGTAACGGAAACGGGAAGCTCCACGGGGCGGTAGTGGCGGTGGCGGGGGCCGGCGGGCCCGCGGGCCGCGCCACCCTGCTCCGCCTCGCCGAGGCGGGAGCCGTGGTCGTCGCCTCCGACGCCGACGCGGCCCGCCTCGCGGAAGCGGTGGACGCCGCGCGCTACGCCCACGGCGGCGCCACCATCACCGGTGACACCGTCGACCTGCTCGACCTGGACGCCACCAAGGCCTGGGCCGACCAGACCGAGAAGGAGTTCGGCCGCATCGACGGCCTGGTCCACCTCGTCGGCGGCTGGCGCGGCAGCACCACCTTCACCGACACCGACCTCGCGGACTGGGCCTTCCTGGAGAAGCTCCTCATCCGCACGGTCCAGCACACCTCGCTCGCCTTCCACGACGGGCTGCTGCGCAGCGACCGCGGCCGCTACGTCCTGGTCAGCCAGTCCGGTGCGCACAAGCCGGTCGCCAACAACGCCGCGTACAACGCGGGCAAGGCGGCGGCCGAGGCCTGGACCCTCGCGATGGCGGATTCCTTCCGCAAGGCGGGTGGCGAGGACGGTCCGGGCGCCGCGGCTGCGATCCTGGTGATCAAGGCATTGGTGCACGACGCGATGCGCGCCGAGCGTCCCACTGCGAAGTTCGCGGGCTTCACCGACGTCAAGGAGCTGGCCGAGGCCATCGCCGGCGTCTGGGAGCGGCCCGCCACCGATGTGAACGGACAGCGCCTGTGGCTCACCCCCCAACCGTGAAGACCGGTGTCGTGAAGACCGCGATACGCAAGTCCGCGGCGAAGACCGACGCCCGCCGGCACCACGACCCGGCGGTGCGCGGTTTCGCGAGCGACAACTACGCCGGGATCCACCCGGAGATCCTCGCGGCCATCGCCCTCGCCAACGGGGGCCACCAGGTCTCCTACGGCGACGACGAGTACACCGAGCACCTGCAGCAGGTCTTCCGCGGCCACTTCGGCCCGCACGCCGAGGCCTACCCGGTCTTCAACGGCACCGGCGCCAACGTGACCGCCCTGCAGGCCCTCACCGACCGCTGGGGCGCCGTGATCTGCGCCGAGTCGGCGCACATCAACGTCGACGAGGGCGGTGCGCCCGAGCGGATGGCGGGCCTCAAGCTGCTCACCGTCCCCACCCCGGACGGCAAGCTCACCCCCGAGCTCATCGACCGGCAGGCCTGGGGCTGGGAGGACGAGCACCGGGCGATGCCGCAGGTCGTCTCGATCACCCAGAACACCGAGCTCGGCACGGTCTACACCGTCGACGAGATCCGTGCCATCTGCGAGCACGCGCACGCCAAGGGGATGAAGGTCCACCTCGACGGCGCCCGGATAGCCAACGCCGCGGCCTCGCTCGACGTGCCGATGCGCAGCTTCACCAACGCGGTCGGCGTGGACGTGCTGTCCTACGGCGGCACCAAGAACGGGATGATGGCCGGCGAGGCCGTCGTCGTGCTGAACCCGGACTCCGTCCGGCAGATGAAGCACATCCGCAAGATGTCGATGCAGCTCGCCTCCAAGATGCGCTTCGTGTCGGTGCAGCTCGAAGCGCTCCTCGCGAAGGACCTGTGGCTGCGCAACGCCCGCCACGCCAACGCGATGGCGCAGCGGCTGGCGGCCGGGGTGCGCGAGACCGACGGGGTGGAGATCCTCTACCCGGTGCAGGCGAACGCCGTGTTCGCGCGGCTTCCGCACGAGGTCTCGCGGCGGCTGCAGGAGCGCTACCGCTTCTACTTCTGGGACGAGATCGCGGGCGACGTCCGGTGGATGTGCAGCTACGACACCCGGGAAGAGGACGTGGACGGCTTCCTCCAGGCGTTGAAGGAAGAGCTCGCACGCTAGCGGCATAAATCTATAGGCATGCAGTCGGATGCATGAGTATGCTCCTGGATCATGGAACTGATCCAGGAGCATTCCGACGTTGCCGCCTATCTGGCGGCCGATGACGTGGTCGACCACGACCATCCACTGGTCGACGAGACCGCCGACGCGCTGTGGACGGCCACGGGCGACGCATATTCATACGCCAAAGCGGCCTTCGAGTTCGTCCGCGACACCATCCCGCACTCCGCCGACTCAGGGGACGACCGCGTCTCCTGGCGCGCCTCCGACGTCCTGGCGACGCGCAACGGCATCTGCTACGCCAAGTCCCACGCGCTGACCGCGCTGCTGCGCAACCGCGGCATCCCGGCCGGTCTCTGCTACCAGCTCCTCGGTGACGACGACGGATCGAACCTCGTCCTCCACGGTCTCGTCGCGCTGCGCCTGCCCGGCAGTGAGGACTGGTCCCGGGTGGACCCCCGGGGCAACAAGCCCGGCGTGGACGCCCAGTTCACCCTGGACCACGAGCAACTCGCCTTCCCCGTGCGCCCGGAGCTCGGCGAGATCGACTACCCCGGGCTGTACGCGGCTGCGCACCCGGCCCCGCTCAAGGCGCTCCGGGAGTCCGTGGACCGGGCGCAGTTGTGGCGGAACCTGCCGACGGCGCTCTAGGGCCTGTCGTGGCGACGGCCCCGGCCGCCACCGCGGCCCGGGCGGGGCCGCGCGCCGCCACCGCGGTGTGCAGCAGGGCCGCGGCCAGTTGCAGCGCGGCGATCGCGAGCACCAGGATCCAGGGCGGTGCGGCGGCGGCGAGCCCCACGAGCGCGGCGCCCGTCGACGCGGCCGTCACCTTCAGTCCGGCGCCGAGGGTGAACACCTGGGTCCGGGCCTCCTCGGGTGCGAACTCCGAGCGGATGCGCAGGGTGGCCGTCAGCAGCGGGCCGTCGCACACCCCGGCGGCCGCGAACGCCACCGCCGTGAGGGGGACGGACGGGGTGAACGCGGCAGCCGTCAGCGCCACACCGGTCGCCGCCATGGCCCAGCGGGCCAGCCGGCCCGGCGGCACGGACGTGATCCGGCCCAGGGTCAGGGAGCCGGTCAGGGCGCCCAGGGCGAAGGCGGTCATGAGCACCCCGCCGCCTCCCGGACTGCCGAGCGTGGTGGCCAGGAGCACCGCGGTGGTGGTGAGCGCCCCGATGCCCACGAAGGCCAGAGTCGTGGCCGAGGTGACGGCCCGCAGCTCCCGGACCCGCCACAGGGCGGCCAGTCCGGACCCCAGTCCGGCCCGGGGTGCGCCCGGGGCGGGCCCCCGGCCGGGCTTCGCGTAGGGGAGCGTCGCCGCCAGGGCCGCGGCCAGTGCGCCGGAAGCCGCGAGGAGGACCATCGCCGGTCCGGCCGAGCCGAAGGCCGCGACCAGGCTGACGGCCGCCGGAGCGGTGACCGCGGCGCCGTTGTAGGTCGACGCGTCCCAGCCGTAGGCCCGGTCCCGCGCGGGACCCGGCGGGACCAGCCCCGCCACCAGGCTCGACAGCCCGCCCGTCACCATCGGCCCGCAGGAGCCGCCGAGCACCGCCACCGCGAGCACCACCGGCGTCGGAGCCCGCCCGAGCAGGAAGGCCAGTGCCGCCACGGCCGTGGTGAATCCCGCCAGGGCGCCCACGTGGAAGAGACGGGGCCGGCGCGATCTGGCCGCGGCGGCGCCCGCGAGGGGAGCGGCGAGCACGTGCGGGGCCAGCCAGGCGGTCAGGACGAACGCGCCGTGGGCGGCGCTGCCGGTCCGCTGGAGGGCCAGCAGTACGACGGCCATGCCCATGCCCTCGGAGGCGAAGCGCGCCGCCAGTGCGGCGGCCAAGTACCGTCCGAGCCCCGGCATCCCGGCCCCTTTCGCCAGGTGACGTGGCAGAGGGGTGCGAGGTTACGCCATACGGGTGTAGGGCGAAAGGATCGCGGTTTTCGGTCAATAGGAAAGTTTCCTGTCTGACATCGTTGTCAGCTTGGCATGCGCATGAGTATCTTCGGCCGCAGGATCCCCCCACGGACCCGCACGGACCCCTACGGACCCCCACCTCAGAGGCCCCCCACCTCTGACCTCCGACCGGAAGGCGCTTCATGCGTTACGGAGTCCCCGCCGGGCTGCTCACCGCAGCCCTCGGCCTGGTCGCGGCGCTGACCCTCGCCCCCACCTCCGCCGCCGTCACCCCCCACACCCCGGACACCCCTGTCGTACTCGCCGCCGCCCCCACGGCCTTCGCCCATCCCGGAGTCCTGAACAGCCGCGCCCAGCTGGACTTCGTACGGGCCAAGGTGCAGGCCGGGCAGCAGCCGTGGAAAGCGGCCTTCGACGACATGCTCGCGAGCCGGTACGGGTCGCTGTCGCGGACGCCCAAGCCGCGCGAGATCGTCGAATGCGGCTCCTACTCCAACCCCAACCTCGGCTGCACCGACGAGCGGGAGGACGCCATAGCCGCGTACACCGACGCGCTCGCCTGGTACATCACCCGCGACACCCGGTACGCGAAGAAGTCGATCGAGCTGATGGACGCCTGGTCCGCGCGGATCAAGGACCACACCAACAGCAACGCCCCGCTGCAGAGCGGCTGGGCGGGCTCCACCTGGCCGCGCGCCGCCGAGATCGTCAAGCACACCTACACCGGCGGCTGGCCCAACCAGGGGCGCTTCGCCACGATGCTGCGCGACGTCTACCTGCCCGAGGTGATCGGCGGGAAGCCGAACAGCAACGGCAACTGGGAACTGATCATGATGGACGCCGCCGTCGGCATCTCCGTCCACCTCGACGACCGCGCGAGCTACGACAAGGCGCTGGCGATCTACCTCGGCCGGGTGCCCGCCTACTTCTACCTGGCCACCGACGGGCCGCAGCCGAAGTACCCGCCGCGCTCCACCATCGACACCCGGAGCGAGCTGATCGACTACTGGCACGGCCAGAGCACCTTCGTGGACGGTCTGGCGCAGGAGACCTGCCGGGACTTCGGCCACACCGGCATGGGCATCGCGGCGGCCCTGCACGTGGCCGAGACCTCGCGCATCCAAGGGCGCGACCTGTACCCGGAGTTCAAGGACCGGTTCCGCCACGCGCTGGGCTTCCACGCCAAGTACGAACTCGGTGAGGCCGTGCCCTCCTGGCTGTGCGGCGGGAGCCTCACCAAGGGGCTGGGTCCGGCCACCGAGGTCGGCTACAACGCCCTGCACACCCGGCTCGGCGTCACGATGGAGAACACCCGCCGGCTCACCGAGGGCCGCCGCCCGGCCGGCACCGAGAACCACTTCGAGGCCTGGGAGACGCTGACCCACGCGGAGAACCCGAACTGACACGTCCACGGCGCAGCACTGCGGCCCCGCCCGATGGGCGGGGCCGCGGTCCGTCGTGGTGCAGTCGGCCTCAGCCGGCTTCCTTGACCTGCGCCGGGGTCGGCGCGGTGCCGCCGAGGTGGGCCGGCAGCCACCAGGAGTCCTCGGCACCCTTGGGCTTGGCCGGGTAGGCGGCCTGCGCGGCGTCCAGCAGTTCCTGCACCCGCTCGCGCAGCCGGCGGGTGATGGCCCCGGCGTACTGGTCGGCGGGCGCCTCAAGCGGCTCGCCCACCCGCATGGTCACCGGGATGTGGCTGCGCTTGAGGTCCTTGGGGCGGCCCTTGGTCCACATCCGCTGCGTCCCCCACAGCGCCACCGGGATCAGCGGGACACCGGCTTCCTGGGCCATGCGCGCCGCACCGGACTTGAAGCTCTTGAGCGTGAAGGACTGGGAGATCGTCGCCTCCGGGAACACGCCGATGATCTCGCCGGAGCGCAGCGAGTCGAGCGCGTGCTGGTAGGCCGTCTCGCCCTGGGCGCGGTCCACCGGGATGTGCTTCATCGCGCGCATCAGCGGACCGGACACCTTGTGCCGGAACACCGACTCCTTCGCCATGAAGCGGACGAGCCGCTTCTGCGGGCGCGCGGTCAGCCCGGCGAAGATGAAGTCGAGGTAGCCGATGTGGTTCGACACCAGAACGGCCCCGCCCTTGCGGGGGATGTTCTCGGTGCCCTTCATGTCGATGCGGACGTCGAGCGCACGGAAGAGGGTGTGCGCGGCACCGATAACCGGGGGGTAGACGAGCTCAGCCATGGTGGGGAGACCCCGCTTTCTGCCTGGAGGTGCTCCCGGCCGGAAGTTACGGCAGCGTAGGTACGCGGCCATGGGGATCGTGCCCCATACGGGAGCCGCAGGCCAGCCCAGACGCCCGTGCCCGGCGAGATTCTCGTCACGCCGGGAATGCGGAGGGTCCGCGGGGCGCTCCGATCAGCGTACGACCGTACCGGGATGATGGACGAGTGCCCGTACGGGCCAGGCGACGGCTGAGACGGGGGCGCGGGTGCGCGCAGGCGAGCGGGACGAGGGCGCGGGCGGGACCGCGGACGGGACCGCCGGCGAGGCCGCGGGCGCGGGTCGGGGCGACGGCCGGCTGGGCATCGCCGAACTGGGGGCCGAGCCGGGGGAGCGGGCCACGCTCGTGCAGTTCTCCAGTGCCTTCTGCCAGCCCTGCCGGGCCACCCGGCGGATCCTGGACGAGGTGGCGGCCATGGTCGGGGGCGTCCGGCACATCGAGATCGACGCCGAGAAGAACCTGGACCTCGTACGGGCCCTGGGCATCGTCAAGACCCCGACCGTACTGGTCCTGGACGCGGCCGGCCGGATCGTGCGGCGGGCCGCCGGGATGCCGCGCAAGGCGGACGTGATCGCCGCCCTGGGCGCCGCGGTGTGACGCGGGCGCGGACATCGCCCCGTGGCGGGCGCCGGGGGCGTCCGGTGAGCCGGTGCACGCGTCCGCACGCAGCGTGACGCGCCCTACATCTGACCGTTCAGGCTTGACTGTGTACACGAGAGATCGCCAGGCTTGCGATATGCGGTATGAACTCCTGCTTTACGGACGGGGCACCTCCTGATGACGGCTCCGACGGCTCCTTCCCCGCGGGTCGGCGCAGGCCTGCCCGGCTCGCCCGCGCTGCTGCGCTCGGTGTTCCGCCGGCACGCCGCGGGCGTCGCCGTGATCACTGCCGAGAGCGGCGGTCGGCCGGCGGGATTCACCGCGACCTCGCTCAACTCCGTCTCGGCGGACCCCCCGCTCCTGTCGTTCACCATCGGCACGGGGTCCTCCAGCTGGCCCGCGATACGGGACTCCGAGCACCTCGGGGTCCACATACTCGGCGAGCACCAGGGGGAGTTGGCGGGCCTGTTCGCCCGCAACGGGGCCGACCGCTTCGGTCCGGCGACCGACTGGGCGCCCGGCCCGCACGGGGTTCCGGTCCTGGGCGGCGTCCTGGCCTGGCTGGTGTGCCGGGTCGTGGCGCGGGTTCCGGCCGGCGAGCACCGGGTGATCATCGCGGAGGCGGTCGCCGGGGACCCGGCGGGGGACCCGGTGGGGGATCCGGCCGGAGAGGGCCGTCCGCTGCTGTACCACCAGGGGCGCTTCAACGCGTTGAGGGACTGAATCGTCCCTGCTGGGGCCGGTTCCACCGGCGTTGGCCAGATCACAGTTCACCGGCCTTGCAACCTGGCGGAACCCGCTGTGTACTGACGAGTAACATTCCCGAACGGGGCGCGGGCCGCCCCGGCGGGAACGGCCCGAGATGGCGCCTATGCTGCCTGAACAAGGCGGTACCAGAAATGTCGATGCGGTAGGAGAGCCGGCGTGAGCCTGAGGATCGTTGTCTGTGTGAAGTACGTGCCCGACGCCACTGGCGACCGGCAGTTCACCGAAGACCTGACCGTCAACCGTGACGACGTCGACGGCCTGCTGTCGGAGCTCGACGAGTACGCCGTCGAGCAGGCGCTGCAGATCGCCGACGAGGCCGACGACGCGGAGATCACCGTCCTGACGGTGGGCCCCGAGGACGCGAAGGACGCGCTGCGCAAGGCGCTGTCCATGGGTGCCGACAAGGCCATCCACGTCGAGGACGACGACCTGCACGGCAGCGACGTCATGGCGACCTCGCTGGTGCTCGCCAAGGCGATCGAGAAGGCCGGTTACGACCTGGTCATCACGGGCATGGCCTCGACCGACGGCACCATGGGTGTCCTCCCGGCGATCCTGGCCGAGCGCCTGGGCGTCCCGCAGGTCACCCTGCTGTCCGAGGTCAAGGTCGAGGACGGTGTCGTCACCGGCCGCCGCGACGGCGACTCCGCGAGCGAGCAGCTGGAGGCTTCCCTCCCGGCCCTCGTCTCGGTGACGGACCAGTCGGGCGAGGCCCGCTACCCGTCCTTCAAGGGCATCATGGCCGCCAAGAAGAAGCCGGTGGAGTCCTGGGACCTGGAGGAGCTGGAGATCGAGTCCGACGAGGTCGGTCTCGAAGGCTCCTGGACCGCGGTCGACTCCGCGACCCAGCGTCCGGCCCGCACCGCCGGCACGATCGTCAAGGACGAGGGCGAGGGCGGCAAGTCGCTGGCCGAGTTCCTGGCCGGCCAGAAGTTCATCTAAGAGCTTCGGCCCCTTCTCAAACGCCCCCTGACTACTTCGCATTCGCAGGAGCATCCCCAATGGCTGAAGTCCTCGTCTACGTCGACCACGTCGACGGCGCCGTCCGCAAGCCCACCCTCGAACTGCTGACGCTGGCCCGCCGCATCGGCGAGCCCGTCGCCGTCGCCCTCGGCGCCGGTGCCGAGGCCACCGCCGCCGTGCTCGCCGAGCACGGTGCCGTCAAGGTCCTCACCGCCGACGCCCCGGAGTTCTCCGACTACCTCGTCGTACCGAAGGTGGACGCGCTCCAGGCCGCGTACGCCGCGGTCTCCCCGGCGGCCGTGCTGCTCCCCTCCTCCGCGGAGAACAAGGAGATCGGCGCCCGCCTGGCCGTCCGCATCGGCTCCGGCATCATCACCGACGCCACCGACCTGGAGGCGGGTGACGAGGGCCCGGTCGCGACGCAGGCCGCGTTCGCCGCGTCCTTCAGCACCAAGTCCCGCGTCTCCAAGGGCACCCCGGTCATCACCGTGAAGCCGAACTCGGCCCCGGTCGAGGCCGCTCCGGCCGCCGGCACCGTCGAGGCGCTCGCCGTCACCTTCGGCGCCCTGGCCACCGGCACCAAGGTCACCTCCCGCACCCCGCGCGAGTCGACCGGCCGCCCCGAGCTGACCGAGGCCGCGATCGTGGTCTCCGGCGGCCGCGGCGTCAACGGCGCCGAGAACTTCCACATCATCGAGGCCCTCGCGGACTCCCTCGGTGCGGCCGTCGGCGCCTCGCGCGCCGCCGTGGACGCCGGCTGGTACCCGCACTCCAACCAGGTCGGCCAGACCGGCAAGTCGGTCTCCCCGCAGCTGTACATCGCCTCCGGCATCTCGGGCGCGATCCAGCACCGCGCCGGCATGCAGACGTCGAAGACGATCGTCGCGATCAACAAGGACGCCGAGGCCCCGATCTTCGACCTCGTCGACTACGGCGTGGTCGGCGACCTCTTCGCGGTCGTCCCCCAGCTGACCGACGAGATCAAGGCGCGCAAGGGCTAAAACCCTGCCGCAGGCGCTGACCTGCGGGTAAGTGGTCTCCGGGGCCGTGTGGTGTTTCTCACCGCACGGCCCCGAGTCGTTTGTCCAGGACGGCGGAGGGACCATTGACTGAGCGGAACCCCGTGGCTAAATTCTGTAATGCGGATCTAAGATTCCGTGAAGCGGAAAAGAGGAGAGTGCACGATGGGTCAGCAGGAGAAGGTGGCGACGAGCCTCGCAGGCGCGGTCAGCGAGGGCATCAGCGCTTCCCTCAAGCCGGTGGACGCGGAACTCGCGCGCCACTACCCGGGCGACCCCGGCACCCGCCAGCCCATCCACACGGTCTACGTGCCCGGTGACGTCTTCGCGGCGGACACCATCCGTACCTGGGGCGACCAGGCCCTCGCGGCCCTTGACGAGCACGCCCCGGACGCCGCCACCTTCGCCAAGGTACTCGGCATCTCCGACGAGCTGGCCGTACCGGTCTACGACCGCGTCCGCGCCAAGCTCGCCTCCGAGCCCATCGAGGACCTCCGCGTCGACTTCGAGGACGGCTTCGGCGTCCGCTCCGACGAGGAGGAGGACCAGGCCGCGGCCCGCGCCGCCCGCCTCGTCGCCGAAGCCTTCTCCAACGGCACGAACGCCCCGTACATGGGCATCCGGATGAAGTGCATGGAGTCCAACGTCCGCGACCGCGGCATCCGGACCACCGACATCTTCCTCTCCGGCCTGCTCGCCCACGGCGGCCTGCCCGAGGGCCTGGTCCTGACCCTGCCCAAGGTCACCTACCCCGAGCAGGTCACGGCCTTCGTGCAGCTGCTGGAGGCCTTCGAGACCGCCCGCGGCCTGCGCCCCGGCCGGATCGGCTTCGAGATCCAGATCGAGACCAGCCAGTCCATCCTGGCCTCCGACGGCACCGCCGCGGTCGCCCGGATGATCGAGGCCTCCAAGGGCCGCGCCACCGGCCTGCACTACGGCACCTTCGACTACAGCGCCTGCGTCGGCGTCTCCGCCGCGTACCAGTCGAGCGACCACCCGGCCGCCGACCACGCCAAGGCGATCATGCAGGTCGCGGCCGCCGGCACCGGCGTGCGCGTCTCCGACGGCTCGACCAACGTCCTGCCGATCGGCACCACCGAGCACGTCCACGAGGCCTGGAAGCTGCACTACGGCCTCACCCGCCGCGCCCTGGCCCGTGCCTACTACCAGGGCTGGGACATGCACCCGGCGCACCTGCCGACCCGCTACGCGGCCGTCTTCATCTTCTACCGCGAGGGCCTCGAAACCGCCGCCGCGCGCCTGAAGGCGTACGTCGCCAAGATCGAGGGCGACGTCATGGACGAGCCCGCCACCGCGAAGGCCCTGGCCGGCTACCTGGTCCGCGGCCTGGACTGCGGCGCCGTCGGCGCCGACGAGGTCACCGCCCTGACCGGCCTGACCCGAGCGGAGCTCGACGCCTTCGCCATCCCGCGCCGCTCGGCGACGCTGACGGCCACCGCCTGAGACGTTCGGCAGTGACGACGTGGCCCGGCCGGGCGGACCCCGGCCGGGCCACATTGCGTCCTGCCGTCAGGTGGTGCGCCAGGGCCACGGCGGCGAGAGCGGCCACGAGCACGCACACGCCCTGCCAGCCGGCCCGGCCGTAGACGCGTACACCGAGCCAGGACCCGGCACTCCCGCCCAGGTAGGCGCAGGTCATGTAGGCGGTGTTGAGGCGGCTGCGCGCGTCGGCCCGCACGGCGAGGACCCGCGCCTGATTCGCGATCATGCCGGACTGCATCGCGATGTCCAGCATCAGCGTGCCCACCGTCAGGGCGGCCAGACCCGGCACGCCGCCCCGGACTCCCGCCGCGAGGACCGCCGCCGATGCGAGGACCGCGAGCAGGCAGACGAGGTTCACCGGATCGGGGCCCCACCGGTCCACCATGCGCCCGGCGAGTGGGGTGCAGAACATGGTGGCCGCGCCCACCAGTGCGAGCAGCCCCACGGCCTGCGGCCCCAGACCGTACGCCGGACCCGTGAGGAGAAGCGCCGCACAGGTCCAGACGGCCGAGAACCCGCCGAAGACGGCTCCCTGGTAGAGGCAGGAGCGGCGCAGTCGCGATTCGCTGCGCAGCATGCGCAGGGAGTCGGCGAGCAGCGCCCCGTACGGCCGGCGGGCGGGCGGAGGCGTGCGCGGTACCGCCACGGCCAGGACGGCCGCGAGCAGCAGGAGGAGAACGGCGGCCACCAGATAGGGGGCCCGCCATCCCAGCCGTTCGCCGAGCGTCGCGCCGAAGGTGCGGGCCAGCAGCATCCCGCCGATCGACCCGCTCAGCAGGGTGCCCAGAACCGCCCCGCGGCGGTCCGCGCCCACCAGCCCGGCCGCCATCGGGACGATGATCTGCGCGGCCACGGTGGTGATCCCGGTGAACATCCCGGCGGCGGCGAGGAACCCGAGGCTCGGGGCGCAGCCCGCGGCGAGCAGACCCAGTCCGGTGAGGGCGAGCAGGGTGACCAGGAGCGGGCGGTGCGGGAACCGGTCGCCGAGCGGCACCAGAAGGAAGAGCCCGGCCGTGTAGCCGACCTGGGTGGCGGTCACCACCAGGGACGCCGCATCGGGGGAGGTGCCCAGCCCGGCGGCGATCAACGGGCTGATGGCCTGCGGGAAGTAGAGGGTGCCCACCGCGACCGCACAGACCGCCGCCAGGGTCAGTACCGTCCTGCGGCTCATCTCGGCCTGCCGGCCCGCCGTTCGTGTCATGAGGGGAAGTCCACGGCACCCGCGGCGCACCGCAAATCGATGTAGCGTATTGCTTAATGATCAGCTTCGAGCTCGGTGTCGAAGACCTCGCAGACACCCGCTTCGCCCTCTCGCCGCTCGGCGAGACCGTGCTCAGCCTGCGGGTGCTGCGGGAGCCGGGTCTGTCGGCGGTGCACCTCCCGTGGCGCAGGAGCGTGCTCGGCCGGCTCGGTGAGCTCGACACGGCTCTGCTGATGTCCCTGGTCGCCCAAAGGCGCACGCTGCCCGACTTCCTGACCCCGCGGCCCGCGAGCTTCGCCCCGGACTTCGAGGTGGAACTCGCCGCCGTCCGGGCCACCTCCCCCGACACGGTCCGCCGTGACCTGCTGGCCGCGCACGCCCCGGACCCGCTCCCCGACCCGCTGAGCGCGGCGGATTGCGCCGACGACGCAGCGGTCGCGGTGCTCCGCGACGACATATGCGACCTGCTCCGCAGCTACTGGGAGGTGGCCGTCCGGCCGGCGTGGCCGCGGATGCGACTGTTGCTGGAAGCCGACATGACCTACCGCGCACGGCAGTTGGCCGTGGGAGGCGCGCGGCGGCTGTTCGCCGACATGCACCCGAACCTGCGCTGGAACGACGGCGTCCTGCACATCGGCGCGATGATCAGCAGCCACCGCGTCGCGGCGTCCGGGCGTGGGCTGCTCCTCCTGCCGTCCGTCTTCGTCCACAAGCCGGCGCCCCCGGTCAGCCCCGAGGAGCCGCCCACGCTGGCGTACCCGAGCCGGGGGGTGGCGACCCTGTGGACCCCGCCGCCCACCGCGGACGAACCCGCGCTCGTGGCGCTCATCGGCGCTCCCCGCGCCCGGCTGCTCGGCCTGCTGGACGAGCCGCTGGCCACGGCCGAGATCGCCCGCCGCTTCCGGGTCACTCCGAGCGCCGTCTCCCAGCACCTGCGGGTGCTGCATGCCGCGGGCCTGCTGAGCAGGGCGCGCGACGGACGGCAGGTCCTCTACCGGCGCAGCCCGCTCGGCGACGAGTTGGCCGGAGGCGTCCGGGCGGCCGGGGATCCGGAGCCGTGAGGGTCAGTCGGCCGGCGGGAGCTCGCCCGAGCCGCGGGTGATCAGGCGGGTGGGGAGTTCGATGCGGGCCGGGGGGAGGTCGGCGCCCGCCAGGCGCTGGAAGAGGCGGTCCGTGGCCACCCGGCCCAGGGCCGCGGCGTCCTGCGCGATGACCGTGATGCCCGGGTTCAGCAGATCGGCGAGTTCGAAGTCGTCGAAGCCGACCAGGGCCACCGGGTGGGGGAGAGCGGCGAGGACCCGTACCGCCGTGACCGTCACGCGGTTGTTGCCCGCGAAGAGGGCCGTGACCGGCTCCGGGCCGGACAGCATCGCCCGGGCGGCCGCCGAGACGCGCTCCGGGGCCGTCGTGCCGAGGGAGACCCAGGAGCCGGCCACCGGCAGGCCGGCGTCGGCCATGGCCGCGCGGTAGCCCCGCAGTCGCTCGGTCGCGGTGTGGATGTGCGGCTGGTCGCCGATGAAGCCGATCCGGCGGTGGCCGCCCGCGATCAGGTGCGCCACCCCGTTCACGGCGCCCCCGAAGCTGTCGGACAGCACCACGTCCGCGTCGATCCGGCCCGCCGGGCGGTCCACGAACACCGTGGCCACCCCGGCCCGGATCTCCGGTTCCAGGTAGCGGTGGTCGTCCCCGGCCGGGATCACCACGAGTCCGTCCACCCGGCGGGCGCACAGCGCGAGCGCCAACTCCCGCTCGCGCTCCGGGTCCTCGTCGCTGGAGCCGTTGATGAGCAGGGCGCCGTGGGCGCGGGCCACCTCTTCCACGGCCCGGTTGAGCGGCCCGTAGAAGGGGTCGGAGAGGTCCTCCAGGACCAGGCCGACGGTGGCGGTGCGCCCCTTGCGCAGCACCCGCGCGCTGTCGTTGCGGCGGAAACCGAGCGCATCGATGGCCTCCTGGACCCGCCTCTCGGTGTCCGGGGTGACGCCCGGCTCCCCGTTGACCACGCGTGACACCGTTTTGAGGCCCACGCCGGCCCGGGCCGCCACGTCCTTCATGGTCGGCCGGTTGCCGTAGCGGGGCTCGGGCGGGCGGCGGGTGTGCGGCACGGTGTCGGACCTCCAGGGGGACGGGTGCTGCGGCGGTGCGGGCCCGGCGCTGCGGACAGGCCCCTGACCTTGAGGATAAGCACTCGGCGGGGCGCCGGGGTTTCCGTGGCAGGGTGGTGCGGGCAAGCCACTGGGGGCATCGGGAGAGGGGTAGACGTGATTGTCTGGATCAACGGCACCTTCGGCGCCGGGAAGAGCAGCACAGCGCGCGAGCTGACCGGCCTCCTGCCGGAGAGCACCTTGTTCGACCCGGAGTTCATCGGTGACGCGCTGCGCGTGCTGTTGCCGCGCAAACGCCTCGCGGAGGTGTCCGACTACCAGGACCTGCCGAGTTGGCGGCGGCTCGTCGTGGACACGGCGGCGGCGATGCTCGCCGAACTGGGCGGGGTGCTGGTGGTCCCCATGACGCTGCTGCGGCAGGAATACCGCGACGAGATCTTCGGCGGGCTCGCGGCCCGCAGGATCGCGGTGCGGCACGTCCTGCTCGCCCCGGAGGAAACGATCCTCCGGGAGCGGATCGCGACCCGGGAGGAGCCCGGGGCGGCGGCGGACGCGGACCTGCGGGTGCGGCAGTGGGCCTACGACCACATCCCGGCCTACCAGCACGCGCTGGGCTGGCTCGCGGCCGACGCGCACGTCATCGACAACGGGACCCTGACCGTACGGGAGACGGCCGAGCGGATCGCCGAGGCCGTACGCACCGACACGGCCCGGGTCTGCGACATCGTGCAGACCCCGCAGCCGACGCGCGAGACGGTCGCGGCGGGGGTGCTGCTCTTCGACGACGAGGACCGGGTGCTGCTGGTGGACCCGACGTACAAGCCGGGGTGGGAGTTCCCCGGCGGAGTCGTCGAGGCCGGGGAGGCCCCGGCGTGCGCGGGGGTACGGGAGGTCGAGGAGGAACTCGGGCTCGTACTGGAGCGCCTCCCCGAGCTCCTGGTCGTGGACTGGGAGCCGCCGGGCCCCCCGGCGGGCTACGGCGGCCTGCGGCTGCTGTTCGACGGGGGCCGGCTGTCGGCGGCGCAGGCCGGGCGGCTGCGGCTGCCCGGACCGGAGCTGCGGGCCTGGCGGTTCGTGACGGAGGAGGAGGCGGCGGACCTGCTGCCGCAGGTGCGCTACGCGAGGCTCCGGTGGGCCCTGCGGGCACGCGAACGGGGCCGGGCGGCGTACTTGGAGGCGGGACGGGCGGTTCCGTAGACGGGCGGCTCCGGAGCCGGGCACGGGCGCGGGCGCCGGGCGGGAGCGTGGGGGCCGGGGCGTGGGGGCCGGGCGGGGGCGTGAGGGCCGGGGAGGAGCCGACCCCCGGCCCGGCCCGTCGTCCGGATCAGGCGGTCGGGGACGCTGCCGCTCGGGCTGCCGCCAGGAGGGTGGCCGCGGTGTCCGAGGTCACGGGGTCGCCGTGGCCGAAGCAGGCAACCGAAGGGGCCAGCGCGGCGAGGTGGAGCATCGACTCGACGGCCCGGGCGCGGTCCACGTTGAAGACGCCGAGCATCACCTGGCCGACACCGGCGACGCAGTCGCCCGTGAACAGCACGCCGTGCTGCGGGAGATGGACACCGATGCTGCCCGGGGTGTGACCCGGAGCGTGGACGACGACCGCGCCGTCGCCGAAGGGGAGTACCTCGCCGTCCTTCACCTCCCGGTCCACCCGGGTCGGCGGGGCCTCGGGCACCGTCAGGCCGTGTGCGTACAGCGGGAGTTCCCAGTCCAGCAGGACCGGCTCCGGGACCGGCTGCTCGCCGCGGATCACCGGCGCGTCGAGCGCGTGCGCCAGTACCTCGGCGCCCCGGCGCGCGGCGAGTTCGCCCGCCGCTCCGACGTGATCGCGGTGGCAGTGGGTCAGGACGATCCGCTCCAGCCGCTCCGGCAGCAGCCCGAGGGAACGTATCGCCCCTTCGATCGCGTCCGCCGAACCGGCGTGGCCCGCGTCGATCAGGGTCAGGGCCTCACCGTCGCGCCAGAGGTAGGCCTGGCCGATGGGGAAGCGGAGCATGTGGAGGCGGTCGGGAACGACTTCTACGAGATCCATCACCCGAACGTACGAGGACGAACCACGCCGCCGGCGGAGGTTGCGCCGGTAGCGTGGTTCGCCCGTAGCCGAGCGTTCGGGGAACCGCCCGAGACACCGTCAGGCGCGCTTGGACTCCGCGTAGTTGAGGAGGAACAGCGCCTCCGTGACCGACAGGCGCTCCAGCTCCTCCGGGGAGACGCTCTCGTTCACCGCGTGGATCTGCGCCTCGGGTTCGCTCAGGCCGATGAGCAGCATCTCCGCGTCCGGGTACAGCTCGGTCAGCGTGTTGCACAGGGGAATGGAGCCGCCCATGCCGCTGATCTGCATCTCCTGGCCCGGGTAGGCCGCCTTCATGGCCTGCGCCATCGAGGCGTACGCGGGGCTGGTCGTGTCAGCCTGGAACGGCTGTCCCTGGCCGACGACTTCGAGCTCCAGGCGCGCCTTCCACGGGGTGTGCGCCACCAGGTGGGCCTCCAGCAGCTTGATCGCCTCCGCCGTGTCCACGCCCGGCGGCACCCGCAGGCTCACCAGCGCGCCCGCGCTCGCGTGCACCGAGGGGGTGGCACTGGCCAGCGGCGGGGAGTCGATGGCCAGCACGGTGACGGCCGGCCGGGACCACAGCCGGTCCGCGATCGTGCCCTCGCCGATCAGCTCGACCCCGTCGAGCACCTTCGCGTCGGAGCGGTAGTCGGCCTCCGGGTACTGGAGCCCCTCCCACACACCGTCCGAAGCCAGCCCGTCCACCGTGGTCGAACCGTCCGGCGCGCGCAGCGAGGCCAGCAGCTGGATCAGGGCGGCCATCGCGTCGGGGGCGGCCCCGCCGAACATGCCGGAGTGCAGGTTGCCGCCCAGGGTGTCGATCTTGACCTTCAGCAGGCACATGCCGCGCAGGGTCGCGGTGACCGTCGGCAGGCCCGTACGGAAGTTGCCCGCGTCGCCGATCACGACGGCGTCGGCGGCCAGCAGTTCGGGGTGGGCCGTCGCGTACTGCTGGAGACCGCCGGTGCCCTGCTCCTCCGAACCCTCGACGATCACCTTCACGTTCACCGGGACGCCGCCGTTGGCCTTCAGGGCGCGCAGCGCGAGCAGGTGCAGGATGAACCCGCCTTTGCAGTCGGCGCTGCCGCGCCCGTACCAGCGGCCGTTCCGCTCGGTCAGCTCGAAGGCGGGGGAGATCCAGGCCGCGTCGTCCAGCGGGGGCTGCACGTCGTAGTGCGCGTACAGCAGGACGGTCGGCGCGTCCGCCGGGCCGGGCAGGAACCCGTACACCGACTGGGTGCCGTCGGGGGTGTCGAGCAGCGCCACGTCCTGGAAGCCCTCGGTGCGCAGCGCGTCGGCGACCCAGTTCGCGGCGGCCTGGCTCTCGCTCTGGGGGAAATTGGCCCAGTCCGCCACCGACTGGAAAGCCACCAGCTCGGACAGCTCCTGCTTGGCGCGGGGCATCAGCGAGGCGACGGTCTCGGCGATCGGATGAGACGGCATGGGCACGCTCCTCTTGGGTGCGACGTTGGTGTACGTGTACGGGTTACGTATACGCCTCCCGCATGCGCGGGGTGTGCGTATGCGGGCTACGGCAAAAGACTCTTCCGATCCTCGCACAACGGGGCAGTCGATCTCGCGCCGTAGGATTTCCCCGGCATCGGAGCAACGGCATGAACCGCATGATCAGGAGCAGCAGCACATCGTGAGCAGCGACGAGAGCGACAGCGGCGACGTACGCGACGCGGCGGCAGGACAGACCGCTCAGGGGGCGGACGCGCAGACGGCCGGGACGACCGGCGAGGTGTGGGACGTGGTCGTGGTCGGGGCGGGGCCGGCCGGGTCCTCGGCCGCGCACGCGGCGGCCGCCGCGGGACGGCGCGTTCTGCTGTTGGAGAAGGCGGAACTGCCCCGGTACAAGACCTGTGGCGGAGGGATCATCGGCCCCTCGCGCGATGCGCTGCCGCCGGGATTCGTGCTCCCCTTCAAGGACCGCGTCCACGCGGTCACCTTTTCCCTGGACGGGAAGTATCCCCGGACCAGGCGCTCCAAGCAGATGTTGTTCGGGCTGATCAACCGGCCCGAGTTCGACGCGGCGCTGGTCGCCGAGGCGGAGAAGGCCGGCGCCACGGTCCGTACGGGTACGGCCGTCGCGCGCGTGGAACAGCACGGGGCGTCCGTACCCGACCGGCGCACCGTCGCGGTGGTCCTCGCCGACGGCGAGACCGTGCTGGCCCGGGCCGTGGTCGGCGCGGACGGCAGCGCGAGCCGGATCGGCGCGCACGTCGGCGTCGAGATGGACCAGGTCGACCTCGGCCTGGAAGCGGAGATTCCCGTCCCGGAGACGGTCGCCGCGGACTGGAAGGGCCGGGTCCTCATCGACTGGGGGCCGCTGCCCGGCAGCTACGGCTGGGTCTTCCCCAAGGGCGACACCCTCACCGTCGGGGTCATCTCGGCGAAGGGCGAGGGCGCCGCGACCAAGCGGTACCTGGACGACTTCATCGCCCGGCTGGGCCTGTCCGGCTTCGAACCGGCGCTCTCCTCCGGGCACTTGACCCGCTGCCGGAAGCCCGGATCGCCGCTTTCGCGCGGCCGGGTCCTGGTCGCGGGCGACGCGGCCGGACTGCTGGAGCCGTGGACCCGGGAGGGCATCTCCTTCGCGCTGCGCTCGGGGCGGCTCGCCGGGGAGTGGGCCGTGAAGATCTCCGAGGCGCAGGACGCCGTGGACGCGCGCCGCCAGGCCCTCAACTACGCCTTCGCCGTCAAGGCCGGGCTGGGCGTGGAGATGGGCGTCGGCAAGCGGATGCTGGAACTCTTCGAGGCCAAGCCGGGCCTGCTGCACGCGGCGATCACCGGCTTCCGGCCGGCCTGGCTGGCCTTCGCGCGGATCGCGCGGGGGTCGCTGACGCTGGCCGAGATGGTGCGTACGTACCCGCTGGCGCGCAAGGCGCTGCACGTGCTGGACGCGCGGCAGGCGCGGAGCCGGGGTGCGGGGCCGGGCGGGGCCGGCGTCGAGTCCGGGGCGGAGTCGGGTTCCGAGTCCGGGTCCGGCTCCGGGTCGGGGTCGGGGTCGGGTTCCGGGTCCGAGGAGCAGGGCGGAGCCCAGGGAGGGGCCAAGGGCTGAGCCCGGGTCCGTTCCCGGGCTGAAGTCGCCGTCCCCGGTGGGAGAACGGCGGCGTCGAAGTGCGGAGTGTGGCGGTCTTGCCGGTATGCCGGCGAGGCCGCCGCCGCGTTTTTCGGGGGCGGGTGGTCAGGAGGTGAGGGTGATGCGGAAGACCGGGTGGTCGGGGGCGGCGGCCTGGAGTTCGGGCTCCGAGGACTTCGCCGTGACCCCGTTGAAGAACCGGTTGACCTCCCAGCCCCACTTCTTCAGGTAGCCGCGCAGTACGACGGCCTGCTCGGCGGGGTCGGTGATCTCGGTGACGGTGAAGGTCTGCACCGTGCGGCCCAGACGGAGTTCGCCGCCGCCCGCGGCGCGCATGTTGCGGACCCACTGGGAGTGGCCGCGGGCGGAGACCAGGTACTGGGTGCCGTCCTGGTGGTACGGGTTCACCGGGATCCGCTGCATCGTGCCGGAGGTGCGGCCGCGCACCGACAGCTCGGCCGTTCCGGCCAGGCTCATGCCCAGGCGGGCGAGCTTGCCGATGAGGGCGTTGAAGCGGATCCCGAGCGGGCCGGCCTGGACGTAGTACGGCTTGGGCGCGTTCATGGTGGCCTCCGAGGCGTTTGGCGTTTGGGAGAGCACTGCTCTCGCTTGAGAACAGTGTGCACGGATCGCCGCTCCAAAACAAGAGCAGTGCTCTCTGAATGGAGCGGCGCTCTTGTTGGTGGGCAGTGCTCTGATCGCGTGGCAGACTGACCCCATGAGCACCGTGCGAGGGGCGAGGGAACGAGCCCGCATCGAAGTCACCGCCGCCATCAAGGACGAAGCGCGCCGCGCACTCGCGGCGGAGGGCGCAGCCAAGCTGTCGCTGCGCGCCGTCGCCCGCGAGCTGGGCATGGTCTCCTCCGCCCTTTACCGCTACTTCCCCAGCCGCGACGAGCTCCTCACCGCCCTCATCGTCGACGCCTACAACAGCGTCGGCGCCGCCGCCGAGGCCGCCGACTCCCGCTCGCTCGCCGCGGGCGGCACCCCCCGCGCCCGCTGGGCCGAGGTCTGCGCGGCCGTCCGCGGCTGGGCGCTGGAGCACCCGCACGAGTACGCCCTCATCTACGGCTCGCCCGTCCCCGGCTACACCGCCCCGCTCGACACCATCGGCCCCGCCTCCCGCGTGGGCAACGCCCTCATCGGCATCGTGCGCGCCGCCTACGAGGGCCGTGGCATCGCCCTCCCGCCGCTCCCCGCCGAGCTGCGCCCCGAGGCCGCCCGCATGGCCGCGGACTTCGCCGAAGGACTGCCCCCCGAGGTCGCGGCGGCCCTGGTCGCCGCCTGGGCGCAGCTCGTCGGGCTGATCTCCTTCGAGCTGTTCGGCCAGTTCAACCGGGTCGTCGAGGACCGCGACACCTTCTTCGCGCACGCCGCCGGACAGCTGGCGCACGGGGTCGGACTGCCCGCCGTATAGAGCCGGGCGGGGCCGTGCAGGGCCGTCCCGGCGGGGGCCGTCCCGGCGGGGGCCGGAGATGGTTCGCTTGTCAGTTCCTCGTACGGAAGCAGGGGATTCGGCCCTGGCGCGCCCGGCGGCCCGTCTAGTGTTCCTCGGGCCGGGGTCGGGTCCTGTCCCGGTTGCCGTTCCCGGCGCCCGGCCATCGCCCCGGCGTCGTCCTGCCGCCGCCCCGCCGCCGCCCCGAGGAGCCGTCATGACCCGCGCCGCGAAGGCCGTTTACGCCATCCTGGCCACCCTCTTACTGGCCGCGCCGGCGCCGGCCGTCACCGCGTCGGCGAGTTCGGAGCCGAGCCGCGCCCAGGCCGGGGACCGCACCCCGGCTCTCGCCCCGGCCCCGACCCCCGCGGTGAGACCGACGCCCCGGGCGGCCGGCGTACGGGGCCTGGAGATAGCCGTCCCGGCCTACGTATGGGCCGACGACCCGATGCTCGTCGATCTCACCGCCACCAGCCCGGCCGCCTCGGTCGTGGTCCTCAACCCGGGCAACGGCGACTCCCCGTTCGACGCCCCCTGGCGGGCCCGCGCCGACGTCCTGCGCACCGGCACCACCGCCACCGGCGAGAAGACCAAGGTGCTCGGCTACGTCCACACCGACCACGGCAACCGCGACATCGCCGCCGTGAAGGCCTCCGTGGACAACTACCTCAAGACTCCCGACGGCCGCCTCCACGTGGACGGCATCTTCTTCGACGTGGTCAGCCGCGACTGCGGCCCGGCCAACGCCACCCGCGACCACTACGCGGAGCTCCGCCGCTACGTGCAGGACACCATGGAAGCCGTGGCCCCCGGCACGTCCGACCTGGTCGTCAACAACCCCGGTACGGCCATTGCCGACTGCTACCTGGAGCCCGGCCGCCGCACCGCCGACGTCTTCGTCACCTTCGAGGACACGTACGCGGCCCACACGGGCGCCGGCTGGCTCGGCGGCAACGTCTTCAACGCACTCACCGGCTACCGCTCCGGCGCCGAACTCGACCCGAGCGGCACCGCGTTCTGGCACCTCGTGCACGACGTCCCGGACGCCTCCGCGATGCGCGCGACGCTCCGCACGGCCTTCGAACGCGGCGCGGGCTACGCCTACGCGACCAGCGCGCAGATGCCGAACCCCTGGGACGCGCAGCCCGGTTGGAAGTACCGCGCCCAGACCTCGTACGCCTCAACCCTGGGCTGAGCCGCACTCCGTCCGCCCGACGGCGGTGATCTCGACGGTCCGGCCGTCGGGGTCCACGAGCCGGTGGCGCCCCGGGGCGAGCGGCGGACGCGCCGCGGACGCGTCCACGGCCAGCCCCAGCCGCAGGACGCCCGTGAGCCGGTCGTCGCCGGCGGGATAGAGCTCGCGGACCATGCCGTCCGGGAGGACGGCCGCGTAGTGGTCCGGCCCGCGGCCGTGGCGTTCCGCGGTGAACGCCAGGCCCAGGTCCGCGTAGAACCGGCGGCAGTCCTCCAACCGCGGCGTGTACAGCACCAGGAGCGAGACCCGGGCCGTGGACGCCCGTCCCTCACGGTCGGGGACGACGACGCTCTGCGTCGGCGGGGCGGGCCGTACGGCCGGGGAATCCATGCGGTCCACTGGAGAAGCGCCCCGGGCCCTATCGGCCGTCGTTCTCGGGGCGGCGGGCGAAGCGCCACAGGACGTGGGCGATCCGGAGGAGGAACACCGTCGCGGCCAGGGCGCCGCCCACCGTCGCCAGGATCCGGCCGGTCGTGGGGGAGAGATCGAAGGCCAGGGCGGGGGCGTACAGCGCCGCGAAGACCAGTCCTGCCGCGAAGACGCCACTGACGAAGGCGTACGCGATCTCGATGGTGATCGCGTCCCGGTCGGCCTGACTACGTCGCTCCATGGGCGCAGTCTCGCCGCCCGAGCCGTGTCCCGACAAGGGCGCCACGGCGTCCCGCCGTGCCCGGGGGTCAGATTCCGGCCGTGTCCGCCCAGAGCCGGGCCAGTTCCGCGTCGCCCGTCACGCCCGGTCCGGTGAGCGGCAGGCGGTTCCACAGGGCCGAGTAGAGCCAGGAGGCCTCGCCCGTCAGGGTGCAGTCCGCCTCCGCGCCGTCCGTGCCGTGGGCGTCTCCGCGCACCGTGCGCGCGGGCTCCGGCGACAGGTGTACGGTCCACACCGCGCCGGTGTCGGAGGCCCGTACCCGGAGCACCCGCGGCTCCGCCGTCCGGACCCGGCTCTGCGGCCGCGCGTGGAACCCGGTCAGCAGCTCGTCCACCCCGTCCTCCGCGAAGCCGGGGTCCACCGCCCCGAAGGGCACGCCCAGCGCGGCCTCCGCGTCCATCCGGTGCACGGTGGTCTCGTGCGCCTGGCGCCGCGCCCAGAAGGCCAGCGGCGAAGGCGGCGCGGTCGGCAGGAAGGTCCAGCAGTGCGCGTCGGCCGAGGTCCCGGAAAGGGTCCGCACCAGCGTCGCGTGCCCCTCGCGGAACCAGGCCAGCAGTTCCGCGCCCACCAGCTCCGGCGCCTCCGGGAACGGCGCCCGCTCGGTCAGTCCCTGCGCCACGTACCCGGTGGCCCAGCGGTGCACGGAGCCCGTGTGGCGCAGCAGATCCGCGACCCGCCACTGCGGACAGGTGGGCACCAGGGCGTCCGTACCGGCCCGTTCGGCGATGTCGGCGAGCTGCTCACCCTCGCGGGCCACGGTCTTCACATAGCTGATGATCTCCATGCCAGGAGTCTCGCAGCCGCCCGCGGGGACGCACAACGAAGGATGATGGAGGTCACGGAGGAGGTGGCGGAGCAGGTGGCGGAGGGCGTGGAGCACCCGGACACGCAGCACCCGGCCGGCGAGCTCTTCCCGCGCGAGCGGGCCGAGATCGTGCCCGGGGCCGTGCACGTGCCCGACTGGCTGGGGCCCGGGCGGCAGCGGGAGTTGGTGGAGGCCTGCCGGGAATGGGCCCGGCCGCCCGCCGGGCTGCGTACGGTGCGCACGCCGGGCGGGGGGACGATGAGCGCCCGGCAGGTGTGCCTGGGGCTGCACTGGTACCCGTACGGATATGCGCCCACCGCCGTCGACGGGGACGGTACGCCGGTCAAGGCGATGCCCGACTGGCTCGCACGACTGGGCCGCAGCGCCGTGGCCGCCGCGTACGGGCAGGCTCCGGGTCCGGGGGTCGCGTACGACATCGCCTTGGTCAACTTCTACGAGGGCGACTCCCGCATGGGCATGCACCGGGACGGCGAGGAGCGCTCGGAGGCCCCGGTGGTCTCGCTGAGCCTGGGTGATTCCTGCCTCTTCCGCTTCGGCAACACCGCCTCGCGCGGGCGTCCGTATCGGGACGTTGAGCTGCGCAGCGGGGATCTGTTCGTCTTCGGCGGACCCGTCCGACGGGCCTTTCACGGGGTGCCGAAAGTCCTGCCCGGCACCGCTCCGCCGGGCCTCGGGCTGACCGGGCGGCTGAACATCACACTCAGGGTCGGCGGGCTCGGCTAGCGGGCGGCGTCCTCGACCCTCCGATCATGCGAGGATCGCTGTCATGAACGGCAACGGGGCCCCGCGGCGGGTGGGGGATGTGACCACGGTGTCCGCTGGGACGGACGGGACGGGCGGAGCGGAAGGGACGGGCGGGGTCGAAGGGGCCGGCACGGCCGAGGGATCCGACAGGGCCTCGACCTCCACCTCGGCTTCGGCCTCCGCTTCGACCTCGGCTTCGGCTTCGGCGTCGGCCTCCGCGTCCGCGGCAGCCGGCTCCGCACGGACCAAGCTGGAGCGGGGCCGTGGCGCGCTCGGGCCGGCGCTGGAGCTCGTCCACACCGGCCGGGCCCCGACCCGCGCGGTCCTGACGGCCGAGCTCGGTGTCACCCGCGCCACCGCCGGAGCCGTCGCCGCCGAGCTGGAGGCACTCGGCCTGATCCGCGTGGACTCCCGCCCCGGCGGGGCCGGCGGAACCCAGGGCCGCCCCTCGCACCGGCTCTCCGTGGACGAGAACGGCCCGGTGGCCCTGGCCGCGCAGGTGCACTCGGACGGGTTCCGGGCCGCCCTGGTCGGGCTCGGCGGCCGGATCGTCGCCACGGCTCCCGGCAGGGTGCCCGTGTCGGCCGACCCGGCGCAGGTCCTCGGCGCGGTCGTCGAAGCCGGGGCCGCGCTGCTCGCACAGACCGGCCGTCGCTGCATCGGCGCCGGCCTCGCGGTGCCCTCGGCGGTCGCGGAGCCGGAGGGCACGGCGCTGAACCCGCTGCACCTGGCCTGGCCCGCCGGTTCCCCCGTGCGGGCCATCTTCGCCGACTGCGTGAAGGAGGCCGGCATCGACGGCCCGGCGCTGACCGGCAACGACGTGAACCTCGCCGCGCTCGCCGAGCACCGGCACGGTGCCGGCCGCAGCGCGCAGCACCTGCTGTGCGTGGCCACCGGGCACCGCGGGGTCGGCGGGGCGCTCGTCCTGGACGGCCGTCTGCACAGCGGGAGTTCGGGCCTGGCCCTGGAGGTCGGCCACCTCACCGTCAACCCCGAGGGGCGGGCCTGCCACTGCGGCAGCCGCGGCTGCCTCGACGTGGAGGCCGACCCGCTGGCCTTCCTCACCGCCGCCGGGCGCACTCCGGGCCCCGAGGTGTCCCTGCTCCAGCAGGCCCGTGACCTGCTCCGCGAGGAGTCGGCGGACCCGGGAGTGCGGGCCGCAACCGAGGAGCTCATCGACCGGCTCGGCCTGGGCCTCGCGGGCCTGGTCAACATCCTGAACCCGGACCGGATCATCCTGGGCGGACTGCACCGGGAGCTGCTCTACGCCGACCCCGAGCGGCTGCGCGCGGTGGTCGCGGACCGCAGCCTGTGGGGCCGCAGCGGCGGCGTGCCGATCCTGCCGTGCACGCTCGACCACAACAGCCTGGTCGGCGCCGCCGAGCTGGCGTGGCAGCCGGTGCTGGACGACCCCCTCGGGACCCTGGGCACGGCGGCCTGACGGCTCGACGACCCCTCCGGGCGGCTGCTGCGGCCGGAGGCTACCCGGGCCGGGCGCCGACCGAGGCGGTCACCGACAGGCCGGCGGAGACCGGCTCGGGGGGTGCGGCGACGGGCGGGGCCGGCGCGGGGTCCCGTACGGCCTTCTTCTCGGGCTTCTTCCCGGGCAGGAGCGCCGGGCGCTCGGCCAGGAGCACCGGGTGGCGTTCCGGTGCGGCCGGTCCGGGGGCGGCGCGCAGGGAGAACCACACCACCTTTCCCGGGCAGTCCTCCTGCTGCCGGGCGCCCCACGCCTCGCTGAGGGCCTCCACGAGCGCGAGCCCGCGGCCGGAGGTCTCCAGGGCGTCGACCGGGGAACCGCCCACGGGGCGGGTGGACCCGGCGGGCACAGAGGCCGCGTCGGACCCGGAGGATCCACGGTCTCCTGTGGACCCGCAGTCCCCGGAGTGCCGGAGCATCGGGAGGCGGGGGTCGCTGTCGTAGACGGAGACGGTCAGCCGGCCGAGTCGGAGCTCGATCTCGACGGTGCACGTCTTGTCCGGCTGCGCATGGCGGTGGACGTTGCTGAGCAGCTCCGTCACGCCGAGCGCAGCCCGGTCTATGAGCGGATCGAGCTGCCAGTGGCGCAGTTGCGCTGAAACGATTCGGCGGATCTGTCCGATCCGCAAGGGCAGGGCCTGCAGTTCGACGACGCAGTGCCTGCGGGAATGACTGATCACGGCTGCGACTCCCCGACATCAGTGTTACGGGTGCTGCACCCTCGGTGACGCCTCCCCAGGGTCACCCACTGTGGGCCTGTGTGCAACCGAACGCGATCGAAAGGCATCCGCATGGATACCCAAAGTGACCGTTTGTGCAGGTGAGGGGGGTACATTGCGAAAGCGGGCGGAGCGAGGCGAAGAGGCGCCGGGCCGTCCCAGGACTCGGGACATCGGGAAGTACGAAGGAGCACGGCGCATGAGCACCACCGGGACGACCGCCACGACCATCGACGTCGACCGCAGCGACGCGGACTACCGCGCGTGGCTGAAAGAGGCCGTCCGCAAGGTGCAGGCGGACGCGAACCGCTCGGCCGACACCCACCTGCTGCGCTTCCCGCTCCCCGAGGCCTGGGGCATCGACCTCTACCTCAAGGACGAGTCCACCCACCCGACGGGCTCCCTCAAGCACCGTCTCGCCCGCTCCCTGTTCCTCTACGCCCTCTGCAACGGCTGGATCCGCCCCGGCCGCCCCGTCATCGAGGCCTCGTCCGGTTCCACCGCCGTCTCGGAGGCGTACTTCGCCAAGCTGATCGGCGTCCCGTTCATCGCCGTCATGCCGCGGACGACGAGCCCCGAGAAGTGCCGGCTCATCGAGTTCCACGGCGGCGAATGTCACTTCGTCGACGACTCGATGAAGATGTACGAGGAGTCGGCCGAGCTCGCCGCCCGCACCGGCGGCCACTACATGGACCAGTTCACGTACGCGGAGCGGGCGACGGACTGGCGCGGCAACAACAACATCGCCGAATCGATGTACCAGCAGCTGCGGTTGGAGCGTTACCCCGAGCCCACCTGGATCGTGGCCACGGCCGGAACCGGCGGCACCTCCGCGACGATCGCCCGCTACGTGCACTACATGCAGCACGACACCCGCATCTGCGTCCCGGATCCGGAGAACTCCTGCTTCTTCGACGGCTGGACCCGGGGCGACGCGCACGCCACGAGCGATTGCGGCTCGCGCATCGAGGGCATCGGCCGCCCCCGGATGGAGCCGAGCTTCGTCCCCGGTGCCATCGACCGGATGATGCGGGTCCCGGACGCCGCGAGCGTCGCCGCGTGCCGTGCGCTGGAGCGGGTGATCGGCCGCAAGGCCGGCGGCTCCACCGGCACCGGGGTCTGGAGCGCGCTGAAGATCATCTCGGAGATGGTGGCGGAGGGCCGCACGGGCAGCGTCGTGACCCTGCTCTGCGACGGGGGCGAGCGCTACCTCGACAAGTACTACTCCGACGCGTGGCTGGCGGAGCAGGGGCTCGACATCACCCCGTACGCGCGGACGCTCGACACCATGCTGGCGACCGGCGTGTGGAGCGAGCCCGTCGGCTGAAACGTTTCCCTGTCCGGGACCGGGGTCGCTGGCTACGCTGTGCTGACTTCGGGCACGGGTCGGGCAGTGCGGGGCGGGGCGGGGAGCGATGGCGGAGAACGCGGGCAGCGGCGGCGGCGACGGCAGCGGCGGCGACGGTTCCGGGAGCAGCGGCAGCGGTACGGGTGGTGAAGGCGCGGGCGGCGCAGGGCCGTTGACCTGTCCCCGGTGCGGCCGGGAGGACCAGGTGCTCGGCGTGTCCGCCGCGTACCTGCGCTCCAAGGCGAAGATGCGGGTGGAGCGTGGTGGCGGCGAGGACGAGATCGTCACGACCCGCGAGGAGAACTCGGAACTGGCCAAGGCCCTGGCGGTCGCTCCCGACGAGCCGGACAGCGGCACCGCGGGCTGTATCGGGGTACTGCTGTTTCTCGCCTCGGTCGGCGCCTTCGTCTGGAGTGCGATCGAGGGGAAGTGGTTCGAGGACGGCAGTACGTTCCCGCGCCTCTACGGGACCGATGACGCCCCCTTCACGGTCGACCAGCCCTCGACCTACCTGGTCTGGATCGGTGCGGCCCTGCTGCTCGTCGGCATCGTCCTCCTCGCCCTGTCGGGCCGGGCCGTACGGACCTGGCGCCGCCGGACCGAACCGGGCCGGGTGGCCGCCGACCGCGTCTGGGCGGACGGCTGGTACTGCGGCCGTTGCGGCACGGTCCACTTCGCGGGCGAACGGGCCCTGTCCCTGCAGGAGTTCCGGACCCGCGTCTGGTCGGCGGGCGGCTACGGGGACCTGGCGGTGCGGCACCCCGCGGTCTGAACCGTGGCGGCCCGGCGGGCCCGTGGCGACAACCCCGTAGGCACGGCAGCGCCGGCTGCTTACGCTGTCCGGACTTCGATCACGGCGCGGCCTCGGGGGGAACCATGGCGGGCATCGAGTACAACAGGCCGGAGCGGGACGCGGGGGCGGGCGCGCCCCGCGCGTGCCCCCACTGCCGCCAGGCCGACCAACTGCGTGCGGTCCAGGCGGTGTTCCTCGAGGGCCACCGGCACGTCCGCACGGAGAGCGGCACGGGGGACCAGCGGCACGCGGTCACCCGGGAGGTGGTCTCGCGGCTGGCCCGTGCGCTGGCGCCGGCCCCGCCCGCACCACGGGTCCAGGGGCGGGGATGTCTGGGTGCGTTCCTCGTACTGGTGGCGGTCGGCACGTTCCTGGCCGGCTCGCTGGCCGGGCACTGGTTCGCCGGGAGCACGGGCGAGTCCGGGCCCGTATATCCGTACCCCGGATGGGACGAGCCCGCCTCCGGACCGGAGCCCGGTCTCTTCTTCCTCGGCGTGATCGCCGCGATCGCCCTGCTGGGCGCCGTCCTCCTCTTCGCGGGCGTGGCCCGGGCCAACCGGGCGTACCGCGCGCGGACGGAGCCCGGCCTGGCCGCCGCCGAGCGGCTCTGGGCCCGGGGCTGGTACTGCGGGCGCTGCGCCCGAGCGCACTTCGAGGGGGAGTCCGCGGCGCTGACGCTCCAGGAGTTCCGTGTGCGGGTGTGGACGGCCGGGGGGTACGGAGACCTGGCCGACACTCACCCGGCGGTCGATCTGCACGTAGCCCTCCGGCCGGACGGGTCCTACTGATCCGACCCCCGCCGCCGGGCCGCCAGTCGCAGGTCCAGTGCGCGGACCGCCGAGCGGAACGAGTGGCCGAGGGCCGGCCGGGCCGCGGCGAGGGCGAGGCGGACGGTGGGCGGGCCGTCGGCGGCGAAGGTCCACTGGACGTGGGTGCCGGAGCCGGAGGGGGTCAGGCGCCACTCCTCCAGCAGGGCCTGTATGCCGGGGGCGTTGGTCTTGTCGACCCGGTACGCGTAGCGTCGCTCCGGATCCGCGGCCATGATCGTCTCCTCGAACCGGACCCCGCCCGCCAGCCTGATCGCGCGCCCGGCGCCGCCGTCCATGGGGCGGGCCCCGGTGACGGCCCGGAACCAGCTCGGCCAGCCCTCGACCTCCTCGGCCAGCGCCCGGTACACCTCCTCGGGAGCCGCCGTGGCACGGCCGGCGAAGACCAGGCGGGTGGGGGCGACTTCGATGAAGTCCAGTCCTACGGGGCGGAGTAGGCGGTGCATGGCGGCACTCCCTCGGTTCGGCGGACGGACGGTGGCATCCGGCGGGCTGTCACCTTAGCTGTCGGTCCGTCAGTTGTCCGCCGCGGGGTCGGCAGGCGCGGGACAATGCCGTACATGCTTATCAGAGCAGCACACACCGACGAGCTGTCCCTCCTGCAGGAGATCGAGCGGGCCTCCGGTGAATGCTTCCGGACCATCGGCATGCCGGAGATCGCCGACGACGAGCCGCTTCCGCTGGAGGAACTCCTCGGCTACCGGCGGGCCGGCCTGGCCTGGGTCGCGGCCGAAGGCACCGGGGCGGGCACCCCGGTGGGCTATCTCCTCGCCGACCGGGTCGACGGGAACCTCCACGTCGAGCAGGTGTCGGTGCATCCGCACTGGGCTCACCGCCGCATCGGACGGTCCCTGCTGGAGCACCTCGCGGAGCGGGCCCGGGCGGAAGGCGCTGCCGCACTGACCCTGACCACCTTCACCGACGTGCCGTGGAACGCCCCGTACTACGCCCGGTGCGGATTCCGGACCCTGGACGAGAGCGGCCTCGGGCCCGGCCTGCGCGACATCCGCGACCGTGAGGCCGTGCACGGGCTCGACCGCTGGCCCCGGGTGTGCATGCGCCGGGACGTGTGAAGGCGGGTGTGAGCGTGCGTGCGGGGCCCGCGGCCGGCGGGGCCCGCGGTCAGGGTCACAGGTCCGGGAGGTCCGCCGGGTACAGCAGGGTGAGATCGTCCTTGCTCGGCTCCGACAACTGCGCGACCCGCCCCGCGTGCCGCTCGACCATCGACTCGAAGGTCTGGCGTGCGGTGCGGCCGTTGCCGAAGGCGGGCCCCTTGGGCAGGTCGGTGAAATATGTCAGCAGGGCGTCGGAGGTCTTCTCGCCGAGCAGGTACTCGTGCTCCTCGGCCTGCTGTTCCACGATCCGCAGCAGCTCCTCGGGCCCGTAGTCCCCGAAGGTGATGGTCCGGGAGAAGCGGGAGGCCACCCCCGGGTTCACGGTGAGGAAGCGGTCCATCTCCGCCGTGTACCCGGCGACGATCACCACCACCGCGTCCCGGTGGTCCTCCATCAGCTTCACCAGGGTGTCGATCGCCTCGCGCCCGAAGTCACGGCCCGAGTCCTCGGGCGCCAGCGCGTACGCCTCGTCGATGAACAGCACCCCGCCGCGCGCCCGGTCGAAGGCCTCCTGGGTGCGGATCGCGGTGGACCCGATGTGCTCGCCGACCAGGTCGACCCGGGACACCTCCACGAGGTGGCCGCGCTCCAGCACCCCGAGGGAGGCCAGGATCTCCCCGTACAACCGGGCCACGGTGGTCTTGCCGGTACCGGGGGAGCCGGTGAAGACCAGGTGGCGGCGGACCGAGGCGGCCTTGAGCCCCGCCTGCAGGCGGCGCCGGCCCACCTCGATCATGTCGGTGAGCGCGCGGACCTCGCGCTTGACGCTGTCCAGTCCGACCAGCGCGTCGAGGTGCCCCAGCACTTCGGCCGAACCACGGGCCGCGGGCTGCCCGGTCGGGCCGGAGTCCGGTTCGTCGGCCGGCCGCTGGGCCGGCACCCGCTCGGCCGTGCCCACCGCCGCGGGGCCCGGCGCCGCCGACACCGTACGGATCCCCGTACGCTCCCCGGCCGCCGCCACGCCCGCACCGGACCCGGCGCCCGCGCCGGAGGCGGACCGGGCGGCGAGGCGCGGTCCGGACTCGTCGCTCGTGCAGTCCTCGGCGACCGGGCCGTCCTCCGCGAACTCGTAGCCCCCGCGCGCGCAGCGCTCGGTGTGGCAGCGGTGCAGGGCGGTGCGGCAGCCGTCGATGACGTGGAAACCGAAGCCGGCGCTGCCGGTGACCCGGCACGCCGTGAAGGTGCCGCGCCCGCCGGCGGACACGTAGAAGCCGGCTTCGGAGGGGGAGGTGACCGTGCACCGCTCCAGCGTGGGATCCGCGCCCTTGGTGACGATCACGCCGGTCTGGACGGAGTCGATGGAGCAGTTGGCGAGGGTGCCGCCGCTGCCGTGGTCGCGGAACCAGGCCCCCGTCGCCGCCTCCCGGATCCGGCAGTCGTCCAGCTGGGCCGTCGCCCCGTCGCTCACCGAGACGGCGGTGTTGCGCACTTGGGAGATGTCGCTGTCCACGACGTCCACGCGCGAACCCCGGTCCAGGACGAACAGCGCGTCCGGTACGTCGTGCACCCGGCAGGAGTCCAGCGAGACCCCGGCTCCGTCGCTGATCCAGACGGCCGGATAGTCGCCGGTGCTGTCGTGGATCTCGCAGGAGTCGGCGACGACGCGGGTCCCCGGATCCCACACGGACAGGCCGTTGCGGCCGAAACGGCGGACGCTGGTGCGGCTGAGCGTGAGCACCGAGCGGGAGCGCAGGTCCACCGCGTTCTCGGGGATGTCGTGGATGTCGCAGCCGGCGAGCGTGAGCACGGCGTCCGTGTCGAGGGTGACCCCGTCGGCCGAGGTGCGGTGGACCGCGCAGTCGGTGAGCACGGCCGTGGCCCGGGCGGCGATCTGCACCCCGGCGCCCTTGATCTCGTAGACCTCGCAGCCCAGCGCCTCCAGGCCCGAGCCGTCCCCGGTCACGGCGATGCCGGCGCCCGTGGCGTGGTGGATCCGGCAGCGCTCCAGCCGGGGGCGGCCACCGCCGCGCACGGACACCCCGGTCTGGCCGGCGGCCACCACCTCGCAGTCGGCGAACACCCCGCCGCCGCCGTCCAGTACGGCGATCCCGATCCCGGCCGGATTCTCCACCGTGCAGCGCCGCACCAGCGGCCGCGCACCGCTCCCGCGGACCTCGATGCCGGCCGCCGACCGGGTGCTCACCCGCAGGTCGGTGAGCTCGGGGGAACCGTCCTCGACGAGGAGCGCGGGCGCCGTGGGGTCCTGGCCCTCCAGGTGGATGTCCTGGATGACGGCCGAGGCGCGGACGGTCAGCGCGACCCCGTCGAGCGGTGCGATCCGCACCGAACCCAGCGAGCCCTCCGGACCGCGCAGGGTCACGGCGTGGTGCAGCACCAGATTCTCCCGGTACGTGCCCGGCGCGATGGACAGGACGTCGCCGTCGCCCGCCACGGCCAGCGCGGCGGTCAGCGTCGGATAATCACCGGAGCGGCGACGCCACCGCGAGGAACCGCCGTGCGTCACCTGGACCGTGCCCTGAGCCATGGTGCTGTCGTGCCCCCACCCTCGTGTTCCGTAAGTCCGCCTGCCCGCCGGAGCTGCGGCTCCGGCGCTCCACCGTAGCGCGCGCGGGGCCGGTGAGTTGCCAGGTCAGCTGCCCGCATCCGCCCGGCCCCAGTCCGGCCCCGCCGCGGCCCACGCGCGGTCCAGCCGGATGTACCGCCGATGCATGAGCCTTCGTACGACCAGACGGCGAAGCGTCTCGACGAGCGCGGCGATGCCCAGGGCCGCCGCGAGCCCCGCCACGACCGCGTGGAAACTGGCGGAGGAGGGGTCGAGGGGCTGTCCGACGAGCCGGCCGTGCGTATCGGTCCATATCCGGAACCGGTCGCCGGGATGCGGCGGTTCCTCCGCGGCCGGCACCGTCCCCTGGTGGTTGCTGCCGTCGGGCGCCGTCCACGACGCGACGATCTGCGTGCGCTGCGGGGTCTGGCGCTGCGCCGCCGGATCGGTGGCCGCACCGAGGAGCGGATCCGGGGTCGGCCGGACCACCACCGCCGGTACGAGATGGCGCTCCTCCCGCTGTTCGCGCGCGGCCCGCTGCAGCGTGCCGTCCACCCGCACGCCGGCGGCCCAGCCGATGGCCGGAGCCACCAACAGGACGCACAGCAGCGCCGCGAAGGCCATCCAGGCCTCGAATAGATCCGTCTGGCGGCGCAGCGGATTGCGCCGCCAGCGCCACACTCCCATTGCTGTCCGCACGGTCCGGCTCCCCCTACTTGTGCCAGTCTGCGCCTGCCTGCCGTCCCAGCCTCCCGCATGCCCCGGCCACCCGCATTCCGGGACGCGCGAGACGTGTGTCACCCGATCCGGTGCTCACGTCCCGAATGTTCCAACGGGCAGGCGGTGGCGGTTGGTTCCAGGGGGACGCGAGAGCCGCTCGAAGGTGTCATTCCGGGTGGTCCCACCGGCCCTCCGGCGGCTTCCCGACTTCTCGGCCCCCGGCGGCTCCGCGGCCCCCGGTGGGGCTGCGGACGTCCTCACGCCAGGACGCGCACCTCGTCGCCGACCCGCAGCGTCCCCAGCCGCACCGGCACCAGCAGCCGGCCGAAGGCCAGCGACTTCCCGATCCGCCGGTGCCTGGCCAGGGTCTGGAGCGGCTCCTTGCCGCGGATCGCCGTGGTCTGGTCGGTGGTCGTCACGACACAGCGTCCGCACTCGCGCGCCCCGCGGAAGACGGCGTCGCCGATCGCGACGCGCTCCCAGCCGTCCTCGGCCCATGCCTCCGCTCCGGACACCACCACGTTCGGGCGGAACCGGTTCATCGGGAGGGGGCCCTCGCCGGGATGGGATCCCTGCGCGATCAGCACGTTGAGCGCGTCCAGCGAGGCGAGGGTGGTGATCAGCAGCGGATAGCCGTCGGCGAGGCTCACGGTCTCGCCGGGCAGCGCGTACGCGGGATCGACCGGCCGGCGTACGGCCGGGTCGTCCAGGTGCACCAGGTGTGCCGGTACGCCCAGGTATGCGGTGAACCAGTCGGCGGCGGCTTGCGCCGCCGCAACGGTGTCGATCTTCTTGCCGAAGAGGATCACCGGCTCCAGCGGACCCCGCTCCGGGACCTCCACCGTCAGATCCGCCATGCCCGGCGCCGAGACCTCGAACCCGCCGCCCCCCAGCGGACGGGCCCGTGCCAAGGCCAGCCTCGGCTGCTGGCGTTGGGTGATGACCGTGCCCTCCCCGTCCACCACCGCCCACCTGCGGTCGCCGGACAGACCCCAGGGCTCCACGGCCACCTCGTCGGGTGCCGTCCCCGCCACCGATTTGACGGGATGGACGTGGAGCGCCTGGACACGCAGATTCACCATGGGGAAATACTGCCAGCCGTCCTCACGGACTCCGCGGCGACCTCGTCGAAGAGGGCCGGCCGGCCGTGGCGGTCAGTAACCGCGTCCCTGCGGCTGGTACGGACGTCCGTACGGGTCCTCGAACGAGGCGGCCGGGACGGGCGCGGGCTGCGCCTGCATCGGACGCGGCGCGACCGGGCGCATCGCCTCGTACCCGGCGCCCGTGGCGACCGGGCGGGGCTGCTGCGGCTGGGGCTGCGGAACGTAACCCGTGCGGGCCGCGAACGGCTGCGGCTGCGGCTGCTGCGGAACGTACGGCACCGGCGCCTGCTGGAGCGGCATCGGCATCGACATCGACATGGGCTGCGGCATCGGGGCCATCTGCTGCATCTGCTGCATGTGCGGCGCCTGCTGGGGCGCGGCCTGCTGCTGGTACGGGTACCCGTACGCCGGGGCCGGTTGTTGTTGCGGGCGGGCGGGCGGCAGCGCCGCCGGCAGTGCGGGGAGCGCGGACGCGAGGGCCGGGAGGTACCCACCGCTCGAGTAGCCGGCGCTCGGCGAGTCGTAGGCGGCGGGGACGCGGATCGGGGCGATCTGCGGGGTGCCGCGTTCGGCGACGAGGGAGTCGTAGATAGGGGTGTCCGGGAAGGAGGGCGCGGAGTAGTAACCGCCGCCATAAGTGGAGCGGGGGGAGGTCATGGACCTAAGTTAAGCCCACGACTTCACCGGGTCCATAGCGAGGTGCCGTCAACACCGCCCTGACCTGCATATTCGCAGGTCAGGGCCACAGCTTTCACTTCACGTTCACGTGCACGTTTTGGTCACTTCCGCCCCGTCTTGCTCCTACTCGTACTCACCGGTTGGGTGTTGCACGAATCCGGCGCCGGCTCAGCGCTGACGAGGCGTCACAACCCCGTGACCTCGGACGACGTGAAGTCGAAGGGCGGAGTCCGGTTTCAGGCGTCGCCGGGGCGGGCATATGTACGGCCCTTCCACGCGGCTCCGCGCCCGCGGTAGTGCTGTACGGCCGAGTCGACGGTCATCAGGAGGTAGAGCAGCGCGGTCAGCGGGAGCAGCGGTGCGAGGGCCGCCGGCTGGCGGTAGTAGCGCAGCATCGGCAAGTACGTGCCGGCCATCAGCAGCCAGGCCAGGCCGCCGGCCCAGGCGACGGCGGGCCGGCCGGAGGCCAGTCCCGCGAGGAGCGCGGCCGGCGGCACGAGGTACACCAGGACCAGCCCGGCCACCGTCCCGGCCAGCAGGGCGGGGTGGTGGCGCAGTTGCGCGTAGGCGCTGCGGGAGACCATCCGCCACAGGTCCGCGAGGGAGCTGTACGGGCGCACGCTGTCCACCCGCTCCGCGAGGCCGAGCCAGATCCGCCCGCCGGTGCGCTGGACCGCCCGGGCGAGCGAGACGTCGTCGATGACGGCCTGCCGGATCGACTCCGGAACCCCGGCCCGCACGGCCGCCTCGGTGCGCAGCAGGACGCACCCGCCGGCGGCGGCCGCGGTGCGGGCTGCGGGGCGGTTGATCCAGCGGAAGGGGTACAGCTGGGCGAAGAAGTACACGAAGGCAGGAACGATCAGCCGCTCCCAGACGCTGACGGCACGCAGCCGGGCCATCTGGGACACCAGGTCGAGGTCGGCCGCCGTCGCGGCGCAGACCAGCTCGCGCAGGCTGTCGGGCGCGTGGGCGATGTCGGCGTCGGTGAGGAGGAGGTAGTCGGGGACGGGGCCCGCGCCGGAGCGGGCGTGGGCGATGCCGTGGCGCAGCGCCCAGAGCTTGCCGGTCCAGCCCGCGCCGGGCTCGCCGGGGGAGAGGACCGTCAGGGGCAGCCCGCCGGGGTGCGCGTCGGCGAGCCGCCGGGCGAGGCCGGCCGTGCCGTCCGTACTGCCGTCGTCGACCAGGACGACCTCGGCCTCGCCGGGATAGTCCTGCGCGAGGAGCGAGGGCAGGCTGTGCGGCAGCACCCCGGCCTCGTCCCGGGCCGGGACCACGATCGCGACGGACGGCCAGCGGGCGGGGGCGTGCCGCGCGGGCAGGCGCGTATCGGTCCGCCAGAACATGCCTTGGCCGAGGGTGAGCCAGAGCCAGACGACGAGCGAGGCGCACGCGGCGACGAGGAGGTAACCCATCCCGGCAGTCTGCCGGGAGCGGCACCACGGGGGGTGCCGGGACACCGGGGTTCGGCGGTCCGGATCGGGGCGGGGGCCACGGGTGCGGCTGCACGGACACCCCCACGGGCGGGAGCGCGGTCGCCGGGTGCCGGTTCGCCGTCGGGCGGGGGGTCGGCCGGGCCCGTTGCCCCGGGGGGAGCGGGGGGATCGATTAAGGTGACCAAGTGAAGATCGCCCTCATGGACTCCGGTATCGGCCTCCTCGCGGCGGCCGCCGCGCTGCGGCGGCTGCGGCCGGACGCGGAGCTGGTGCTGTCCAGCGACCCCGACGGGATGCCCTGGGGTCCGAGGACTCCGCAGGACCTCACCGGGCGGGCCCTCACCGTGGCGCGGGCCGCCGCCGCGCACCGGCCGGACGCGCTGATCGTCGCCTGCAACACCGCTTCCGTACACGCCCTGCCCGCGCTGCGCGCCGAGCTGGAGCCGTCGATCCCGGTCATCGGGACCGTACCGGCGATCAAGCCCGCCGCGGCCGCCGGAGGGCGCGTGGCCATCTGGGCCACCCCCGCCACCACCGGCAGCCCCTACCAGCGCGGCCTGATCCGCGACTTCGCCGACGGGGCGCGCGTCACCGAGGTGCCCTGCCCGGGTCTGGCCGACGCCGTCGAGTCCGGCGACGAGGCCGCCGTCGTACGGACCGTCGCCGCGGCCGCCGCGCTGACCCCGGCCGACGTCACCGACGTGGTGCTCGGCTGCACCCACTACGAGCTGGTCGAGGCCCCCATCCGGGCCGCGCTCGACCGGCGCACCGGCGGTGGCGCGTACGTCTTCCACGGCTCCGCCGAGCCCGTCGCCGTCCAGGCCCTGCGCCGGCTCGGCGCCCGCCCGGAGCCCGGCCTGCCGTACACCGGCGGCCTGACCGTCCTGCTCAGCGGCCGCCCCGGCACGCTCCCCGGGGCCGCGCTCAAGTACGCCGAAGGCCGCCTGCTGACCGGGCGGGGCGCCGGCGTGGGGGCAGCGGCCGGAGGATCCGTCTCGGGCTGACCTCAGGGGGCGCGGACCTCAGGGGGCGCGGACCTCAGGGGGCGCGGACCCCCGAGGGAGCGGACCTCAGCTGAACGCGCGGCGGTAGGCGTGGGGGCTGACCCCGGTGGTGCGCTTGAAGCGGTCGCGGAAGGCGGTCGGCGAACCGAAGCCGACCTGGGCGCCGATGCGTTCGACGGAATGCTGCGTGGTCTCCAGGAGGTGCTGCGCCTGGCGGATGCGGGCGCGGTGGAGCCACTGCAGCGGGGTGCTGCCGGTCTGGTCGCGGAAGTGGCGGATCAGGGTCCGGGTGCTGGTTCCGGCGCGGGCCGCGATGTCGGCGAGCGTGAGCTCGGAGGCCAGGTTCTCCTGCAGCCAGGCGAGCAGGGGTTCCAGCACGGAACCCCGCGGGGTGGGAACGTGGTCGTGCACGATGAACTGCGCCTGCCCGCCCTCCCGCTCCAGGGGCATGACGGACAGCCGGGCCGCGTCGGCGGCGACCGCCGAGCCGTAGTCCTTGCGGATCATGTGCAGGCACAGGTCCAGGCCCGCGGCGGCGCCGGCCGAGGTGAGGATCCGGCCGTTGTCGACGTACAGGACGTCCGGGTCGACCTCGATGTCCGGGTAGGTGGCGGCGAGCAGATCGGCCGCCATCCAATGGGTCGTCGCCCGCAGGCCGTTCAGCAGCCCGGTGGCGGCCAGCGGGAACGTCCCCGAGCAGACGGAGGCGATGCGCGTGCCCTGCTCGGCCGCCGCCAGCAGCGCGGCGCGGACGGCGGGGGCGAGCGGGGCCGTGGGTACGTCGGTACCGGGCACGATGATCGTGTCCGCGCCCCGGAGTCCGTCCAGCCCCCACGGTGCGCGCAGGCTGAAGGAACCCGCGTCGACCTCCGGCTGCTCGGCGCACACCCGGATCTGGTAGCCCGGGCGGCCGTCCGGCAGGCGGGTACGGCTGAAGACCTCGATCGGGGTGGCCAGATCGAAGGGGATCACCCGGTCCAGGGCGAGGACGGCGACAGTGTGCATGGCCGGAACATACCCGGTTGCCGGGCTGACCGGATGGGCCGTGTGATCCTCGGACCGCATCTTCGCGCAGGTCGGGGGTGTCTGCGAGCCGGAATGAGGGCCATGGCGTTATCCCGTTGGAAGGTGTCATTAATGCCACTGGGGCAGGGTGCACGGGACCCATAGCGTCGAGGGCGAGCCCGGATCGGCACGGACCGGGCCGCCGCACGCGGAGGAACCCTTCATGCACGCCCAGATCGTCCTGTTCGACGGCTTCGATCCCCTCGACGTCATCGCCCCCTACGAGGTCCTCCACGCCGGGGGCACCGCATCCGGCGGCGCGGTGAGCGTGGAGCTGGTCTCCGCCGAAGGGCCGCGCGAGGTGGTCAGCGGCACCGGGGGCCTGGTGCTGCGCGCCACGGGCACCCTGGACCCCGGCCGTGCGGGCCTGGTCCTGGTCCCCGGCGCCTCGGGCCGTGTCGGGGAACCCGGCGAGGTCCCGGACGCGGACCCGGACCCGGACCAGGACCTGGACCCGGGCGCGGGCGAGGGGCAGTGGCGGCAGGACGAGTTCATCCCCGTCCTGATCGGGCGCACCCTGACCACCGAGCTCCCCGCGCTGCTCGGGGCGGCGATGGCCAACCCGCGGATGACGGTCGCCGCGGTGTGCGGCGGCTCGCTCGTCCTGGCCATGGCCGGCCTGCTGGAGGGCCGCCACGCCACCACCCACCATCTGGGCCTGGACGTGCTCGACGCCACCGGCGTCCACGCCGTGCGCGCCCGCCTCGTCGACGACGGGGACCTCGTCACCGGCGCCGGTGTCACCTCCGGGCTCGACCTGGGCCTGTACCTGCTGGAGCGGGAGGTGGGTCCGAGGATCGCGCAGGCCGTGGAGGAACTGTTCGCCCACGAACGCCGCGGCACCGTCTGGCGCGAGCGGGGCCCGGTCCCCGCCGGCTTCTGACCGGCGCACCCCCTGCACCCGGTACCCCCATCCCATCCCCCGCCCCGCACCTCTACGAAAGAACCACAGCATGTCCGTTGAAGGAATCTGGGACCTGACCGTCTCCACGCCGATCGGCTGGATCAACGCCGTCGTCGAGCTCCTGCGCCAGGACGGCGTCCTGACCGGGATCGCCCGCGGGGCGGGGGAGGAGGTCCCCCTCGGCGACCTCACCCTCACCTGCGCCCCCGACGGCGACGGCTACCGCCTCACCTGGAAGCAGGCGGTCACCAAGCCGATGCGCCTGAACCTGGCCTTCGCCGTGACGGTGACCGGCGACGCCCTGGCCGGGACCTCCAAGGCCGGCCGCCTCCCGGCCTCCAAGGTCACGGGCCGGCGCCGCGCCACCGGCGTCCGGACGGACGGGGAGCCGCGCCCGTGACGAAGCTCTTCCTCTCCCTGCACGTCCTCGCCGCCGTTCTGGCCATCGGGCCGGTCGCCGTCGCCGCGAGCATGTTCCCCGCGGCGCTGCGCCGCGCCACGGGCGCAGCGGATGCCGGTGCGTCGGCTGCCGGTGCCCCGGGCGACCGCGACGCCCTCGCGAACCTGCGGCTCCTGCACCGCGTGTGCCGTGTCTACGCGGCCGTCGGCACCGCGGTTCCCGTCCTCGGGTTCTTCACGGCCCGCAGCCTGGGAGTCCTCGGCAGCGGGTGGCTGATCGCCTCGATCGTGCTGACCACGGCAGCGGCCGCCGTCCTCGCCCTGCTGATCCTCCCGGGCCAGGACGCCGCCCTCACCGCCCTGCAGGAGCCGGGGTCGGAGCCGGAGCCGGAGCAGGATCCGGAGCCGGGACCCGCTCCCGCTCCCGGCCCCGCTCCCGCCGCCCGGTCCGCCGCCCGCCTCGCGATGCTCACCGGGGTCTTCAACCTGCTGTGGGCCACCGTGACCGTCCTGATGATCATCCGCCCGGGCTCCACCACGGGCGCCTGACGGCTCCGCCGCCCGGGGTCTACGCCTCCCGGGCGGCGGAGGCACCCCCCGTCGGTCTGCCGGCAGGTGCGTGCACGTGGGCCGTACGGCCCAAGAGGGTCGGTGGCGGCCCTGTGGAACGTGAGTACGCTGCTACACATGACGGGTCACCCGCCGGGGCCGCTCTGGACGGGCCGGGCCTCCAACCGTGTGCAGTGGCTGCTCGCCGGAGCCGGTGCGGCCTTTCTGGCGCTCGGGATCGAGATCGCCGTCGACCACTCCTGGGGCGCCGGTATCGTCGCGCTGCTCATGGCGGTGGTCGGCTGTCTGGCCGCGGGCCTGCTCATCCTCTTCGGCACCCTCGCCTTCGTGCACGCCGCCGTCACCGTCGACGCCGAGGCCGTCGAGGTGCGCTGCGGGCACATCGGGCTGCCGCGCCGCAGGATCCGGCTCACGGAGGTGGAGGCCGCCGAGTACCTGCCCCGGATCACCCCCCAGCAGTGGGGCGGCTGGGGCTACCGCTGGCGCCCCGAGCGCGGGACGGCCGTCATCGTCCGGCGCGGCGAGGGCCTGGAGCTGCGGCTCGGCGACGGCAAGCTGTTCACCGTCACGGTCGACGACGCGGAGAACGCGGTCCGTGTGATCCGCACCCATCTGCGTGCCCTGGCCCACTGACTCCGCCACCGGCACAGCGAGGGGACGTACACTCCGCCAGATGAGCAGCAGTGCGACCCGCGCGGCCGGGAACGATGCCGGGAACGATGCCGGGAACGACCAAGGGCAGGGGCCGGTGACCGAGCCCGTGGCGGGGTCGCCCGTGCGGCGGTGGGCCGGCCGGCTCGCGCGGCCCGCGTGCGCCGTCCTCTCCGGAGTGCTCCTCTACCTCAGCTTCCCGCCCCGCACCCTGTGGTGGCTGGCCCCCCTCGCCCTCGCCCTGCTCGGCTGGTGCCTGTACGGGCGCCGCGCGCGGGCCGGTTTCGGCCTCGGCGTGCTGCACGGCCTCGGCTTCCTGCTGCCGCTGCTCGTCTGGACCGGCGAGGGCGTCGGCCCGGTGCCGTGGCTGGCGCTCGTCACCCTCGAATCCCTGCTGATCGGCCTCACCACCCTCGGCATCGCCCTGGTCAGCCGGCTCCCCGGCTGGCCGCTGTGGGGCGCCGCCGTCTGGATCGCCGGCGAGGCGCTGCGCGCCCGGGCCCCCTTCGGCGGTTTCCCCTGGGGCAAGCTCGCCTTCGGCCAGCCCGACGGGGTCTTCCTGCCGCTGGCCGCGCTCGGCGGCACCCCGCTGCTCTCCTTCGCCGTGGCCCTGTGCGGATTCGGGCTGTACGAGGTGGTGCGCGTCGGCGCCGACACCCGCCGGGCCACCGCCGCACTGCTCGCCGCCACCGCCGTGGCCGTCCCGCTCGCCGGGGCGCTGGCCGCCCGGCCGCTCGTCTCGGACGCCGCCGAGGACGGCACCGTGACGGCCGCCGTCATCCAGGGCAACGTCCCGCGCGCCGGATTCGACTTCAACGCCCAGCGCCGCCAGGTCCTGGACAACCACGCCAACCGCACCATCCAGCTCGCCGAGGACGTCAAGCTCGGCAAGGTCGCGAAACCGGACTTCGTCGTCTGGCCGGAGAACTCCTCCGACATCGACCCGTACGCCGAGCCCGACGCCTACGCCGTCATCGACAACGCGGTCAAGACCATCGGGGTTCCCGTCGCCATCGGCTCCGTGCTGGCACCGGAGACCGGCCCGCTGCGCAACACGATGATCCTGTGGGACCCGGTCAAGGGCCCCGTCGACACCTATGACAAGCGCAAGATCCAGCCCTTCGGGGAGCGCATCCCGATGCGCTCCTTCGTCCGGCTCTTCAGCTCCGACGTGGACCGGGTGCGGCGCGACTTCGGCCCCGGCAAGGAGCCCGGGGTCTTCGACATGGCGGGCAGCGGGGTCGGCATGGTCACCTGCTACGAGGCCGCCTTCGACGACGCCGTCCGCTCCACCGTCCAGGCCGGAGCCCAGGTCATCGCCGTGCCCAGCAACAACGCCACCTTCGGCCGCACCGAGATGACCTACCAGCAGCTCGCCATGGACCGGGTGCGGGCCGTGGAGCACAGCCGGACGGTCCTGGTGCCCGTCACCAGCGGGGTCAGCGCCGTGATCCGCCCCGACGGCGAGATCGTGCAGCAGACGAAGATGTTCACCGCCGACGCCCTGGTCGCGGAGATCCCGCTGCGCTCCACGCAGACCCCGGCCACCCGCTTCGGCCCGCTCGCCGAGTACCTCCTGCTCGCCGTGGCCGCGGCCGGACTCGGCTGGTCGTTCGCACGCCGGATGCGCAGGGCCTCGTAGGGTCGGGGAATGACCACACCTGACTTCATCCGCACCCTGCGCGCCACCGCCGGGCACCAGTTGCTGCTGCTGCCCGGGGTGACCGCCGTCGTCGTAGACGACCGGGGGCGGGTCCTGCTGGGCCGGCGCGCCGACACCGGCCGCTGGTCGGTGGTCGGCGGGATCGCGGAGCCGGGGGAGCAGCCGGCCGACACGGCGGTGCGCGAGGTGTACGAGGAGACGGCGGTGCGGTGCGTACCGGACCGGGTGGTGCTGGTGCAGATGCTCCCGCCGATCACCTACCCGAACGGGGACGTCTGCCAGTTCCAGGACATCACCTTCCGCTGCCGGGCCACGGGCGGGGAGGCGCGGGTCAACGACAACGAGTCGCTGGAGGTGGCCTGGTTCGCACCGGACGCGCTGCCGGAGCCGCTGGAGTCCTTCGCGGTGGACCGGATCCGCCAGGCGCTGAAGGACGAGCCGACCTGGTTCGCTCAGCCGTTGTCGGACGCCTCGCGGTAGAGCTCCACCGCCTGGTCGCCCATCACCGCGCTGTACGAGACCTCCGGCACGGTCCCGCCGCCCTCGTGACCCCCGAGGACGCCCGCCAGGGCGCCGTCGACGAGCCAGGGGCTGCCACTGGTGCCGCCGCTGAGGTCCGGGCACTCGATGCGGCGCTGGGTCTCGGAGAACAGGGTCGTCGTGTTGGCGCAGTACAGCGGGGACTCGTCGCCGCTCGGGTAGCCCACGACGGACACCGTGGCGTCGGCCGGCTGCTGCGCGGCGACCGGGAAGCCCCCGACCACGTCCTCGATCCGCCGGCCGTCCGCCTGCCCGCCGTCCGCCTGCCCGCCGTCCACCGGGGTCACCGTCGCGAAGGCGATGTCCTCGTCGGGGTCCTCGCCGTCCGCCCAGCCCGGAGCCACGTACGTGCCGGTCAGCTTCCACAGACCGTACGGGGCCTCGCCGTCGCGGTAGCCCGGGGCGAAGACGGTGGTGCCCGGGCTGCCCAGGCAGTGCGCGGCGGTGACGATCACGTCCCGGTCCTGGCTGCGCACCACGGAAGCCGTGCAGAAGTGGCCGCCGTCGAGGCCGCCCGCGAACAGCGCTCCGACCCGCCCGGCCGTCCCGTCGGCCGCGGCCGTGACCGTGACGCCGAGCGGCGGTTCGGCCGACGCGTCGGGGACGTCGACGCTGAGGAGGGCCGTCATGGCGGCCAGGGCGAGCAGGATCCGTGCAGCGCGCCGGCCACGGGCACGGGCGCGGGAGCGGCGGTCCGGTCGGGAGGGGAGGCACTGGATCATGCTCCGAGCCTCGCGGGGGAACCTGTGACCGGGGCCGGGGAATCGATATGAATCCCCTGTGAATCACCGTCCGCGCCCGGCCACGCCCGCAGTCCCGCGACGAGACCGGCGCAGGGCCCGCCGGCCGTACGGGCCCGCCCGGGGTACGGGCACGCCGGCCGCGCGGGTCCGGCGACCGGATGGGCGCTGCCCGTTGGCCGCGGGCGCGGGGACATGAGGTAGTCGGGGGTATCGGGCGGCCGGGGATCTGCGGCGGCCGGGGACGTGGGCGGCCGGGCGAAGCCGATCACACCGAGGCGAAGGGGCAGCGTTCGGGTACTCAGCTCGGCCGTCGGGTTCCTCGTGGTCCTCGGCACCTTCGTATCGGTCACCCAGGCCCTGGTGACGCCCCGGGCCATGCGCTCGAAGCTGCCGCGGGTCGTGCGCGTCCTGATCCGCGCCCCGTACCAGTTCGTCGCCGACCGGATGCCCACCGAACGGCTCAAGGACCGCGTCCTGGCCCCGGCCGCACCGGCCGCGATGCTGTTCCTGCTGGTGATCTGGCTGCTGCTGTTCCTCCTCGGCTACGGGCTCCTGGAACACGGAGTCTCCGGCATGCCGCTCACCGTCGCCCTGCGCGAAGCCGGCTCCTCCGTCCTCACCCTCGGCTTCGCCGGCGTCGACCGCGGCCAGCTGACCGCCGTGGACGTCTGCGCCGCGGCCACCGGCCCCATCGTCATCGGCCTCCAGATCGGCTGCCTCCCGACCCTCTACGCCGCCTACGCCCGCCGGGAAGCCGAGGTCAGCCTGCTGCGCATCCGCGGCGGCGTACCGTCCTGGGGGCCGCAGCTGCTGGCCCGCCACGCCCAGGTCGACCTGGTGGACACCCTGCCCGACCTGTTCCGCGACTGGGAGCGCTGGTCCGCGGAAGTCAGCGAGAGCCACACGAACCACCCGGGCTGATCCACTTCCGCTCGCCGAGCTGGGAGCGCAACTGGCTGGTCAGCCTCCTCGCCGTGCTGGACGCCGCCGCGCTCCAGCTGGCCTTCAACCCGACGGTCCCGCAGACCCAGATGCGGGTGACCCTGCGCGCGGGCTTCAACTGCCTGCGCGACCTGGCCCACGAGGAGGGCATCGCCTACGACCCCGATCCGCTGCCGGAGGACCCCATCGAGCTGACCTACGAGGAGTTCCTAGAGGGGGTCGTACGGATGCGCGAGCGCGGGGTGACCATGGCGCGCGATCCGGAGCAGGCCTGGCCGCACTTCCGCGGCTGGCGCGTCAACTACGAGGCGGTGGCCTACGCCCTGGCCTACCGCATCGACGCGGTGCCCGCACCGTGGTCCGGACCCCGCCGCCGGGGCGGCGGCCCCGTCGAGGTCCCCACCCCGGTGGACCGCAAGCCGGCGGAGGGCTAGCCCGGGGACGGAGGGCCGGCCCGTGCGCGAAGGGCCGGGCGTGCCGTCCGGCGTCAGCCGCGCCGCTCGTACACCGTCACCCGGCGGCCGCGGACCTGCCGGTCCTCCACGACGGTGAACTCCGCCCGCAGGACCGCCGCCTTCGCCCGGTCCGCCGGGGAGCCCGGGGGCTTCGCCCCCTTCCCCGAGTCCGTCACCAGGAGGACCCGCCGCTGCTCCCGCAGGGCCGCCGAGATCCGTGCCGGGTCGGCCTCCTCGCCCTTCAGGGTCCCCGACTCCGCGGGGCCCCGGGACAGGGCGACGTCCTTCAGGCCGGCGAACGCCCCGGGCGAGACCAGCGCCGTGTCCCGCCGGGCCGCCGGGACGAACAGCACCGCGTCGCCCTCCCGCTTCAGCACGGACACCTCCCCGGCCACCGCCAGGACGTCGTCCACCCGGCTGGCCGGAGACCTGTCGGCCAGGGCCACGGGCAGCAGCGCCACCGCCGAGACCGCGACCACGACGGGCACGAGTGCGCCCGACGCCCTCGGGTACCGGGGCGCGAGGGCCCGTACGGCCGCGCCGAGCGCCGCACCGATCAGCAGGGCCAGACCCAGCATGGAGAACAGCACGTACCGGTCCAGGAACAGCGGCTGGACCAGGGAGACGGCGGCCAGCCCCAGCAGGGGCACCGCCAGCAGCGGCAGTCCGACCGAGGCCGCCGTCAGCCGGGCCGGGAGACCGGTGCGCGGCCCGCCCGCGCGGTCCGCCCACGCACCCAGCGCGCCCACCGCCAGCAGGACGCCCGGGCCGATCATCATGTGCCAGGTCAGCGGCGGGATCCAGGAGACCTGCCCGGACTGGGTCCGGCTGAACAGGATCAGCGGCAGCGCCCCCGCCACGGCCGCCGCCGAGGCGAGCAGCCAGGGCGCCACGACACCGCGCCGGGCCCGCGCCCACCACAGCGTCACCGCGTGGGCGGGCAGGATCAGCAGGGAGAACCAGTTCAGCAGGGCGCAGACCAGCACGAGAGCCCCGTACGCCGTCCAGCGCGGCCCGGTCCGCCGCCCGGGACCGGCTCCGCTGCCGGCTCCGCCTCCGGTGCCCGCGATCAGCGAGACGAGCAGCAAGGTCGACAGTCCGGCCCCGCCCGCGATCAGCGCGTACGACCGGCCCTCCTGGAGCTGGAACTGCACGGCCGGGAGCAGCCCGAGGGCCAGCCCGCCACCCAGCCCCGCCCACGGGCCCGCCAGCCGGCGCCCGATCAGCGCCACACAGCCGGCGGCGACCGCAACGGCCAGCACCGAGGGCAGGCGCAGGGTGGCCGTGCTCGCCCCGAACACCTCGAAGAGCAGGTGCATCAGCAGGTAGTACAGGCCGTGGACGGCGTCCACGTTGCCGAGCAGGTGCCAGATCTCACCGGGGGAGCGCTCCGCCACCTGCCAGGTCGCGGCCTCGTCCCGCCACACGCTGTTCTGCCGGGAGAGCCCCCACATCCCGAGCGACAGGGTCCAGAGGACCGGTACCAGCCACACGAGATACGGCCGTCGGATACCGGTGGATATGTGGGAACTCATGAAACCGTACGAATCCTCGGGCAGCTGTTCGGGCGGAAAACACCAGTCTATGGACGATACGGAGGGTTCCCGGACCGGCTGTTGTGCACGACGGAGCGTGATCAAGGGGCCCGCCCGCACCTAGCCTCGCGGCAGCAAGGTGCGCACCAGGCACGCAGCAGGCACGCAGGAGCACGAACGAGGGGCGGTACCCGGTGAACTGGCTGATCCACGACTACCGCGAGAGCGATCTCGCGGCCGTTGTCCATCTGATCGACACCACGGCCGAACTCGGCCAGGAGTCGGTCTTCTCACTCGCCGAATGCATCAGCGCCCTCACCGACCGGCAGCCCTGCGTGGTCGCCGTCCACCAGGGCGTCCCCATCGGCGCCGCCCTCGCCTGCGTCACCGGCGAACGCGCCTGGGTCATGCGCATCGCCATCGCCGCCGGCTGGCGCGGCCGCGGCCTGGCCAGCGCGCTGCTCGTGGAACTGGAGCGACGGCTGATCGCCGCCCGCGTCGGGCGCATCGCGTACGTCCTGCCCGAGGAGGACCTGCTCGGAGAGGGACTGCTCAACGCCGGCTACACCCGGCAGCCCGCCGTCGCCTACTTCGAGAAGACCGAGCCGCTGCACGGCCCGGCCGCCGGTCTCCTGGACGACCTCGGCGGCCGCTTCCTGCCGAGCGACCTGTGGGCCAAGGTCGCCGGCATGGAGACCGAGAAGGACCTCATCGAGCGGCGCGTGGTGCTGCCGCTCGCCGAGCCCGAGCGGGCCGCCGCGCACGGGGTGCGGCCGCCGCGCGCCATCACCCTCTTCGGCCCGCCCGGCACCGGGAAGACCACCTTCGCCCGGGCCATCGCCTCCCGGCTCGGCTGGCCCTTCGTGGAACTGCTGCCCTCCCGCCTCGCCGACGAGGGCAACCTCGCGACCGCGCTGCGCGACGCGTTCGCCCGCATCGCCGAGCTGGAACGGGTGCTCGTCTTCATCGACGAGGTCGAGGAGATCGCGCCCGTGCGCACCGAGCCCGCCCAGCCCGGCGGGATCCACGGCGTGACCAACGAACTGCTCAAGCTGATACCCGGCTTCCGCGAGGGCGACGAACGGCTGCTGGTCTGCGCGACCAACTCCATCCGCTCCCTCGACCCGGCCTTCCTGCGCCCCGGCCGCTTCGACTACCTGATCCCGATCGGCACCCCGGACCCGGGAGCCCGCGCCGCGATCTGGGCCCGGTACACGGCGGGCCGTCCCGATGTGGACGTGGCGGCGCTGGTCGAGGCGAGCGAACTGTTCACCCCGGCCGACATAGAGCACGCGGCGCGGATCGCCGCGCAGGTGTCCTTCGAGCGGGACCTGGAGGCGGTGGGCGCGCGCGGCGCGGCGGCGACCCAGCTGGGCGCGAGCACGGAGGACTACCTGGCGGCGGTGGCACAGTGCCGGCCGACGGTGACTCCGGCGATGACGGGAGAGTTCGCGGCGGACATCACCGCGCACGCCCGCTTCTGAGGAAGGGGCGGCCTGAACTGCCCGCCACGGACGGGTGGGCAAGATGGCCCGCAGCCACTCCCCAAAGCGGCTGCGGGCCTCCCGCGCGGACTTGGCATCCGTGCGGGACGGCCACGTTCCGTTGGGGTGTGTCGCCGGCTGGAACGTGGCAGTAAACGTGTCGTGAGGGCCGCATCCCTGATGCCCTCGCCGACACGTTCGAGTCAACCAGGGGCAGGGGTGGCGGCGCCTCGGCCGCACGGCCACGATCGACCCGGCCGGAAGGACCGCTCGGCGGGCCCGGGCCGTTGGCCGAAAGGAGGACCGGGGTTAGGGTCCATCCATGGCCTTCGTCGTCTTCATGACCCTCCCCGGGCTCGCGCTGCTGCTCACGGCCATCGCCTTCCTCGACCTCGCGCTGGAGCGCGCGGGCCGTGCCGGCCTGCTGCCCTGGCGCTGGAACGGCCGCAAGGGACAGATGTCCTCGACGGGCTTCGAGCAGCTGCACGCGAGCTTCTCGCCCGGCAAGCAGAACGAGCTCAAGGAGCGGCAGAGCGCGCTGATCATGCGCGACGACGAGGAGGACGGCGCCCCGCCGCGCTCCCGCGTGGACCTCGACGGCGGGCGCGCGGTGATCCGGCTGCCCGCCCCCGGCTCCTAGGGACGGCAGCGGTACGTGAACTCCGCCGCGGCCGTGCGCCGTACGGGCGAGACGAGCTCGAGCTCGGCCTTCGCGGGGTAGGTGCCCGCGCCCTGGAAGGTCCACAGCAGGTGCAGCCGGGCCTCCTTCCGGCCGCTCGGCACCCGCTCCCTGAGCTGCTCGGAGCGCGTGCCGTCACTGCGCAGCCAGCGGTACGTGAGGACCCCCGGCCGCCCGTTGGTCCGTACGACGGCCACCACGTCGGCGGTCCCGTCGCAGCCGGGCCCCTTGGCATCGGCAGCGCCGGCGGCATCGGTGGACACCACCAGGTCCCGGACCTCCAGGGCCGGGCCGTAGCGCTGCCAGCCCAGGTAGCAGAGGACCCCGATCAGGACCACGGCGGCCAGGGTGTAGCGCCGCCACTCGCTCCGCCGGCGGGGGGCCGGGGCGGGGTACAGCGGGAACGGTGCGGGGAGCGCGGCCGTCACCCCCGGTCCGAAGCGCAGCACCGAACCCTCGACCCGGTCGGGCACGGCCCCGACCGGTACGTCGAACCGTGCGGTCGGGCCGGTCCGTTCGGCCGGACCGGTCCCGCTGGTCTCGCCGGTCCCGCCGGTCCCGGCGGCGAGGCCGAGCCGTTCGGTCCGCTCCGTGCCCCGGGACGGTCCGGTGATCCAGTGGCTGCCGAGCACGGTGGCGCTGTAGTCGTCGTCGCCCTGCGGGGCGTGGGGATCGCTCATGCCGGCTTGCACCCCCGGATGTAGATGCTCTGGACGGAACTCTGATTGGCGGCGGCCGGCTGCGTGGTGGCGCGGACGCTCCAGTAGCAGCCGGCGCCCTGCGCGAAGGTGTGCGCCAGGGTTCGGGTACCGGGGCTCCCGGCCCCGAACGCGACGGTCTCGCGGCCGTCGGGCACGGTCAAGGCGCCCTTGTCGTCACCGGTGAACCACTCGACGACCAGGGTGTACGGGCCCGCGCCGTCGCTCTCCACGGAGAAGCCGGCCTCGGTGGTACCCGGGCCCGTCTGCCGGAAGGAGGTGACGTTCACCGCGGAGATCTTGACCTTCGGGGACGGAGACGGGGTAGGTGTGGGGGTCGCGGACGGAGTCGGGGACTTGGTCACCGTCCAGCTCGGCTTCGGCGTCGGTGTCGGCGTGGGGGTCGCCGTCGTGTAGCTCGGACTCGGGCTCGCCGACGGCGAAGCGGACGGTGTCGGTGTGGCCGTGGCCGTCGGTGACGTGGAAAGGCTCGGTCCGGGCGCCGGACCGACCGGGCCCGGTGCCGACGCGCTCGACGTCGCGAAGGCGTTGAGCGCCATCGCGCCGCCCGGCTCGGAGCCCATCGCCTGGTAGCCGAGCACGGCCACCAGCCCGAGCACCAGCGCCGCTCCCGCCGCGAGCAGCCCGCGCCCGCCCGGGGACCAGCCCGGGGGAGGCGGCGGCAGGACCGTGGTGGCCAGGGCGGTGGCGCCCTGCGCCGGGGCGCCCGCCGAGGGGAACAGCAGGGGCAGCAGGGCCGCCAGCGCGGCCAGCTTGCGCTGTCCGCGCTCCTCCCACTGGGGCCCGTACGCCGCCAGGGCCACCGCCTCCAGCTCCGCCACGAACGCCTCGGCGTTCTCGGGCCGTTGTTCGGGGGCCTTCGCCAGGCCCCGACGGATCAGCGGGCGCACCGGCTCGGGCGCCTCGGTCTCCGGGACCGGGGCCTCGATGTGCTGGACCGCTAGCTCCGCGAAGTTCTGCCCGTCGTACGGCTTGCGGCCGGTCAGGCATTCGAAGAAGGTCGCCGTCGCCGCGTACACGTCGGCCTCGGGCGATGCGGGCCGGCCCTGCCACTGCTCCGGGGCCATGTACGCGGGGGTGCCCGCCGCCCCGGGCGTCGTGCCCAGGGGGGTGGCGATCCCGAAGTCCACCAGCTTGGAGGTCCCGTCGGCCGCGACCAGGACGTTCGCCGGCTTGTAGTCCCGGTGGACCACACCGGCCCGGTGGGCGTCGGCCAGCCCCAGCAGGGAGCCCTTCAGCAGCACCAGTGCCGCTTCCGGTCCGGTCCGCCCGCACTGCTTGAGCAGGGCGTTCAGCGGGATGCCGTCGACGAGCTCCATGACGATCGCGGCGCCGCCGGGCGCCTCGACGTACTCGTACAGCCCGACCACGTAGGGGGAGCGCAGGGCGCCGAGCAGCTGGGCCTCGGCCCGGAACTCCCGGACGAAGACCGGGTTCTCGAGCATCCGGTCGTTCAGGTACTTCACCGCGACGGCCGTGCCGGTGCCCTCGTGGACCGCGAGGACCACGCGGCCGCTGGCGCCCGAACCGAGCTCGCGGACCTGCGAGTAACCGGGAACCGACCACACGCCGTTCATGCCTTCCCCCTTGCCGTGGCGTGACCGCGCCCCGGAGCCGGTCGTTCCAGGGACCGGCCATCATCTGGGACACATTTCCGCCACGGCCGGTTCCCTGCCCAGGGGCCGGGCGTCAGGCCGCCGCTGCCCGCGCCCCGATCATGGAATGCAGCCGGTCGGCCGCCGCCCGTCCGAACTCCGGATCGTTGATGTGCGTGTCGTAGTCGTGGATCCGGGCGGCGCTGCCCCGCAGCCCGTCGCGCAGTGCCGAGAACAGTGCCCCGTCGGCGTCGGGGTCGTGGTAGGGCCCGCCGGGGGCGCCGAGCGTGGACAGTCCGCGCAGGGGCACGCAGACGGCCGTGGGGCCGGTGGCCGCACGGAGTTTGGCGGCGACCCGGCGGCCGAGTTCGGCGCACTCGGCCTCGGTCGTACGGATCACCGTGATCGAGGGGTTGTGGACGCGGACCCGGCGGTACCGGACCCGTTCGGGCAGGCTCTCCATCGGTCCGAACTTCACCATGTCCAGCGCCCCCAGGCTCACCACCTGCGGGATCCCGGCCCGCCCGGCGGCGCTGAGCCGGTCGGGCCCGGCGGTCAGGATGCCGCCGCACAGGTCGTCGGCGAGCTCGCTGAGGGTGAGGTCGAGGACGCCCGCGAAGATCCCCTGGCCGGCCAGGGTCTCCAGGGTCCGGCCGCCGGTGCCGCTGACGTGGAAGACCAGCACCTCGTAGCCCAGTTCGGTCAGCCGTTCCCGGGCCGCGTCCACGCCGATCGTGGTCACGCCCGCCATGCTCGCCGCGATCAGCGGCAGGGGCCCCGAGCCCAGCAGGGCCGGCCGGTGCAACTCCAGGGCGGAGCGCGCGAAGGACTCGGCCATCCCGGCCACGGCCGCGACGGCATTGGCCAGGACCGGCGCCGAGATGCTGTTGATCCCCGCGATGTCCACGACGCTGTACATCATCGTGATGTCCGCCGATCCGACGTACGGGGCCACGTCCCCGGACGCCATGGAGGAGACCATCACCTTCGGAACGCCGAGCGGCAGGGCGCGCATCGCCCGAGTGGCGATGGAGGTCCCGCCGCTGCCCCCGATCGCGAGGACTCCGTGCAGCCGGCCCTCGGCGTGCAGGCGTAAGAGGGTCGCTTCCGCGCCCCGGGCCATCGTGGTCACGGCCGCACCCCGGTCGGCGGCCGCGCGCAGTTCGGACAGTTCCGTTCCCGCGGCCCGCGCAACCGCTTCGCGCGGTACGTCGGCGGGCACCCGGGGCTCGTTCATGATTCCTGTGTCGACCGTGATCACTTCGACGCCGGTGCGCAGCAGCCTCTCGCGCAACCAGCCGTACTCCACACCCTTGGTGTCCAGGGTTCCCACCAGCACGACGTTCGCCATACGTGCAATGTCCATGCAGGTGGGGTTTGTTGGCAAGTAAAGGTCGGGTCAACCCTCGTGCGCCAGGAGGTCCAACAGCCGTTCCACGAAAGGGATCTGAGACACCACCAGCTTGGTTCTGGCCACTTCGGGAGCGAACCACTCGACCCGGTCCAGCTCGGGGAACTCCTGCGTCCGCCCCGACTTCGGCGGCCACTCCATGGTGAAGGTGCCGTGCACCGCCAGGGCCGGATCCAGGTCCGCGCGCACCGCCCAGATGGTCACGAGCTTCCCGCCGATCATCCGTACCTCGCCCAGCGGCAGGTACGGACCCTCCGGCGGGGGCAGGCCGACCTCCTCGGTGAACTCCCGGCGGGCGGCGTCCAGCGGGGCCTCCTCGGGCCCGTACTCGCCCTTGGGGATCGCCCAGGCCCCCGCGTCGCGACGCTCCCAGAGCGGGCCGCCCATATGGCCGAGCAGGATCTCCACCCCGGCTCCGGGGTGCGGGCGGAACAGGAGCAGTCCGGCGCTGCGCTTCGCGGTCATGGGCCCATCCCTACCCCGTCCGGGCGCGGCTCAGGCAGCGGCTCGGGCAGCGGCCCGGGCCGGGGCTCAGTGGTCGTGCGGGCCCTGGCGGTGGACCGGGCCGTGGGCGTCCGCGCAGTGCGTGTCGGCGGCCCGGTCCTCGCCGGGGCGGCCGACCGTGAGGAGGGAGTCCTGGGCGTGGTCCACCTGGAGGGTGGTGTGCGTGATCCCGTACTCCTTCGCGAGCAGGGCCTCCAGGTCCCGGCGTACGGCGTGGCAGTCGCCCTCCGGGGCCACCAGCACGTGCGCGGAGAGCGCGGCCTGCCCGGAGGTGATGGTCCAGATGTGCAGGTCGTGGACCTCCGTGACCGGGGGCTGGCCGACCAGGCGGTCGCCGACCGTGTCCGGGTCCACGTGGGCCGGGGCGGCCTCCAGCAGGATCCGGCCGGACTCGCGGACCAGCCCGTAGCCCGCCTTGACCATCAGGACGACCACGACGAGCGAGGCGATGGTGTCGGCCTGCCGGAACCCGGTGGTGAGCACGACGAGACCGGCGACGGCGGTGCCGATGAAGGCGAACAGGTCGTTGAGGATGTGCTGGTAGGCGCCCTCGACGGCCAGGGAGGTGCGGTTCGCCTTCGAGATGCACCAGGCCGCCGCGATGTTGACGACGATGCCCGCCAGCGCCGTCACCAGCACCAGCCCGCCCTCCACGGGCGGCGGATCCAGCAGCCGTCGTACGGCCTCGTACGCCAGCCAGACCGCCAGGAGCAGCAGGGTGAGGCCGTTGGCCTGCGCGGAGAGTATCTCCGCGCGCTTGAGGCCGTACGTGAAACCACCGCGCGCCGGCCGGGCGGCCAGCCGCATCGCGATCAGCGCGAGGACGATCGAGACGGCGTCCGTCAGCATGTGCGCGGCGTCGGAGATCAGGGCCAGGGAGTGCGCCAGGACGCCGATGACCACCTCGATGGCCATGAAGCCCGTGATCAGGCCGAGGGCGATGCCGAGCCAGCGGCGGTCCGCGTCGGCGGCGACCCCGTGGCTGTGTCCCGCGTGACCGTGACCCCCGTGGCCCTCGTGGCCTTCGTGACCGGCGGTGGCGACGGTGTCGTGCTCGTGGGGCGCGTGATCGTGCGCGCTCATGGTGTCCCCCGTGAGTCGTGGCGAATCGCTCGCGCGTTCCGCTTCGCCTGAAGTGAAGCGCACCTCGACGCGATGGGCAAAGGCTGCAACGGGGACCGTTGTCATTACCCATAACGCCGGTCTGACCTGCGGTTATGCCGGGCGCGCCGGATCGTGGGAAAATCGCCCCATGGCCCAGCGCCCCGGTGTGCCGACCGCGCCAGAGCTCCTCCTGGAAACGGACAGGGGTTCCACCGCGATGAGCCCCCGCCGGACGTACCACGTCGGGCGGGACCCCCTCTGCGAGATCTGCCTCGACGACGCCCGCGTCTCCTGGCACCACGCGATCCTGCGTCCGGACGGCGACCACTGGACGCTGGAGGACGAGGACAGCACCAACGGAACGTGGGTCGACGGCCACCGCGTCCGCGAGTGGGCGGTCGGCGTCGGCAGCGAACTGCGCTTCGGCAGCGCCGCCGACGGACCGCGCGTCCGCTTCGCCGAACCCGCCGCCGCCCGGCCCTCCTCGGTCTCCCGCCCGGACATGACCAGCACCTTCCGGCGGCCGACCTCGGTCCGCCCGCTGGCCCCCCAGGCCGCCGTCCGCATCGGCCGCGCCGCCGACAACGACTTCGTCATCGACGACCTCGTCGTCTCCCGCCACCACGCCGAACTGCGCGCCCGCCCCGACGGCAGGTACGAGATCGCGGACCTCGGCAGCCACAACGGCACGTACCTCAACGGCGCCCGCCTCACCGGAGCCGCAGGCATCGGCGAGGGCGACATCGTCGGCATCGGCCACTCCGCCTTCTGCCTGGTCGGCGACCAGCTCCAGGAGTACGTGGACACCGGCGAGGTCTCCCTCGACGTCCAGGACCTGCGCGTGGCCGTCGACAACGGCCGCAAGACCCTCCTCGACGGCGTCTCCTTCCCCGTCGGTGCCACCACCCTGCTCGCGGTGGTCGGCCCCAGCGGCGCCGGCAAGTCCACCCTGCTCGGCGCGCTGACCGGCCTGCGCCCGGCCGACCACGGCACCGTCCTCTACGACGGCCGCGACCTCTACCGGGACTACGCCGAGCTGCGCAGCCGCATCGGCCTCGTCCCGCAGGACGACATCCTGCACGCCCAGCTCACCGTGCGCCGCGCCCTCGCCTACGCCGCCGAGCTGCGCTTCCCGCAGGACACCGCCAAGGCCGAACGCGAGGCCCGGGTCGACGAGGTGATCGGCGAGCTCGGCCTCCAGCAGCGCGCCGACCAGCCCATCCACAGCCTCTCCGGCGGCCAGCGCAAGCGCGTCTCCGTCGCCCTGGAGCTGCTGACCAAGCCCTCCCTGCTCTTCCTGGACGAACCCACCTCCGGGCTCGACCCGGGCATGGACCGCTCGGTGATGAACATGCTGCGCGGCCTCGCCGACGACGGCCGCACGGTCATCGTCGTCACCCACAGCGTGCTCAACCTGAGCGTCTGCGACCGCCTCCTGGTCCTCGCTCCCGGCGGCCGCATCGCGTACTACGGGCCTCCGGACGAGGCGCTCGGCTTCTTCGGCTTCGAGCAGTGGCCCGAGGCCTTCGAAGCCTTCGAGAACGAGCGCGAGCGCGACTGGGCCGGGGAGCACCGCGCCTCGCCGCTGCACCGCCGCTACGTCGACGTCGCCGGCCGGGTCCCGCTCGCGGGCGACGGCGGCCGGGCCGCGGGCGTGGCGCCCAAGCCGCCGCCCAAGGCGCAGAGCTGGGGTTCGCAGCTCTCCACCCTGATCCGCCGGTACGCCGCCGTGCTCAGCGCCGACCGCACCTTCCTGATCATCATGGTCGCCCTGCCGTTCGTCATGGGAGCCATGGCCCGGGCCCTGGCCGGCAGCGAACTCACCGCGGAGACGGCGCTCAACGCCCTGTTCATCCTCTGCGTGGGCGGGGTCCTGACCGGAGCCGCCAACGCCGTCCGCGAACTGGTCAAGGAACGCGTCATCTACCAGCGCGAACGCGCCGTGGGGCTCTCCCGGTCGGCCTACCTGATGTCCAAGGTGGTGGTCCTCGGTGCCATCACCATCGGCCAGGCAGTGGTCCTCACCCTCGTGGGCCTCGCCGGGGTCAAGACCAACGCCCCCGGCGGCAAGGGCCTCTTCCTGCCCCCGCTCATCGAGATCACCCTCGTCGTCGCCCTGCTGTCCGTCACCGCCATGGTGCTCGGACTGCTGATCTCCGCCCTGGTGTCCAAGGAAGAGGTCACCATGCCGCTGCTGGTCCTGCTCACCATCGTGCAGGTCGTCTTCTGCGGCTCCCTGCTGAAACTCACCGGGGTCCCCGTCATCGAACAGTTCGCCTGGTTCGTTCCGGCTCGCTGGGCCATGGGAGCGATGGCGGCCACCATCGACCTCGGCGCCATCGTGCCCGGCAAGATCACCCAGGACCCGATGTTCGACCACGAGCCCCGCCTGTGGATCACGGAGGTGGCGGCGCTCGTCGGACTGGCCGTGCTGTTCGGCGTACTCGTGGGCCGGGTGCTGCGCCGCCACGAGCCGGCCATCATGCGGAAGTAGCCGCGATGACCAGCCCCGGCCAAGCCGCGGACTTCCGGCCCACCCACATCGTTCCGCAGGACGGACTCCCCGCATGGGAGACCCCGGACCTGTCCCGCCCGACGGCGGCGCTCGACGCCTTCCTCCCCGTGCGGCTGCTGTCCCGGCGCGGGGAATGGGGGGAGATCCTGTGCGCCAACGGATGGTCCGCCTGGGTCGACGGACGCCTGCTCCTCGCCGTGCCGCAGCCCCCGCCGACCGGCGGGCGCCCGCTGACGCGCGTCGAGGACCCGCAGCCGCTGCTCACGCGGTGCGCCGAGGAACTGGAACGCTACCGGCGGGCCGTCACCGACCTCGCCTCCGGGCGGCTCGACCCCGAATCCTTCCGGCGGTCCCTGCGGGGACTGCGCGTCGGCGTCGTCGTCGACGGGGAGTCCGTGTGGCTCTACGACGAGACGGCGGGACGGTGGATGTACGGGGACGGGAGCCGCCTGGCCACCTACGCGGTCGTCGCGGGACCCGGTGCCCCGCCCGCACCGCAGACGCCGCCGCCGGAAGCCGACACCGAGGGCCGTGGCGACGTACGAGATGTTCCGCACGAGCCCACGAAGATCGTGGAGCTGCCCCGGCCGGAGGCGGGCTGATGGGCTCCGATCCGGCTGCGGAGCCGTTCCGCGGGCGGGAGTCCGACCTGCGGGGGCGGCGGATCGCCGGGTACGTGGTGGAGGCCGAGATCGGACGAGGGGGGATGGCGGTCGTCTACCGCGCGCACGACGTACGGCTGGACCGGACGGTCGCGCTGAAGCTCCTCGCGCCCGAACTGGCGCGCAACGACGTCTTCCGGAAGCGGTTCGCGCACGAGTCGAAGGTGGCGGCGGCCATCGACCACCCGCACATCGTGCCCGTCTTCGAGGCGGGGGAGACCGACGGGATGCTGTACATCGCCATGCGGTACGTGCCCGGCCAGGACCTGCGGGCCATGCTGGACCGGACGGGCCCGCTGCCCGTGGAGGCGGCGGCCCGGATCGCCGGCCAGGTCGCCTCGGCCCTGGACGCGGCGCACGCCCACGACCTGGTCCACCGGGACGTGAAGCCCGGCAACATCCTGGTCGCGGGCGGCACCGACAGCGAACACCCCGAGCACGTCTACCTGACCGACTTCGGGCTGACGAAGAAATCGCTGTCGCTGACTGGGTTCACGAGCGTCGGGCAGTTCGTCGGGACCCTGGACTACGTGGCGCCCGAGCAGATCGCCGGGAAGCCGGTCGACGGCCGGTGCGACGTCTACAGCCTGGGGTGCGTGGTCTACGAGACCCTGGCCGGCGGCCCGCCCTTCGAGCGCGACGACGACATGGCGCTGCTCTGGGCCCACCAGTACGATCCGCCGCCGGCGGTGTCCACGCGGCGGGAAGGCCTCCCGCCGGGGGTGGACGAGGTGCTGGCCCGGGCCCTCGCGAAGGCGCCCGAGGACCGGTGGGGGAGCTGCCTGGAGTTCACGGGGGCGCTGCGGCAAGCGGGTGCGGGGGAGGGCGGGGGCCCCGGGGTGGCGGCGTTCGTCCGTGCACCCGACCGTGCGCCGGTCCGGGCGGCCTCCGACGGGCCGCCGCCACCGCCGCCCAGGTGGGCTCTGCCGGTGTTCTAGCCCTCGTTCCGGCCCTGGTCCCCGGTCCTAGTCCTGGTCGGGGGAGGGCGCGCACACGACGTGGGCCGTGACCTCGGCGTGTGCGGCCGAGGCGTACCAGCCCTTGCGGCCGTTCGCGTCGACGACGGGGTGGGAGGCCAGGACGGTGTGCCGGAGGGTGCCGTCGCGGCCGTGGTCCCAGTGGGTGGTGGAGTACCCGCCGGACTGCACGGCCGTGCCGCGCGGGCAGAACACCCTGCTGACGGACACCGCCTGCGCGGAGGAGTCCTTGCGGCCGGTGTCGCCGGAGAGGTGGCGGGCGCCGGGGCCGGTCGCCTGCGTGGGCAGGGCGGTGGAGAGGGTCAGGGCCAGTGCGGAGAGGGCGATCAGGCCAGCGGCGTGAAGCGGCCGGAACAGGCCTTTGGTCATGTTCACGGAGACGAGCGTGTCATGCGGAAACGATCCCCCGATGAGCCGATATGCGCCTGTTCACTCGAACGGCGCAACGGGTGGCCGGGGTGGGCGGCCGGTGCGTGCGGCCTGGTCTGCGGGTCAAGGGGGCAGTGGGTCTGCGGGCCGGCGGGCCAGCGGGTCAGCGGGCCGGCGGGTCAGCGCGTCAGCGGGCGGCGGGGCCGGCCGGCCCGGAGGGGGTCCGGCGGCCGGGTCCGCCCCGGCGGCGGGGGAACAGGGCGCCCAGGAAACCCGCCACGGCGCCCGCGAGGAAGGCGAGCCCGACCGTGCGCCAGAGCAGCGGGCGCAGCTCCACGTTGCCGCTGAGGTCGTCGACGTCGCCGAGGCCCAGCAGGGTGAGGCCGAACTGTGCCTGGATCCGGGCCAGCAGGCAGACCACCAGGGTGGCCAGGGCCAGGGCGACGGCCAGGTGGAGGGCGTGCTGCCAGGGGCGGACGTGCGCGGGCGAGCGGGCGGCGGCCAGGGCCCCGGCGGCGAGCAGCAGGACGACGGCCAGTACGACGAGCCACCACGCCCGGGAGTCCCGCTCGGCGAGCGAGGCCACGTCGATGGTGGACAGGTCCGAGGCCGTGCCGGAGCCCCGGCCGGTGACGCGCAGCACCTCGTCCAGGACCTGTGGTACGGGCAGCCCGAACGGCCCCTCGGCCTTGCCCTCCCAGGCCCCGCCGAAGCCGAGGGTCAGGGCGGGCCAGACCAGGTTGGGCAGGCCCAGCAGGATCACGGCCAGGGTGCGGTCCGCATGCCCCTGGGTCCCCGCCACGACCAGGCCGACGACGATCCCGAGGACGACGTACGCGAGGAGCAGGGCGACCACGGCGAAGGCCGCGGGCCGCACCGCCGCGTGGAAGCGGACCAGCCCCGTCGGGAGCGGTGCGCGCCGGGACACCAGCAGGGAGACCAGCAACAGGCCCAGGATCCACAGCAGTCCGTAGCCGAGGCTGGCGGGGATCGCGGCCTCGAAGCCCACCTTCGGGCCTGCGTCGAGGACTTCGCCGATGTCGCCGAGGACCGAGTCGCCGGTGGAGACCGCGAAGTCCTGGCGGGACAGCAGGGCGACTCCGGTCAGCGCCACCAGCCAGAGGAGCACCAAGGGGACGGCGCGGGCGAGGAGTTCGCGCACGCCCGCCACTGCACGGTTGTGCAGGGGGCGCAGGAAGAGCCAGCCGGCGGTCAGCGCGCCGGCCAGGCTGACGGAGAGGGGGAGTACGGACAGGCTCGCGTCGGCCCCGGCCAGGAAGCCGGCCCCGCCCGTCACGTCGACCGACCCGCCCGCGGCCATCAGCACGACGGCGGCCACGACGTGCGGGAACGCGCCGCCGGGCAGATCGCCGGCGCCGGCGAGGGCGAGCCCCGCGGCGCCGACGACGGCCATCACCGCGAAGCTCGCGAGGACCGCGACGAGGGCGTCGCGCCAGGCTCGCGCGGCCGGTGCCGTTGGAGGACTCACCCTGCCACCGTAGGCAGCTCCGCTTGCGGCCACCACCCGGACGGCGCACACAATGGTCGCCAGGAGTGCACTAAATCCGGAGATTTCCGTTGATGACCCGCGGAAGTTCCATAACGGAACGTCCACCGAGCAACGACCGAAGGGTCCGCAGCGGAACGTCCACAGGGGACCGGAACCCCTCCGCCTGGGAAGAAGAGCCCGTGACCACTCAACCCTCCGGCCAGCAGCCGCCGTGGCCGACACAGCCGTCACAGCCGCCCTCGCAGCCGCCGTCGTCGTCGTCGTCCGGGCGTCCCACGGGCCCGCCGTCCGGTCCCCTCTCCGGGGGCCGGGAAGGGCCCCCGCCACCTCCGCCGCCGGCCCCTCCCGGAGGATCCGGGAGCGGGGTGCCCCCCGGGCCCCCCGAGCCCCCGCACAAGCCCTGGTGGCGCTCCGTACCCCGGCTCGCCACCACGATCGTCGCCCTCGCCGCCGCCGTGACCCTGGCCGTCGTCCTGACCAGGCCCGGCGGGGGCGGGGGTACCACCACCTCCGCGGGCAACGAGGTCTTCCTGCAGCCCGCGGCGGCCTCCGGGCCCGACCCCTTCACCGAGTCCACCGCGGCCAAGCAGGCCACGCCGCCGCCCGAGAGCCCGCCGCCCTCGACGCCGGACAAGAAGCCCGAATCGAAGCCACCGGGCAAGCCCCCGTCGTCCGCGTCGACCACGACCACCCGCAGCGTCAGCGGCGCCTCGCCCGAGCTGTACGGGGGCACGCCGAACGTGCCCGCCTGTGACGTCGAGAAGCAGATCCGGGTCCTCTCGGCGCAGCCCGCCAAGAACGCCGCCTTCGCCTCGTCGCTCGGCATCCAGCCGACGGCCGTGCCCTCGTACCTGCGCTCCCTCACCCCGGTCCAGCTCCGGGTGGACACCCGGGTCACCAACCACGGCTACGTGGACGGCCGCTCCACCAGCTACCAGTCCGTGCTCCAGGCCGGGACCGCCGTGCTCGTGGACGACCGAGGGGTGCCGCGGGTGCGGTGCGCCTGCGGGAACCCGCTGGGGCCGCCGGTGGCGCTGAAGGCCAACCCGAAGCGGTTCGGACAGCCTTGGACCTCGTACCAGCCCTCGCGGGTCGTGGTCATCGCGCCGTCCGTGACCATCGTGAACAAGTTCGTGATCTACGACTACGGCAACAGCCGCTGGTACGAGCGTGACCGGGGCCACCACCAAGGCCGCCACGACAGGCCGATCCCGCCGCCGGTGATCCCGACCCCGATCTTCACCACCCCGCCGCCGTCGCCGACGTTCACGTCGCCGTCCCCGACGGGCACTTCGCCCTCGCCGACGGACACCTCGCCGTCGCCGACATCGCCGTCCCCGTCGGTGTCGCCGTCCGAGTCCTCGTCCGAGTCGCCGTCGCAGTCCCCGTCCGAGTCCCCGTCGGAGTCCCCGTCGGCGTCCCCGTCGGTCTCGCCTTCGGAGTCGGCCTCGGAGTCCCCGTCCGAGTCGCCGTCGCAGTCCCCCTCCGAATCGCCTTCGGAGTCCGTGTCGGCGTCGGTGACCGGGTCGGAGTCGCCGTCCGAGTCGCCCTCGGAGTCACCCTCCGAGTCGCCGTCCGTCTCGCCCTCCGTCTCGCCGTCCAAGTCGGCCTCCGCTTCTGCGTCCGCGGGACGGACGTCGCCGGCGCCGACCCCGTCGCCCTCGAAGAGCGAGGTGGCACCGACGCCCGAGAAGAGCTCGGTGGCGCCGGAGCCCCCGGCGACCTCGGCGCGGCCCGAGCCGCCGAAGCCGAAGCCGACGCCCCCGCCGCTGATCTCGGAGGAGCCCGAACTCCAGCAGCCGCCGCCCCCGCCGCCGACCCAGGCGCCCCCGCCCCCGCCGCCGCCCCCGCCGCCGGTCACCACACTGCTGCCGCCCCCGCCCCCGCCTTCCCCGGTAGGGCCCGGAGACGACACCGACCAGGGTTCGGACGGAGGCCCGGCCGGTAACGGCAACCAGTAGGACCCCGCCCGACACGAAGACCTCCCCGAGGGCCGATGGCCCTCGGGGAGGTCTGGTGCGTGCCGTGACCCGGCCCGGCGGACGCTGCTAGCGGACGCGGCCGTACAGGTTCGGGTTGTACGCGCTGAAGCTGGAGACGCGGACCTGCTTGCCCGGGCGGGGGGCCTCGATGTACTTGCCGTCGCCGAGGTAGATGGCGACGTGGTGGATGCCCGAGGTGCTGCCGTTCGAGGTCCAGAACACCAGGTCTCCGCGGCGCAGCTCGGAGCGGGAGATCGGGGTGGTGGCCCGGTACTGGTCGGAGGCCACGCGGGGGAGGGTGATGCCCGCGGACCGGTACGCGGCCTGGACCAGCCCCGAGCAGTCCCAGCCGCGGGGGCCGTTGCCACCCCAGACGTACGGGTCGCCGAGGTGGCTGTTGGCGAAGGAGATGGCGCCCTCCGTGCCCTGGCGGATGGGGGTTCCGGAGGAGCCCGAAGAGCCGGAGGAGCCGGAGGAGCCCGAGGAGCCGGACGAGCCCGAGGAGGAGCCGGAGCCGCCGGCGAAGCGCTCGTACTTGTCCTTGTGCTGGGTCCAGCGCCACCAGCCGGTGGAGTCCTTGTACCAGTACACGCGGTCGGTCGCGTCCCAGCCCGCGCGGCCGCGGAAGGTCGGCTCGGAGGTGCGTACGGAGGAGGACGAGGAGGAAGAAGAGGCGGAGGAGGAGGCAGAGGAGGAGGCAGAGGAACCGCCGCTGTTCGCCACGTACTTGCTGTAGTGCTGCGTCCAGCGCCACCAGCCGGTCGCGTCCTTGTACCAGTACTTCGAACCGTCCCAGCCCGCGTGCGCCGGCGCCGGCTCGGCGGAGGCGGTGCCCACTCCGGTGCCCATCAGCAGGGTGGCGCCGACGGCCGCGACCACGGCGCCGCGCAGGGTGCAGCGACGGCGGCGGGTCGCGGCGGCCGTCATGGCCGTCGTACCGTGCGCGCAGCCGGTGCAGTCACAGCTGTCGGGTATTTCTTCGGTGAACTCGGGCGTGCGCATGCATGATTCCTTTTCCATCGGGGGTGTTGTCAACGCGCGTCGGCGGCAGGGCCGCGCGCCGTGTAGAAGGCCACGGTCAAGTCCTTGACCAGGGCCTTGCGTTCGTAGTCGTCCAGGCTCACGAGCCCGCGGTCCGACATCCGGTGAACGGTGTCGTCGACGGCGTCGAGCACGGAGGTGAGGACGGAGTCCCGGTGCCGCGCGTCGATCGAGGCGACCCGGCGGCGCTGCATCGCGGCGGCGACCTCGGGGGCGTACTCGACGTGCAGCGGCCGGGCGGAGAAGACTTCGACGCCGACGGCCTTGCACTCGGCGGCGAGCAGCCGGGTCAGCTCGTCGCCGACGGCCTCGGTGTCCCGCAGGGTTTCCGGTCCGTCCGGCTCCGGGCCGAAGGAGTCGGCGGGCATCCGGGAGAGCACCCGGGCGGTCGCGGACTCCACCTGTCCGCGCAGGTAGGCGGTGTGGTCGTCCACCGCCAGCAACGCGCGGGCGGTGTCCCTGACCCGCCAGACGACGAGGACGACGGACCGCAGCGCGGTGCCCTCGGAGTCGACGACGCTGAGCGGCTCGCTGCGCCAGTGGCGCAGCCGGACGTCGACGCGGGTGTGGCGGGGCAGCGGGTTGGACCAGATGAGGCCGGTGCGCCGGATCGTGCCGCGGTAGCGGCCGAACAGCGTCAGCGACCAGGCCTGGCCGGCGCGGCCGCGCCGCAGTCCGCCGAGCGCGGCCAGTGCGAGGAGTGCGCAGCACGCGACGACGGCCAGGGGCCAGGCCTCGGCGGGGGAGGCGGAGGGGCGGAGCTCCTCGAACCGTGCGAGGGCGGCGGCGCCGCCCGCGGCGAGCGCGGCGGTGAGCAGGGCCCACCAGCCGGAACAGGCCCGCGCGGGGTGTTCGGTGAGCTCGGGGTCGAGCACGGCGGGCAGGGTCCGGGGGTGGGCCGGAGCCGCCGTGGCCGGAGAGGCGGGACGGGGTATCGCCGTGCGGACGGGGGCCTGCCGAAGGGTGTCCGGGTCCGCAGGCGCGGGGCCGGACCGGCGGGGTCCGCCCGGGCTGCCCGGGACGGCAGGGCTGCCCGGGACGGCAGGACCGCCGGGGCCCGCGGCGGTCGCGGCAGTCGCCCTGCGGGAGCCGCCCGGTTCCTCGTCGCGGAAGAGCGGCCCGAGGACGAGCGGATCCCGGTACGGACGCACGACCAGGCTCCCGCGCCCGGTACGGGCCCCGTGCCCGGAGGCCTCCCCGTGGGGGGAGGGCGCGTCATCGGGTGTGCCGGCGTCGAAGCGGGCGGAGCCGGTGAGAGGGGCGGATATGTGTCCGGGGGCTTGGGCCCCTCCCTCGGTGTTTTCCGCACCTCCCCTCGGTATTCCGGCCGGTTCTCCGGTCGTCTTCGGCGCTTGCGACAAGCCACACCCCACACAGCCGTGGGCGTCAACGACCCCGTTCCGGGGGGTTCCTGACGCCAGCAAAGATGATCATGAACGGATCGATCTTCGCGAAATCGTACAAGTCGCCTATTCAGCGAAAGTCACGACAGGCCGGGACTTTGGTCCTTTTTCGTCGCGTTGTCCGGTGCCCAGGGGTGCCGCTAGCGCACCAGGGGGACGGGGGGTCCCTCGACACGCCGCACCCGTCCTTCGCGTACCGCGAACCCGCACCCTTGCCGCGGTGCCGTCCCGGCAGGCTCCCGCGCACCGGCGCGGACCGTCGAAGAGTGAGACCCTGAAGGTGTGGCCGAAAGGGGAGTGACCCCCCAGGTCGAGTGGCCTGCCCGGACGGACACGAGCCTCGCGCTCAACCACATGGGCACCTTCGACTGGGACCTCGACAGCGGGCAGATGTTCCTGGACACCACCGCCCTCGAGGTCCTCGACCTGCGCCCCGAGGAGTTCACCGGCACCCCCGCCGGACTGCGGGCCCGCCTCGCGCCCGGCGAAGAGGTCCGGCTCGACGCGCGGGTCGCCCAGGCGCTGAAGGCCGGCCACAGTCACTACGGGGCCTACGTGCGCAGCCGCGACCGGGAGGGCGACCCGGGCTGGACCCATGTCCAGGGCCGCATCCTGCGGGACCCGCACGGGCGTCCGTACCGGATCATCGGGATCCTCCGCGACGCCGTCCACGACCCCGGCGAGCCCGGCGCGGCCGGTGAGCGCGACGAGGGCCGGCGCCGCATGACCGGGGTCATCGAGCGGACCACGGCGATCCTGGCGCACGCCCACACCGTCAACGACGTCACCGACGTCCTCAAGGACCCCGAGGCCCTCGGCCACCTCGGCGCGGTCAGCGTCATGCTCGGCGTGGTCGACGGCGGCCGCATCCACCTGGTCGCGGAGGGGAAGCTCGGGGCGTACGTACCGGAGACCGAGTACACGCGGATCGACGCGCCCCTGCCGCTGAGCGAGGCGGTACGGACCCTGCTGCCGGTCTACCTGGCCTCCCGCGAGGAGTTCCAGCGCCGCTACCCGGACCTGTGGCCGTACATCGAGCCGCTGGCCGTCCGCAGCGGTGTCTACCTGCCGCTGATCGCCCAGGGCCGGCCCGTCGGCGCGCTCGGACTGCTCTACACGCGGGAGGGCGGCTTCGACGCCGAGGAGCGCAACGTGCTGATGGCCCTCGGCAGCGGCATCGCGCAGAGCCTCCAGCGGGCCATCCTCTTCGAGCAGGAGCACGACCTCGCCGAGGGCCTCCAGAAGGCCATGCTGCCGCGCCGGATCCCGGAGGTGGCGGGCGCGCAGATCGCCGTGCGGTACCGGGCCGCCCGGATGGGGCGGGACATCGGCGGCGACTGGTACGACGTGGTCCCGCTCGGCGAGGGCCGGGTCGGCGTGATGATCGGCGACGTGGAGGGCCACGACACGGACGCCGCCGCCGTCATGGGCCAGCTGCGCATCGCGCTGCGCGCGTACATCGCCGAGGGCCACACGCCCGGCGCGGCCATGGCGCGGGCCTCGGCCTTCCTGCGGGACCTGGAGACGGAACGGTTCGCCACGTGCACGTACGCCGACATCGACCTCACCAGCGGCATGGCACGGCTGGTCCGTGCCGGGCACCTCGACCCCGTGGTGCGGCGAGGCGACGGCAGTTGTCACCGGGTGCAGGTGGCGGGCGGGCTGCCGCTGGGCCTGCCGGTGCGCGAGCCGGGGGCGCCCGGCGCGGGTGCCTCCGGCGGCGACCCGGGGGCTTCCGGCGACCAGGGTGCTTCCGGCACGGCCGGTACGGGATACCCCGTCACCAGCCTCGAACTGCACCCCGGGGACACCCTGCTGCTGTGCACGGACGGTCTGACCGAACGGCCCGGCGGCGACCCCGACACGGGGGTGCGCGAGCTCATGGAGACGGTCCGGGACGGACCGGCGGACGTGGAGGAACTCGCCGACCTGCTGTGCGACCTGGTCGGGGACTCGGGCGGCGGGGACGACATGGCCCTGCTCCTGCTGCGCCGGCGCGGCACCCCGCTCCCGCGCGGCGGCGGCCCGCTGCGCCACCGCCTCACCCCCGGGGACCCGGACGCCCCGGCGATGGCCCGCCACCTGATCCGGGCCGCCGCCGCGGCGTGGGGTGCGTGGGACCAGGCCGACGAGATCGAGCTGGCGGCGGACGAGCTGATGACCAACGCGCTGGTCCACACGGACGGGGTCGGCGGGGTCAGCATGCGGCTGACCCCGGAGGGCCGGATCCGGATCGAGGTGGAGGACACCAGCAGCGCGCTGCCCCGGCGCCGGGAGGTCGACGACTGGGCGGTGTCGGGGCGCGGTTTGATGCTGGTGGACCGGCTCGCGGATGCCTGGGGCGTGGAGCCTCGGGGCGGCGGGAAGTGCGTGTGGTGCGAGTTCGCCGTTCAGTCTCCCGCCGTTGGGGACCTTGCGGATTCCGAGGATTCCGGGGATTCCGCCGTACCGGATTCTGCCCTGCCGTCCCGGGAGCCCGGCGCCGTGTAGGCGCGCGGGCTACTCGGCCGCGTACGGGCCCGGGCCCTGCGCGGCTCTGGCGATCTGCATCGCCGTCAGCCCGCGCACGAAGCGGATCGCGAGGACGGAGGCCGCGAGCAGCACCACCCCGTACACGGCGGCGGCGATGGCGGCCGTCGCGAGCCCGTCCGCGTCGTCGGCGCGGTCGTAGAGGATGCCGAAGACGCGGTTGGCGAACAGCGCGGTGATCCACACCAGCCACCACATGGTGATGGGGGCCGTCGAGACGGGCCGGTGGGCTGCGTCCGGCCCGCGCAGCCGGCTGGCGGCCCAGATCTCCTTGGCCATCTTGTACGGGATGCGGAGGAAGGCGAAGGGCACGAACCAGCCGCCGACGGCCCAGGCCGCGGACTTGGTGACCGCGTCCCGGCCCAGGAGCAGGGCGTTGTGGTGGACGCGGTGGAACCAGGTGATGAACAGGGCCGCGGTGACGATCAGCAGGGGAATCTCCAGGAGGCCCGCCAGGGCCATCAAGGTGTCCGGCAGGGTGCCGCCGTCCTCGGTTCCCGCATCCGGGTAGCTCCCGTTCCGCAGGGCGGAGCCGAGGTACAGGCCGGTTCCGGTCAGGAGCAGGGCGTACAGGCCGGAGAGTGCGAGCAGGGCCGTCGTGGCCGTCGCGAGCCCCCCGGGCGGGCGCAGCAGAGCGAGGGGCTCCGGGGCGAAGTCCGGCACCGGCTCGTCGACGGGCTGCGGTGAGCCGGTCGCGCTGAAAGACATGAACTCGTACCCCCGGGAACAGGTGACATTGGGCGGGGCCAAGGTTTCAGACCGCACCTTTGGATGACTTGGATCGTCCGGACGGCTTCACGGACGGCTTCCCGGGGCCGGTGCGGGCGAATGGCTGATAGTCACCGGACTCGCGCTGTGTTCATGTACTCATATGCACGGGGCTGGCCGATCCTGCCTGGATGTCCCCCCTGCGCCCGCTGCACCCCCTGCGCCCGCTGTTGCCCGGCATGCTGCCGGCCCTGCTCGCCGTGCTGCTCGTGGCCCCGGCGCCCCCGCCGGCCCACGCCTCCGGGCACGGCAAGGGCGAGGGGATCGAGACGGCCCGTACCGCCCGGCAGATCGCCCCGGGGGTGCGGCTGGAGTCGTACGACCGGCTCGAAGCCGACCGGTGGCTGCGCATCGACGAACTCGACGTGCAGTTGGCGGGCACGGGTACGGGCACAGGCGCGGGCTCCGGCGTGCGCGTGGAGTACCTCGGCGGCCGCGGGCTCGCCACCGTCTCCGACTCCGCCGCCCGCCACCCCGCCGGGCCGGGCCGCCGCGTGGTCGCCGCCGTGAACGGCGACTTCTTCGACATCCGGGGTACGGGCGCCCCGCTCGGCCCCGGCATCGGCGCCGGACGGCTGCTCCACGCGGCTTCGCCCGGCGCCGGGCAGGCCGTCGGATTCGGCGCGGGCGGACCGGGCCGGGTGCTCCGCCTGGCCCTCGGCGGGAGCGTCACCCTGCCCGGTGGCGCGGTCCGCCCGCTCGCCGGTTTCAACACCGCGCGGCCGCCCGCCGAGGGCTTCGCCGCCTACACCGCCGACTGGCCGGCGGACGGACTCCCCGTCTCCGGACCGGCGGTGGAGCTGCGCGACGGCCGGGTCGCGGCCGTGCGCGCGGCGGTACGCCGTCCCGCGCGCCGGGAGCGTCCCGCACCCGGGACCACCCTGCTGGTCGCGGCGGGCAGGGCGGCCCCGGAACTCGCCGCCCTGCGCCCCGGGGACGCGGTCGCCGTGGCGGCCCGGCCGGTGCCGGTCGGCGGCGGGCCGATCCCGGTGAGCGCGGTCGGCGGCCGGGAGGCGCTCGTGGTGGCCGGGGTCCCGCAGAACCACGACGGCGAGCCGAACAACGCGGCCGCGCCGCGCACCGCCGTCGGCTTCTCCCGCGACGGCCGCCGGGCCCGGCTGGTCACCGTCGACGGCCGCCAACGCGACAGCGGAGGCCTGACCTTGACGGCGCTCGGCCGGCTGATGCACCGTCTCGGCGCCCACGAGGCCCTCAACCTGGACGGCGGCGGCTCCTCGACCCTGCTCGCGGCGCTGACCGGGGAGTCGGCCCTGACCGTGGAGAACTCCCCGTCCGACGGCCGCCGCCGCCCGGTCCCCAACGGCCTGGCCCTGACCGCCCCGGCCGGCACCGGGCGCGCCACCGGCTACCGGATCGAGCCCGTCGGCGGTGCGGCGCGCGCCTTCCCCGGCCTGACCCGGACCCTCAGGGCCACCCCCTACGACGCACAGCTCGGCCCGGTGCCCGCGCAGCCGGCGGCTCCGGGGTGGTCCCTCCCGGCGGGCCGGGGCCGGATCGATGCCGGCGGGGCCCTGCGCGCGTCGGGCCCCGGTCCGGTGGAGGTGCGGGCGGGTCTCGGCGCGGCGAGCGGGGCGCTCCGCCTCGACGTGCTCGGGGCGCCGACCCGGGTCCGGGCCGTGCCGGAGCGGATCGGGTTCGCGGAGGAAGGGGAGACCGCGCGCTTCGTCCTGACCGGGTACGACGCGCAGGGCGCCGCAGCGGTGGTCGAACCCCGGGACGTGGAGCTCGACTTCGACCGATCCCGGTGGCAGGTGGCCGACGACGGGCACGGCGGTTTCACGGTGACCGCCCGAGTCCCGAACGCGACGGGCGAGGTGCGCGCCACGGTGCGCGGGATCCCGGCCGGGGCCTCCGGCGGGTCCCGTGCCTCCGTGGCCCCGGCCCGGCTGGCCCTCGGGGTGGGCCTGGCGGACGTGCCGCTCGCGGATCTGGAGGATGCCGCGCGCTGGACCGGTCCCGGCGCCGCGCCCGGGGAGGGCCGGCCCGGCCGGGGGCTCGTCCTCGCACCGCCCGCCGGGGGCGGTACCGCCGCGGCGACCCCGCCCCGTCCCCTGCGGGTTCCCGAGCTGGCCCGCTCGCTCTCCTTCTGGGTGCACGGCGACGGTTCCGGGGCCCGGCCCGCAGTGGAACTCGCCGACGGCGAGGGGGCCGCCGTCACCCTGCGCGGGCCCGCCGTGGACTGGACCGGCTGGCGGGAGATCGACCTGCCGCTCCCGGCGATGGCGGAGCGCCCGTTCACCGTGACCCGACTCGCGGCCACCGTCGCCGCCCCCGCGGCCACCCGCGCCAAGGCCCGTACCGGAGCCGCGGTCAAGGCTCCGGCCGAGGCTCCGGCCGGGTCCGCCGCCCCGCGGCTGCTCCTGGACACCCTGGCGGCGCGGACGCCGCCGACCGGGGTGGTCCGTACGGCCGAGGCCCCCGATCCGATCGTGGCCACGGCGGCCCGGGTGGACTCCCGGCCCTGGCGGTTCGCGATCGCCCCCGCCGGTGCCCGGCCGGCCGCGGCCTCCGCCCGGACCGCGGCCGTCGACTTCGCACTGACCGGCACCGGCCGCCCGGCGTTCGTGCACCGGGGCGTACGGTTCCTGCCTCTCGGCTCCACGCGCCCCACCCTCGCCGGCGGCGGGCTGGAGCGGATCGCGGTCCTGCGCGCGGCCCTGGCGACGGCCGCCCGGGAGCCGGGCACGGGTGCGCTGGCCGTCGTAGAGCCGTACGCACCGCAGGCCGTCGACCGCAAGGAGGCCGCCCTGCGGCTGCGCCTCCTGGCGGAGTTCCGCCGGGCCACCGGCAAGCGGGCCGTGGTCCTCACTGTCGGCGCCCCCGGCTTCGCGGCCGGCCGCACCGAGGGCGTGCTCACCGTGGCGGCCCCGCGCACCGGCCGCACCGTGATCGGCGCCGACGCCTTCGCCGCGGGCGACTGGCTCTCCGTCCTGCCGGCCGCGGGCGGGTGAACCCGCGAACCCGCGAACCCGCGAACCCGCGAACCCGCGAACCCGCGAACCCGCGAACCCGCGAACCCGCGACCCTTGAACCGGTGACCTTTGAACCGGTCAGGAACGGAGAAGCCCCGGCCGGCCACCCGCCCGTAGCGTGAAACCCATGGACATCAACCTTTCGCAGTGCTTCATCGCCGTCGACGACCACGACACGGCGATCCCCTTCTACCGGGACGTCCTCGGTCTCGAGGTCCGGGGCGACGTCGGCTTCGAGGGCATGCGCTGGGTGACCCTCGGGTCGCCCGCGCAGCCCGATGTGGACATCGTCCTCGAACCGCCCGTCGCGAACCCGAACGCCTCGTCCGCCGACCGGGAGGCCATGACGGAACTGCTGGCCAAGGGCCTGCTGCGCGGTGTCATCTTCAGCACCGACGACTGCGACGCCACCTTCGAACGCATCCGGGCCGCCGGCGGCGAGGTGCTCCAGGAGCCGATCGACCAGCCGTACGGCGTCCGGGACTGCGCCTTCCGCGACCCGGCCGGCAACATGCTCCGGTTCCACCAGCCGCGCAAGCGCTGAGATCCACCGCCCCTCTTACCTGGTGCCGCCCCCGGATGACACCGCCGATCGGGTAGACAGGGGAGCGTTGCCGCGACCGCGCAGGCGGCGCCGGCCCGACGGGGCGGCGTCAGCCCAACAGTATGGAGACACGATGAGCAAGGTCACGAGGACGGGCACGCAGTCACCCGAGCCGCACGCCGCCGACGTCCACGACCTGATCCGCGTACACGGTGCGCGGGTGAACAACCTCAAGGACGTCAGCGTCGAGATCCCCAAGCGGCGGCTCACGGTCTTCACCGGCGTGTCCGGCTCGGGCAAGAGCTCGCTGGTGTTCGACACGATCGCCGCCGAGTCGCAGCGGCTGATCAACGAGACCTACAGCACCTTCGTCCAGGGCTTCATGCCGACCCAGGCGCGGCCCGAGGTGGACGTCCTCGACGGGCTGACCACCGTGATCACCGTCGACCAGCAGCGGATGGGCGCCGACCCGCGCTCGACGGTGGGCACCGCCACCGACGCGAACGCGATGCTGCGCATCCTCTTCAGCCGGCTCGGAAAGCCGCACATCGGCTCGGCCAAGGCCTTCTCCTTCAACGTGGCCTCGATCAGCGGGGCCGGCGCCGTCACCATCGAGCGCGCCGGGCAGACCGTGAAGGAGAAGCGCAGCTTCAGCATCACCGGCGGCATGTGCCCGCGCTGCGAGGGCCGGGGCTCGGTCAACGACATCGATCTGACCGCGCTGTACGACGACACCAAGTCGCTCAGCGAGGGCGCCCTCACCATCCCCGGCTACACGATGGAGGGCTGGTACGGCCGCATCTACGCCGGCTCCGGCTTCTTCGACATGGACAAGCCGATCCGCAAGTACACCAAGCGCGAGCTGCACGACCTGCTCTACAAGGAGCCGACCAAGGTCAAGTTCGACGGGATCAACCTGACCTTCGAGGGGATCATCCCCAAGCTCCAGAAGTCGATGCTGTCCAAGGACGTCGAGGGGCTGCAGCCGCACGTCAGGGCCTTCGTGAAGCGCGCGGTGACCTTCAGCGTCTGTCCCGACTGCGCGGGCACCCGGCTCAACGAGGGCGCCCGGTCCTCGAAGATCAAGAAGATCAGCATCGCCGACGCCTGCGCGATGCAGATCAGCGACCTGGCGAAGTGGGTCCGCGACCTCGACGAGCCCTCGGTGGGCCCGCTCCTCGCCACGCTGCGCCAGACCCTCGACTCGTTCGTGGAGATCGGGCTGGGCTACCTCTCGCTGGACCGGCCCTCGGGCACGCTGTCGGGCGGCGAGTCCCAGCGCGTCAAGATGATCCGCCACCTCGGCTCCTCGCTCACCGACGTCACCTACGTCTTCGACGAGCCCACCGTCGGCCTGCACCCCCACGACATCCAGCAGATGAACCGCCTGCTGCTGCGGTTGCGCGACAAGGGCAACACGGTGCTGGTCGTGGAGCACAAGCCGGAGACGATCGCGATCGCCGACCACGTCGTCGACCTCGGCCCCGGCGCCGGCCAGGGGGGCGGCACCATCTGCTTCGAAGGCAGCGTCGAGGGGCTGCGGGCGGGCGACACCATCACGGGCCGGCACTTCGGCGACCGGGCGAGCCTCAAGGAGACGGTGCGCGAGCCCAGCGGAAAGCTGGAGATCCGCGGCGCGAAGACGCACAACCTGCGGGGCGTCGACGTGGACGTACCGCTCGGGGTGCTCGTCGTGGTCACCGGAGTCGCCGGCTCCGGCAAGAGCTCGCTCGTCCACGGCTCGATCCCGGCGAGCGAGGGCGTGGTCTCGGTCGACCAGGGCGCGATCCGCGGCTCGCGGCGCAGCAACCCGGCCACCTACACCGGCCTGCTCGACCCGATCCGCAAGGCCTTCGCCAAGGCCAACGGGGTGAAGCCGGCCCTGTTCAGCGCCAACTCCGAGGGCGCCTGCCCCGCCTGCAACGGCGCCGGGGTCATCTACATGGACCTGGCGATGATGGCCGGCGTCTCCACCACCTGCGAGGAGTGCGAGGGCAAGCGCTTCCACGCCTCGGTCCTGGAACACCACCTCGGCGGCCGTGACATCAGCGAGGTCCTCGCGATGCCGGTCACCGAGGCCGCCGAGTTCTTCGGCGAAGGCGAGGCGCGCACCCCGGCCGCGCACAAGATCCTGGAGCGGATGGCGGAGGTGGGCCTGGGCTACCTCAGCCTCGGGCAGCCGCTGACCACCCTCTCCGGAGGCGAGCGGCAGCGGCTCAAGCTGGCCACGCACATGGCGGACAAGGGCGGGGTCTACGTACTCGACGAGCCGACCGCGGGCCTGCACCTCGCCGACGTCGAGCAGCTCCTCGGCCTCCTCGACCGCCTCGTCGACTCGGGCAAGTCGGTGATCGTGGTCGAACACCACCAGGCGGTCATGGCGCACGCCGACTGGATCATCGACCTCGGCCCCGGAGCCGGCCACGACGGCGGCCGGATCGTCTTCGAGGGCACCCCCACAGCCCTGGTCGAAGGCCGCACCACCCTCACCGGCGAGCACCTGGCCACCTACGTGGGCGCCTAGCGCGCGGCTCCGGGGCGTGCCCCTCCGGGGCGCGCGCCCTAGAGCCGTACGAGGGTGACCTCGGTCGCCTTCACACTGGTCCACACCGCGGCGCCGTCGACGAGTCCCAGTTCGGCGGCGGCCTCGGGGGTGATCTCCGCGACGAGGTCGGGCGCCTGCTCCGAACCGACGAGGACGCGCAGCCGGCTGCCGACCGAGGTGATCTCCCGTACGGTGCCGGGCCATACGTTACGAGGGCTGCCGCCCGGGCGGTCCCGGTGCACCGACACCGCCTCGGGGCCGATGATGGCGAGCGCCTGCGCGCCCGCGGGCAGCGCCTCGGCCACCACCAGGCGGCCCCCGGCGGCGAGTTCCAGCCCGTCGGCCGAGGCCGTGCCGGGCCAGGCGTTGCGCCCCAGCATCCGGGCCACCCACGGGGAGCGCGGGTGCCGGGTCACCTCGGAGGGCGGAGCGTCCTGCAGGGTCCGCCCGTCGGAGAGTACGAGGACCCGGTCGGCCAGGGACACCGCCTCGACGGGGTCGTGCGTGACGATGAGGCAGACCCCGCCGAAGCCGGCCAGATGGGTGCGCAGGGTGTGCCTGACATGGGCGCGGGTCGTCTGGTCCAGGGCGGCGAGCGGCTCGTCGAGCAGCAGCAGCCGGGGCCGGGCGGCCAGCGCGCGGGCCAGCGCCACCCGCTGGGCCTGCCCGCCGGACAGCTGGGCGGGCTTGCGGTGGGCGAGGTGCCCGACGCCGAGCCGGTCCAGCCAGGCTTGCGCCTCGGCCCGGGCCGCGGCCCGGGGCACCCGGCGGGCGCGCAGCCCGTAGGAGGTGTTGGCGAGCGCGCTCAGGTGCGGGAACAGCGCCCCGTCCTGGGGGACCCAGGCGACCTGGCGCCGGTGCGGGGGCAGGCCGGTCACATCGGCGTCGCCGAGCCGGAGCTCGGCATGGGCGCGGGGGGTCAGCCCGAGCAGGGCGCGCAGCAGGGTGGTCTTGCCGGCGCCGTTCTCGCCGACGACGGCGATGGTGGTGCCGGGTTCGGCGTCGAGGGTGAGCTCGTTGAATCCGGTCACGGTGGCGTGCAGCGGCCAGTGCCCGCCGCCGTCCGGGGACCCGGCCGGTACGGGGCCCACGGGCTCCGTACCGGCGGCCTCCTCGGCGACCACCGGCGCACCGGGGTCCTTGCGGGCGACGGGGGTTCCCGTCCACCTCCCGCGCAGGGCGATGAGTACGGCCATGGCGATCACGAGCAGCAGCAGCGACACCGAGGTGGCGGCCTCGGGCTGGTCCTGGAGCAGCAGGTAGACCTGGAGCGGCAGGGTCTGGGTGGTGCCCGGAAGGTTGCCCGCGAAGGTGATCGTGGCGCCGAACTCGCCGAGCGCTCGCGCCCAGGTCAGCGCTGCTCCGGCGATCAGGCCCGGGGCCACCATCGGCAGCGTCACGGTGAAGAAGACGCGCAGCGGCGTGGAACCGAGGGAGGCGGCGGTCTCCTCGTAGCTCGGCTTGAGCCCGGCGAGGGCGCCCTCCAGGCTGATCACGAGGAAGGGCATCGCGACGAAGGTGGCCGCGACGACCGCACCGGAGGTGTGGAAGGGCAGCGTGATGCCGAAGGTGCCCTCCAGCCAGGGTCCGAGCAGCCCGCGCCGGCCGAAGCCGAGCAGCAGGGCCACACCGCCGACCGTGGGCGGCAGCACCATGGGCAGCAGGACCAGCGAGCGCACCAGCGCCTTGCCCTTGAACTCGACGCGGGCCAGCAGCCAGGCGAGCGGCACCCCGAGGAGGAGGGAGAAGCCGAGCGCCCACAGGGACACGACCAGCGAGAGCCGGAGCGCCTCGACCACACCGGGGCTGGTGAGGTGCGCGCCGAGATCGCGCCAGTGGGTGCGGGTGAGGATGCCGACGAGCGGCATCAGCAGGAACGCCACGGCGAGCAGCGCGGGGAGCGCCAGAGCCACGGGGGGCCGGGCGCGGCGGGTACGGAGTCTGCTCATGTGGGTTCCTGGCCGGGGATGTGGGGACGCCGCCGGGGACGTCGGGACGCCCGGGCGGCGTGTGAAGCGTAGTGCGGCGGGAGGCAAACGGAGAGGGACCGCCCGTCCCCCCGGACCGGGCGGTCCCTATCGGTCACCGGACCGTCAGGCCGTTACGGCTTCTGGAAGCCCGCGTCCTGGAGGATCTTCTGGGCCTCCGGGGTGGTCAGCCACGCCACGAACGCGGCCGCGGCCTCGGCGTTCTTGGAGCCCTTGAGCGAGGCGGCCGGGTACGAGGCCACGGCGTTCTCGGCGTCCGGGATCTCCACGACGGCGACCTTGTCACCGGACTTGAGGGTGTCGGTCTTGTAGACGAGACCGGCGTCGGCCTCGCCCAGCTCGACCTTGCTCAGCACGGCGCGGACGTTGGGCTCCTGGGAGACCGGCTTCACCTCGATCTTCTGGGCGTCGAGGATCTGCTTGCTGTAGCGGCCGACCGGGACCTCGGGTGCGGCCAGCACGACCTTGATCTTGGTGTCGGCGAGGTCCTCGAGGCCGGCGATCTTGAACGGGTTGCCCTTGCCGGTGGCGATGACCAGACGGTTCTTGGCGATGATCGACGGGTCGTTGGTCTGCGCCAGCAGGCCTTCCATGGTCTTGGTGTCGGCGGTGACCAGCGCGTCGGCCGGGGCGCCCTGCTTGACCTGCGCGGCGAGCTCCTGCGAACCGGCGAAGGAGAAGGTGACCTTGGTGCCCGGGTGCGCCTTCTCGTACGCGGCGCCCGCGGTCTTGAAGACGTCGGTGAGGGAGGCGGCGGCGAGGACCGTCAGGTTCGCGGCCTTGGGCTCGGCGGACGCGGAGGAGCTCGGGGAGGCGGACGCGTCCTTCTTGTCGTCGCTGCTGCCGCAGGCGGCGAGCGCCGGCACGAGCAGGGCGGCGGAGAGGGCGAGCGCGGCGGTGCGGCGGTGCAGGGGCAGGATCGGGGACATGAGCTGGTGCTCCTCGGTCGGGTCGGCGGCCGGCCTGGTGCCGGATGCGCGCGGTGGTGACCCGCGCCGGTGACGGGCGGAGCGGGTGGGGACGATGCCCGGGAAGGCGTTGCGCGCCGAGGTGTAGGTCTCGCCGTCCTCGGTGTGTGCCCCCTGCGCCACCTCGATGGAGAAGGCGGCCAGGGCGCGGCCGTCGATCAGCCGGCGACCGGCCTCGTCGCGATGGGTCGCGACGCGGCCGGCGTCGGCCCAGCGGCGCGCGGTATCCGGGCTGACGCCCAGGAGGCGGGCCGCCTGACCGATGGTGTAGGACTGCATGTGCGACAAGGTAGGGGCACGTGTGCGGCATTTGCAATTCCATTGGGATGATATCCATGGCAGATACCACTGGCCTTGTCGTAACCGCCAAAAGCGATTCCGCTTCGTCGGGCTCGGTCCGGCCCGGATCGCCTCGCTAAAGTCGGGGCATGGCTGAAGAGGGAACCGCAGGTACGGGGTCGGCGCGGGTCGACGTGTGGATCTGGTCGGTCCGGCTGACGAAGACGCGGGCCATCGCCGCCACGGCGTGCCGTGCAGGACACGTGCGGGTCAACGGGGAGCGTGCGAAGCCGGCGCAGGCGGTGCGGGCCGGGGACGAGGTGCGCCTCTTCCACGCGGGGCGCGAGCGCATCGTGGTGGTCCGGCGTCCGGTGTCCAAGCGGGTCGGCGCTCCGGTCGCCGCGGAATGCCTGACCGACAACAGCCCGCCGCCGCCGACCCCGGTGGAGGCGGCGGTGGTCGGCATCCGCGACCGCGGCGCGGGCCGCCCGACCAAGCGCGAACGCCGCGAGATCGAAACCCTGCGCGGCGGCCGCTAGACGGCCTGGGCCGGGCCGCTAGCGGCCCGGCCTCGACGGCCACCCCCGGAGGCTTCGCCCGTCCCGGCGGCTCCCGGGGCCGCCGTCCCGTGGGGGCGTGCGCACCTCAGGTATGTCGACTTATCGATTTCTCTTGATTCGGCCCTGCCCTGAGAAAATTTCTGCAAGTCATTGCGGTGGTTCTCCCCATAAAGGGTCCACTGGGGTCGCCTCGGTGTGGCTGGTGGCGAGATTTTCGGTTCACGAGGGGTTCACGCGCTGGTGACACACGGATAACCTCCCCGCAAAACCTTGCGGCAAGTTTTCAATGCCGCGGAGCTGCAGGGCTGTTGGGCCCCGCTTCGAGGAGCAGACCTTGAGATCACGTACGCGATCACATCCCGGAGGGCGGTCCACGGCCCTGGCCCTGGCCCTCGCGGGATGCCTGGCGGCCGCGCTGCCGGCCGCCGGAGCCTCTCTCGCCGAAGCGGCCCCTGCCGCCGTGACGGCGGCGGGTGACGGCACGGCGACGGTCTTCTACTACACCAAGACCCGCAACTGGGCTGCCTACAACCTGCATTGGGCACCCGACGGCGGCAGCTGGACGACCGTGCCCGGCACCGGGATGGAAGCCGCCTGTACCGACTGGGTGAAGAAGACCGTCAGCCTCGGCTCGGCCGCCGGCCTCCAGGCGACCTTCAACAACGGCCAGGGGACCTGGGACAACAACGGGGGCAAGAACTACGCCCTGGGCACCGGGGTCATCACCGTCAAGGACGGGGTCGTGGCCCACAGCGATCCCTGCGCCGCGGACCCCGGCACCGGAGGGGGAACCGGCGCGAGCGCCACCGTCTACTACGCGACGACCACGGTCGGCTGGTCGACCGTCAACCTGCACTGGGCCCCGACCGGCGGCTCCTGGACCACGGTCCCCGGCACCGGCATGGACCCGGCGTGCGCGGGCTGGGTGAAGAAGACGGTCCCGCTCGGCTCGGCCGCCGGACTCGCCGCCACCTTCAACAACGGCAACGGCACCTGGGACAACAACAGCGGCAGGAACTACGCCCTCGGCACGGGCCTGTCCACGGTGAAGGACTCCACGGTCACCGCGAACGCCGCCGACCCGTGCGCCGCCGTCGTCCCCGACACCACCGCGCCCACGGTGCCCACCGGCCTGCGGGCCGCCGCCACGGACGTGTCCACCGTCGTGACCTGGGACGCCGCCACGGACGACCGGGGAGTGACCGGCTACCAGGTCACCCGCTCGGGAGGCACCAAAGGGACTTCACTCACCTCCGTCACCTCCACGGTCCTGACCGAATCGGCGCTGGAGGAGCGCACCGCCTACACCTACACCGTCAGGGCGGTGGACGCCGCGGGGAACCTTTCCGCCTCCTCCGCCGGGGCCGTCGCCACCACGGGCACCCGGCCCCCGGCCCCGGCCGGATCGGCGCCGCTGGGCGGAGACCCGCGCAAGGACCCGATCTACTTCGTGCTCACCGCCCGCTTCAACGACGGCGACGCCGCCAACAACCGGGGCGGCAGCCAGGACGTGAAGTCCGGCAACGCGGCCAACAACGACCCCATGTTCCGAGGGGACTTCAAGGGGCTGGTCGAGAAGCTGGACTACGTCAAGGCCCTCGGCTTCTCCGCGATCTGGATCACCCCGGTCGTCCTGAACCGCTCCGACTACGACTACCACGGCTATCACGGCTACGACTTCTACAAGGTCGACCCCCGCCTGGAATCGGCGGGCGCCTCCTACCAGGACCTCATCAACGCCGCCCACGCCAAGGGCGTCAAGATCTACCAGGACGTGGTCTACAACCACAGTTCCCGCTGGGGAGCCAAGGGCCTGTTCACCCCGACCGTCTACGGCGTGCGCGACGCGCAGTGGTCCTGGTACTACGACGAGAAGCAGGCCGGCTTCGAGTACGACGGCCTCACCGTGGACCCCAAGAGCGGAAAGTCGTACTACAACGGCGACCTGTGGTCCACGGCCGAGCCGACCGGGAACACCTGCGTCAACTGGGGCACGGCCACGCAGTACAAGAGCGCCGAGGGCTACACGATCTACAACTGCCAGTGGCCCAACCCGACCTCGGGGATGTTCCCCAAGGCCCTGTTCCACAACTGCTGGATCGGCAACTGGGAGGGTGAGGACGCTCGTTCCTGCTGGATCCACGAGGACCTCGCGGACTTCAACACCGAGAACGCGACCGTGCAGAACTACCTCATCGGCGCCTACAACAAGTACATCGACATGGGCGTCGACGGCTTCCGCGTGGACACGGCCGTGCACATCCCCCGTGTCACCTGGAACCGGCGCTTCCTGCCCGCCATCCAGCAGCGCGTGGCCCAGCAGTTCGGCGCCCAGAAGGCCCAGGACTTCTACGTGTTCGGCGAGGTCGGTTCCTTCGTCAACGACAAGTGGAACCGCGGCTCGGCCAACCAGTCCGCCCAGTACTACACCTGGAAGGAGTCGGCGACGTACAGCACGGACGACGCCACCGCCGCCGTCCAGCAGTACACGACCGACAACGACCCGGCCAAGCAGCCGACCAGCACCAACGCCTTCCTCAACGGCAACCTCTACCACGCCCCCGACCACAGCAAGTTCTCCGGCATGAACGTCATCGACATGCGCATGCACATGAACTTCGGGGACGCCAACAACGCCTTCCAGAACGGCAAGGACTCCGACGACAGCTACAACGACGCCACCTACAACGTCGTCTACGTCGACAGCCACGACTTCGGCCCCGGAAAGTCCTCCACCCGGTACGCGGGGGGCACCGACGCCTGGGCCGAGAACATGGCCCTGATGTGGACCTTCCGCGGCATCCCGACCCTGTACTACGGCTCCGAGACCGAGTTCCAGGCCGGCAAGCAGATCGACTGCGGCCCGACCTGCCCGCTCGCCGGCACCGGCCGCGCCTACTACGGGGACAAGATCGCGGGATCGGTCACCGCCTCCGGCTTCTCGAAGGTCGCCTCGGCCACCGGCCCCGTGGCCGCCACCCTGGAATCCCCGCTCGTCAAGCACCTCCAGCGGCTGAACGAGATCCGCCGCGCCGTGCCCGCGCTCCAGATGGGCCAGTACTCCACCGAGGGCGTCTCGGGCGGCATGGCCTTCAAGCGCCGCTACACCGACACCGCCGGCGGCGTCGACAGCTTCGCCCTGGTGGCCGTCACCGGGGCCGCCACGTACACGGGCGTACCCAACGGCACGTACAAGGACGCGGTCACCGGCGACGTGAAGACCGTCACCGGCGGCACCCTGTCCGTCCCGGCCCCCGGGAAGGGCAACCTGCGGGTCTACGTCCTCGACCTGGGCGGCAGCAACGCAGCCCCCGGCAAGGTGGGCGCCGCCGGCCCCTACCTGAAGTGACCGGCGATCCCCTCCCGGAAGGGAGGGGATTCCCACCGCGGTCGCCGGGCGGTCGCCCGGCGGCCGGCCTCAGGCCGGCTTGCGCCACACGGAGACGTGCTTCGCGGAGTCCCCGGTGAACGGCGCCCCGTCCCAGTCCCCGACGCGGCGCTCCCTCTCCAGCCCGGCGATCCGTGCCATCAGGTCGAGCTCGGCCGGCCAGGCGTAGCGGTGCCGGGAGTTGTCGCGGCGGTAGAGGCCGCCGTCGCCGTCGCGGGTGAGGTGGTGCGAGACGAGAACCTGCTCGACGAGGTCGAAGGTGTCGAAGCCGAGATGCTGTTCGGAGACGTCGAACGGGACGGCGACCTGGCCGGGCGGCAGGAACCGCAGCGGCGGCACGCCCAGCTCGATGACGAACCGGCCACCGGGCTCCAGATGACGTGCGGCGTTGCGGAAGCATTCGACCTGCTCGTCCTGTGTGAGCAGGTTCGTGATCGTGTTGTAGACGAGATAGACGAGGGCGAACCCGCCGGGAACGACGGTGGTGGCCATGTCCCCGATGACCACCGGGAGCGTGTCCTCGTCGACCTTGTTCCGCAGCACCGCCACCATGTGCTCGGACAGTTCGATGCCCGTGACCGGCACGCCGCGTTGCCGGAGCGGGACGCCCACGCGTCCCGTCCCGATGGCGAACTCCAGTGCCCGGCCGTCTCCGGCGAGCTCGGCGAGGAAGTCCAGGGTCGGTCCGAGAACGGCGGCCGAGGACATCTCGGTCTCCTCGGCGTCGTAGCGGTCGGCGGTCGCACGGGTCCACAGCTCACTGCTCGTCACGGGCGGCCACTTTGCCGGGCACCGGGGCGCGCTGTCGACTTCTTTACCGGCGGTGCGGGAAGCCCGTCAGCGCAGAAGGCCCGTCAGGAGCTCGCGCTGGTCGTTGGCGAGGAGGGCGAGCTGCGTGCGGTTGTCCAGGCCGCACTTGTGGAGGGCGCGGGAGAGATGGGTCTTGACCGTGCCCTCCGCGAGGCCGAGCCGCTCGGCGATCTCCCGGTTGCCGAGTCCGTCGGCCAGTGCGACCACGCAGCGCAGTTCGCCCTGGGAGAGGCTGTGGACGCGCGCCAACACCTCGGGCGTCGGCGCCGGATGGTGGTGGGTGGCGAACCGGCTCATGACGGTGGAGATCACGTCGGGGCTGAGCACGGCGCGGTGTCCGGCCGCGCTGTGCACGGCCTCGCGCATCTCCGCGCCCGAGGCGGTCTTCAGCAGGTAGCCGTCCGCGCCCGCCCGCCAGACCCTGGCCACCTGTTCCTCGTCCGTGATCGTCGTCAGGATGAGGATGCCGAGGCCCGGGTGCTCCTCGCGCAGCAGCCGGGCGGTCTCGGCGCCGTCCGGGCCGTCGGGCATGGCCAGGTCGAGGAGGACGACGTCGGGGGACTGCGCCGCGACGACCTCCAGGGCCTCGGAGCCCGAACTCGCCTCGCCCACGACCTCGATCTCGTCCGGGACGGCGAGGATGGTGCGCAGTCCCGCGCGGATGACGTCCTCGTCATCGGTGATCACGATACGGATCACTGCTCTGCTCCTTCGGGTGGGTAGGGGGCGTGGGCGCGCAGCAGGTAGCCGCCGCCGCGGAGCGCCTCGTCGACACCGGCTCCGGGACCGGAACCGGCTCCGGCATGCGGGTCGGCGGGCCCGGTGACCGGCCCCGCTTCGAGCCCGCCGCCCAGTGACTCCAGCCGGCCGCGGAGCCCGGCCTGCCCGAGGCCGGTGCCCGGCGCGAGCGACCGTACGGGCGCTCCCGGCGGCCCGTTGCGTACGTCGAGCGTCCAGCCGGCGGGGTCCGCCCGCAGGGACAGCAGCACCGCCGAACCGGGCGCGTACCGCAGGATGTTGGTCAGCCCCTCGGTGACCACCCGGCGGGCCGCCTCCCGGTGGGCCGCGGGCAGCCGCTCGAACCCCTCGGCGAACCCGTCCGCGAGCCGTACGTCGACCCCCGCCGCCCTGACGCTGTCGAGCGAGCGGCTCAGGGCGTCGAGTCCGGCGGCGCCGTCCGGCGCCCTCGTGTCCAGCTCGCGCAGCCGGAGCACGGCGGTCATGCCCCGCAGATGGTCCGAGGCGGCCGCGCACTGCCGCTGCGCCGCGTCGAGGAGCCCGTCCGCCGCCGTATCCCGGCCGCCCACGGAGCTTCGCAGCGATTCGACCAGGATGTTCAGCAGGGCCACGTCATGACCGAGCAGATCATGGAACTCCCTTACGAGCCTGCGCCGTTCGGCGTTGACCGCCTCGGCCGCCCGCTCCCGGGCCGCCTCCTGCAGGTGGGCCCGCTCCGCCAGCTGCCGGCTCCGGGTCGCGCCCACCACGCTCGTCAGGGCCACGGTGGAGGCCAGCAGGGCCAGGCTGGACGGGGAGCTCTCGCGGATCAGGGGCGGGCCGGAGCCCAGTGCGCTGAGCGTGATGAGCTCGGCGGTGGCAGCCACCCCGAACCCGTAGGCGTAGGCGGTGCGTTGGTGTCGGCCGGCGGCGTAGGCGAGGAAGAAGAGGGCGATGAACTTCGCACTGAGCGCGGTCGCGGCCAGGACCACGAGGGCGGCGAGCGGGAAGCGGGTCCTGCGCCACAGCAGTGCGGCGCAGGAAACGAGGATCCCCAGCCAGCGCAGCAGGGGATGGCTGGCCCAGGACTGGTGCGCGACCTCGGCGTAGACCTCGAAGGGGACCGTGATCAGCAGGCACGTCACCGCGGCGACCCGGTCCCAGGCGACGGGCCCCCAGGAGGCGGACCCCAACGTACGGACGAGCGGGTTCCACCTCATGGGTCGTCTCCCTCCTCACCTGCTGATACGCGGTGTGCATCGTGTGCATCGTGTACGAGCACCCTGCCATCGGCAGGGAGCCCGGCCCGGCGTGCGACACGGCGTGCGACACGGTGCGCGTCCCGCCCGGAACAGGTCCGGGCGGGACGCGCGCGGGGCGCCGGCCGTGTCAGTGGGCGACGGACCGGACGCCGGGGCGGCGGTCCAGGAACCAGTGGGCGGCGAGCTTGAGCTGGTCCTCCAGGAGGAAGCAGCAGATCGCGTAGCCCCAGACGGCGGCCGCCCAGCCCCAGCCGAGCGGGGTCATGCCGACACCGAACACGGTGACGAGGGTGGCGATGGTCTGGGCGACGGTGACCGCGACGACCAAGGGCTTGGCCGGGGCGGGGGAGGTCCAGAACCGGCCGCGGGTGCGGGTCACGAAGATGGTCAGCTGACCGGAGACCGACAGGCTGAGGTAGACGAGGGAGTGGATCAGGCCGTCGCTCAGGTGGAAGACCTCCCGGCCGAGGACGAAGAGCAGGAAGGTCTCGGCGACGCCGACCACTCCCAGCACCGTGGCCACGGTCAGAACGCTGCGCATGTCCCAGGTCACGGGCTTGTGGGAGCCGCGGACCTTGTCGTAGGCGATCGTGAGGATCGCGCCGTCGTTCAGCAGGGCCAGCAGGACGATCATCATCGCGGTGACCGGGAAGAAGTTGTACGCGACGATCGTCAGCGTGATCAGGCCGAGCACCCGGATGGTCTCCGTGATGCGGTAGGTGGCGTAGTTGACCATCCGCTGGATGATCTCCCGGGCCTGGCTGATCGCGTGGGAGATGACCGACAGGCCCGGGGTCAGCAGCACCACGTCCGCGGCGGCCCGCGCGGCGTCCGTGGCGTCTGCCACGGCGATGCCGGCGTCGGCCTGCTTCAGCGCCGGGGCGTCGTTGACCCCGTCGCCGGTCATGCCGACGATGTGGCCCCGCTCCTGGAGCATCTTGACGATGCGGTACTTGTGCTCCGGGAAGACCTGCGCGAAGCCGTCCGAAATCTCGACGAGCTCCGCGAGCTCGGCCTCCGGCCTGCTGTCGTCCAGGGCGTGGGTGTTCAGGATGTTGTCGCCCATCCCGATCTGCCGGGCCAGCTCCCGGCTGATCGCGACCTGGTCGCCGGTGACCATCTTCACCGAGACGCCCAGCTCGTTCGCCGCGGCCACGGTGTCCGCGGTGTCCTCGCGCGGCGGATCGGCCAGCGGCAGGATGCCGAGCAGGCGCCAGGCGCCGGACTCGTCGGTACGGGCCACGCCCAGGGAGCGGAAGCCGCGCGCGGCGAACTCGTCGGCGATGCGCGCCACGTGCGCGGCGGCCGGATCCCCGTCGCAGAGCCGGGCGATGACCTGGGGGGCGCCCTTGCTCACGTGGTACGAGTCCGGCGCCGGGCCGGGACCGGGGCCGAAGGCGACGGTGGCTTCGGTGCGCTTGGTGACCGGGTCGAAGGGGACGAAGTCGGTGACGGGCAGGCCGTGCGCCCAGCCGGTGTCGGAGTCGGTCAGCCGGTCGGTGGCGGTGGAGATGACGATCCGGTCGATGGGGTCGCCGTTCTCGGCGCGGGAGGCCAGCGCGGCGGAGCCGAGCAGGTCGTCCTGGTCGACGCCCTCCGGGACCCAGGGGTCCAGGATCGCGAGGCGGTTCTCGGTCAGGGTGCCCGTCTTGTCGGAGCACAGGATGTCGATGCTGCCCAGTTCCTCGACGGCTGGCAGGTTCGAGACGACCGCTCCGCGCTTGGCGAGGTTGCGGGCGCCGACGGCGAGCGTCACGGACATGACGGCCGGCAGGGCGACCGGGACGGAGGCGATGACGACGACGAGCGCGAACTCCAGGACGGAGAGCACCGGGTTGCCGCGGGCCACCGAGACGATGACGGTGAGGGTGACCAGGGCGACGGCCAGCAGGATCAGGTAGTTGCCGATCTTCAGGACGGCCTGCTGGAGGTGGCTGACCGTGCCTGCCTCGCCGACGAGGGCGGTGGTCCTTCCGAAGAAGCTGTTCGCGCCGGTGCCCTCGACGACGGCGTCGGTCTCGCCGCGGACGATGACGGATCCGGAGTAGAGGGTCTCGCCGCGGCCGCGCTCGACGGGCAGGGACTCGCCCGTGAGGGCGGCCTGGTCGACGTCGAGGGTGCCGGCGCCCAGCGCCCGTACGTCGGCGGGGACGACGTCCCCGAGCCGGACCCGGACGATGTCGCCCGGAACCAGTTCGCGGACGGCCTCCGTGCGCCAGACCCCGTCGCGCAGGACGCGGGCCTCGGTGGCGAGGCGCTGCTTGAGGGCGGCGATGGCGTTGGCGGCCTCGTGCTCCTCCATGAAGGCGACCACGCCGTTGACGACGAGCAGCACGCCGATGATGGCCACGTCGACCCAGTGCTGGACGACGATCGAGAGGATCAGCGCGGTCTCGATCATCCAGGGGATGGGGGCCCAGAAGTAGCCGAGGAACTCCCGCAGGGGGTTCTTGTGTTCCTCGGCGATCTCGTTCGGACCGTGCTCCTGCAGGAGGCGGTGCGCCTCGGCGGTGGTGAGCCCGTCCGGCCACGAGGCCGGGGGCTCGAAATCCTCGGGTTCCTCCGGCGCGGCGGGATCGGCCGGTCCGGTGGCCGTTCCCGAGGCCGGCCCGGAGGAGGCTCCGGTGGCCGGTCCGCCGGCAGGGGTGAGGGCCGCGGGTGTGGCGGGGACGGTGGGGGCGGTGTCGGTGCTCATGGCGGTCACTTGCCTCCGTGCAGGAGGGAGAGGAAGGAGGGGATCTCCATCGGGCGGGCGCCGCTGGTCATCGCCATGTGCGCGTGCGAGACCGTGCCGGCCCGCAGGATGCGGATGACGTGGCTGCCGCACGCGGCGCACTCGGAGCGGGTCAGCGGGGAGGGGACCCGGTCGCCGTCCACCGTGCAGAGCGTGCGCTGGACGCCGGTGGCGTCGATGTAGTGCTGGACGTCGTACTGCTTCTCCCAGCCGAAGCCGCAGTCGAGGCAGCTGAAGGCGTAGGACTCGTGAAGGACCTCGGGAACGGTGTGGGAGGTGAATTCGTCGATTGCGCTCATCGCGTGTTCCTCATGACCGGTGGTGGACTTCTCGTCCGCAGTTGCTGCGGTGCCACGGGGGTCGGTGCCCGGTCTCTCACTCCGACCTCTTCCAGGAAACGACCATCGAAAGCCTCGTGGGGGCGGTGAACGGCCCTTGTTGTGGGGCCTGCGCCCCGCCCGGCCGGGACATTTCGTAAGCGGAAGTGAGCGGGATGGCTCCACTCGCGCAGATGTTCGAATTGCGCGTTATCCTGGACCCATGCATGCACTCCAGGGCTCGCTCTTCGACCAGGGCGACGAGATCCGCCTCGGCCCGCTGGTGGGCGCCCGGCGCACGGAGCTGGGCGCCGGCGCCTGGGTGGACCACCTGCCGGGCTGGCTGACGGGGGCCGACGCGCTCTTCGAACGGCTCGCGGCCGACGTCCCGTGGCATGCCGAGCGGCGGCAGATGTACGAGCGGGAGGTGGCGGTCCCGCGCCTGCTGGCGCACTACGGCGCGGCCGACCCGCTGCCGCACCCCGCCCTGGCCGAGGCCCGTGCCACGCTGAGCCGCCACTACGCCCCCGAGCTGGGCGAACCCTTCGTCACGGCGGGCCTGTGCCTCTACCGCGACGGCCGCGACAGCGTCGCCTGGCACGGCGACCGCACCGGCCGCTCCGCCACCGAGGACACGATGGTCGCCATCCTCTCGGTGGGCGACCCCCGCGACCTGGCCCTGCGTCCGCGCGATGGCGGCCCCACCCTGCTCCGCCTCCCCCTGGGGCACGGCGACCTCGTGGTCATGGGCGGCTCCTGCCAGCGCACGATGGAACACGCCGTCCCCAAGACGGCCCGCCCGGTCGGCCCCCGCATCAGCGTCCAGTTCCGCCCGCGCGGGGTGAGCTGAGCCGACGGGCGCGGAGCCGGTCGGCCCGGATTCCGCCGACGGCCGTTACGCCACGTCGAGTTCCTTGGGCGGGCGGGCTGCCGAGGCCGCCGCGTGGAGGGAGCGCAGGGCCAGGAGCAGGATGCCGATGTCGTCCAGGTAGACCGGGTCCGGGATCAGGTCCACCGGGGAGACCGTGTACGCCACGGCGGCCCAGAACAGCGCCTTGTCGCGCAGGGGGATGCCCGCGTCGCGCAGCAGCTTGCGGGCCGCGAAGACCCGTACGAGGAGCACGGCCGCGGTGACCGCCAGACCGGCCGCCACCACCGCCGCCACGATGATCCAGACGGTCGTCGCGTCCATCAGGCGCCCTGGGTCCGGAGCCGGCGGCTGACCTCGCCCAGCCCGTCCGCGAGCACGTCGAGCTGTTCGGGGGTGAGCACGTCCACCAGGACCTCCCGCACCGTGGTCACGTGCCCCGGCGCGGCCTCCGTGAGCCGGGCGCGGCCCGTCTCGGTGAGGACGGCGTAGATCCCCCGGACGTCGGAAGGGCAGGTGCGGCGGCGGACGAGGCCCGCCTTCTCCATCTGCGTGACCTGGTAGGTCAGGCCGCTCTTGGAGTTGACGAGCCCGTTGGCGAGCTCCGTCATGCGCAGTTCGCCCTCGGGCGCCCTGGCGAGTCGCACGAGGATCTCGTACTGCGGGTGGGAGAGTCCGGAATCGTCCTTGAGCTGCTGATCGAGCCGGCGGTTGACCAGGGCGGAAGCGGCCAGGAACCCCTCCCAGGCCCGCATTTCGCGGTCGTCCAGCCATTTCGTTTCAGCCATGGAACCAGGCTACACGTGGCGTTCCAATTTGAATCAGCGGCGGATGCCGGGCTAGGGTCGAGCGAGTCGTTCGAATTTGAACAACCCGTTCCTCGGGCCGCCCGACCGGAAGGACCCCCCATGACCAGCCCCTCCGTCACCACGCCGAAGCCGCGAGCCGGCGAACCTGCCGCGTCCCCCGCGCCCGCCTCCGCCCCGGCGCTGTCCACCCCCGCCCACGACGTCGGCCTGCTCCTCCTGCGCGTGGTCCTCGGCCTGACCATGGCCGGTCACGGCGCCCAGAAGCTCTTCGGCTGGTTCGGCGGCGGCGGCATCAGCGGCACCGGCCAGTTCTTCACCGCCAGCGGATACCCGGCCGGTGACGCCATGGCCGTCATCGCCGGCCTGACCGAGACCCTCGGCGGGCTCGGCCTCGTCCTCGGGCTGCTCACGCCGCTGGCGGGCGCCGCTCTGGTCGGCACCATGATCAACGCGATCGCCGTGCACGGCGCCGGTTCCTTCTTCGCCCCGCAGGGCATCGAGTACGAGCTCCTGCTCACCGCCGGCGCCGCCGCCCTCGCGCTCACCGGCCCCGGCCGGTACGCCGTCGACCGCTTCCTGCCCGTCCTGCGCGGCCACCGCCTCGCCCACGGCGCCCTCGCGGTCGCCCTCGGCGTCGTGACGGCGGGCGTGCTCCTCCTCGTGCGGAACTGAGCCGGCCGCCTGCGGAGCCGGGCCGGCGGGCGGAGCCGCCCCGGGGCGGCTCCGCGCGGTGACCCGGACGGGCTGATTGAGTGCGGGCATTCGGGGGAAAGTGCCCTAAATGACACAACCCATCGAAGGCTACGCACTCATCGGCGACCTGATGACCAGTGGGCTGGTCGGCCGCGACGGGTCCATCGACTGGCTGTGCCTGCCGCGCTTCGACTCGGCCGCCTGCTTCGCCGCCCTCCTCGGCGACGAGGAGAACGGCCACTGGCGCATCGCCCCGGCCTCCGCCCCCGATTCCGCCCGATGCGCCCGCCGCGGCTACGTCGACGGCACGCTCGTCCTGGAATCCTTCTGGGAGACCGAGGACGGCGCCTCGTTCAAGGTCATCGACTTCATGCCGCAGCGCGACACCGCACCCGACCTGATGCGGATCGTCGAGGGCCTGACCGGCGAATCGACCGTGAGCAGCACCCTGCGCCTGCGCTTCGACTACGGGCACGTCGTGCCCTGGGTCCGGCGCGGCGGCAACCGGGAGGGCGACCGGGTCGCCGTCGCCGGGCCCGACGCCGCGTGGCTGCGCAGCGAACCACCCGTGCACACGTGGGGCGAGGACATGAGCACCCGCTCCGAGTTCACCGTCGCCGCGGGCGAGCGCGTCGCCTTCGTGCTCACCTGGCACCCCTCGCACGAACCGCGCCCCGAGCCCCTGGACCCGTACGCCGCCCTGGAGCAGAGCCTCGCCGACTGGCGGGAGTGGACCGGCCGGTGCACGTACGAGGGCCCCTACCGGGATGCGGTGATCCGCTCCCTGATCACCCTCAAGGCCCTCACCTACGCCCCCACCGGCGGCATCGCCGCCGCCGCGACGACCTCCCTGCCGGAGGAGCTCGGAGGCGTCCGCAACTGGGACTACCGCTACTGCTGGCTGCGCGACTCCACCCTCACCCTCGGCTCCTTGCTGGCCACCGGATACCTCGAGGAGGCCCGCGCCTGGCGGGCGTGGCTGCTGCGCGCCGTCGCGGGCGACCCGGCCGACCTGCAGATCATGTACGGGATCGGCGGCGAGCGGCGCATCCCGGAGAGCGAGCTGCCCTGGCTGAAGGGGTACGCGGGCTCCGCGCCGGTCCGGGTCGGCAACGCGGCCGTCGACCAGCTCCAGCTCGACGTGTACGGAGAGGTCCTCGACTCCCTCTACGTGGCCCGCTCCGCCGGACTCCCCGCCGAATGGCACTCCTGGAAGATCCAGCTCGCGCTCCTCGACTTCCTGGAGCAGAACTGGCACCGCCCCGACGAGGGACTGTGGGAAGTGCGCGGCCCGCGCCGCCACTTCACGCACTCCAAGGTGATGGCGTGGGTCGCCGCCGACCGGGCCGTGCGCACCCTGGAGCTCAACCCCAAACTGCCCGGCGACGTGCACCGCTGGCGCGCCATGCGGGAGGCGGTGCACAGCGACGTCTGCGAGAACGCCTACGACGCCGAGCGGCGCACCTTCACCCAGTACTACGGCTCCCGCGAACTGGACGCCGCCACCCTCCTCATCCCGCGCGTCGGCTTCCTGCCGGCCGACGACCCCCGCGTCATCGGCACGGTCGACGCGGTGCGCGAGGAGCTGGGCCGCAGCGGCCTGGTCCGCCGCTACAGCACCGAGGGACTTTCGGTGGACGGCCTGCCCGGCGACGAAGGGGCCTTCCTCGCCTGCTCGTTCTGGCTGACCGACGCCCTGTACCTGACCGGGCGGGAGAAGGAGGCGCGGGAGCTCTTCGAGCGGCTGCTGTCCGTACGCAACGACGTGGGGCTCCTCGCCGAGGAGTACGACCCCGTCTCCGGACGCCAACTCGGCAACTTCCCCCAGGCGTTCAGCCACGTCGGCCTGGTCAACACCGCCCTCACCCTGGGCGGAGGCAGTCTGGCGGCGGGCCAGGTGTGAGGAGCGGGCGCCGGTGGGCCCGAAGCCGGGCGGCCGGAGCCCGTCGGCCCGGAGTCCGTCGGCCCGGAGCCCATCGACCCGGCGTCCGGCGGCCCGGCACCCGTCAGCCCGGGCGCAGCTCCCGGGCCAGCCGGCCGCGCAGCCGGGCGAACTCGGGGGAGGCCCGCAACCCCGCGACGTCCGTGGCCGGGTCGCGGGGGAGCGGCACCGGCAGGTCGGCCACCACCCGGCCCGGACCGGCCGCCATCACCAGGACGCGGGATCCCAGCAGCACCGCCTCCTCGACCGAATGCGTCACGAACAGCACGGTCGTGCCGAGCCGCCCGGCCAGGGATCGGACCTCCTCCTGGAGGCGCTCCCGGGTCAGCGCGTCCAGGGCGGCGAACGGCTCGTCCATCAGCAGCAGTTCGGGCTCCGCCGCCAGGGCGCGGGCCAGCGCCACCCGCTGCTGCTGGCCGCCGGACAGCTCCCAGGTGCGCCGGCCGCCCATACCGGGCAGACCCACCCGGTCCAGCAACTCGGTGATCCGGCCCGGCCGCTGGGACCGCGGCACCCCGTGGCGGGCCAGCGCGAAGCCGAGGTTCCCGCCGACGGTGCGCCACGGGAACAGCCGCGGCTGCTGGAACACCATCCCCGCACCCCGCCCGGGGCGCGGGGCCCTTGGTGACGGGGCTCGACCCGGCCAGGCCCAGGTCCAGATCCACCGAACCGGCGATCACGGCCGTGTTGACGTCACCGCCGGACTCGAACTTCACCCACTTCACGTCGGCTTCGGGCAGGGCCTGCTCCAGCAGCCGCTGGTTCTTCACGATCAGGTCGGGCGTTTCTGGGCACGACGGAACTCCATTGGTGAGGAAGTGGGTTGGGGGGAAAGAGGGGCGTGGGCGGTCAGCCGCGGCCGCGCCAGGGGACGGCGTACCGCTCGATTCCCCGGAGCAGGGCGTCGAGCACGATCCCGGACAGTCCGATGGCGAGGATTCCGGCGATCACCAGGGCCGTCAGGTTGTAGCGCTGGGCGTCGCGGATCATGCCGCCGATGCCGGGCACGCCGTTGATGGTCTCCGCTGCCACGACGGAGGTGTAGGCGACCCCGACGGCGATCCGGATGCCCGTGAGGATCTCGGGCAGCGCGGCGGGCAGCCGCACCGACAGCAGCAGGGAAGCCGGACCGGAGCCCAACGCCCTGGCTGCCTCGACGAGTTCGTCCGGAACGGTCCGCACGGCCGCCGTCGTGGCCGCCGCGATCGGCGGCAGCGCGGCGATCACCAGCAGCCAGATCTTCGGGGCCTCGTCGATGCCGAACCAGATGACGAGCAGCGAGAGGTACGCGAGCGGCGGCAGGGTCCGCAGGAAGGCCACGGCCGGCTCCAGCACCACCGCGAGCGGCCGGACGGTGCCGATCGGCAGCCCCAGGGGCACTCCGGCCAGCACGGCGTACGCGGAGCCGGTGCCGATCCGGCCCAGGCTCACCCCGAGGTGCTCCACCAGCAGGTGGCCGCCGTAGCCGCGAACCCCGTCGTGCGTGGTGGACGCCAGCAGGAACTGCCGCCACACCTCACCGGGCGAGGGGGACCAGCACCCTCGGCCACAGCTCGGCCACCACCGCCTGCCAGGCGGCGAGCAGGACGGCCAGGGCGAGGAGGCGCAGCGCGGTCCAGCGCAGCGCCTCCCGGATCCGGGCCCGGGACCGCGGCGCGGCGCCGTCCGCGGGGGCGTCGGGCGGGTCGAGCCGGCGGGGGGCCTCCGTGGTGAGCGCGGTCACGCGGCCGCCTCCGCGGTCAGGGCGCGCAGACGCGGGGCGACCTCTTCGCCCACCCGGTAGGCCTCTTCGAGATGCGGATAGCCGGACAGGATGAACTCGTCGACGCCCAGGGCCCGGTACTCCGCCAGCCGCGCGGCGGCCTCGTCGTGCGAGCCGACCAGGGCCGTCCCCGCACCCTCGCGGACCAGCCCGATGCCCGCCCACAGGTTCGGTGCCACCGTGAGCCGTTCGGCGTCCGCGACCCCGCCGTGCAGGGCCGCCATCCGGGCCTGCCCGGTGGATTCCATGGCGGCGAACCGCTCCTGGGTGGCCCGGACCGCCGCCGGATCCAGCCCGGCGAGGATCCGGTCCGCCTCGGCCCAGGCCTCGGCCGCGGAGTCCCGGCTGATGACGTGCAGCCGCAGGCCGAAGCGGACCGTGCGGTCCGCCGAACGCGCCCGCTCGCGCAGCCGGTCGATGCGCGCCGCGACGGCCGACGGCGGCTCGCCCCACAGCAGTTGTGCGTCGGCGTGCCGGGCGGCGACCTCCTCGGCCGCGGGCGCGCCTCCGCCGAAGTACAGCGGGACCGGGTGGCGCAGCTCCGGATCGGTGAGGCGCGCTCCCTCGATGTGCAGGTGGGTGCCTTCGTGGTCCACGGACTTCCCGTCCAGGAGGGCCGCAGCACGGCCATCACCTCATCGGTGCGGGCGTAGCGCTCGTCGTGTGCCAGCCCGTCCCCGTAGGTCCGCTGCTCGGCGGGATCGCCGCCCGTCACCACGTTCAGCCCGAGCCGGCCACCGGCGAACCTGCGGAAGGCGTCAGCCTGTTGGGCGATCAATGTCGGGCTCGCGAAACCCGCGCGGAAGGCCACGAGGAAGCCGATCCGGGTGGTGTGCTGCGTCAGCGCGGCCGTCAGGATCCACGGATCGACGCAACCGAGCCCCACGGGTGTCAACAGCGAATGGAATCCGGCCTGTTCGGCGGCGCGGGCGACCTGCGCCAGGTACGGAACGTCCGCGGGTCGGCGGTGGCACGTGTACGGGGAAGTGCGGGCAGGGATGCGGGAGTCCGCGCGACCGGAGGCATGGCCGTGATCGGCCCCGCGGGCAGGGCTGCGGCCACCGCGAACGGCGCGGTGCAGGGGAATGCTGAAAGAAGGGGTGAAGGGTGCGCCGAGAGGCGCGGACTCATCCGTACGGAGTCAGATGCGACGGATCGGTGAGATCAACAGCCGTGCGTACGGGAGGCGGCAGCCCGACAGAGCATGGTCGACACACGCAGCAGATCTACGTGACGACGCGATACGAGTACGGGGGCCATGGGGTGCATCCTGTCGGTGTCCGGGCGGTATCGACAAGCAGAGTCCGGATGATGGACGAAATCTTCCCAGATTCCGGGCGAAAGCGGGATCGGTTCGTCTACCGGGGCTCCTTCGGGAGGCGGGTACCGCCGGGGCGGAAGCGGAATCGGATGCACGACGCTACGGGGGATGCGCGACGGGTACGGGGAGGCGCGAAGGTGCGGCGGGTGCGGCGGGACCGTGGGGCCTCGGGGGTGTGCCGGGACGACGGGGCGCCGGGGCATCGGCCGCGGGGCGTACGGGTCGGAGCAGGCAGGCAGGCGTCAGCGGGGACAACAGGAGCGCGACAGGAGGCGCTGGGTGACGGTCATGGCGCGGAGCATGGACGAAGCGGTGGAGCGGGGGAGACACCCGTTCCACCATTCGGGACGGCGGTACGACGCTCAGTGCCGGGGGCCGGCCCCCGCCAGGGCGTCCACCCGGGCGTCCTCCCGGCGCTTCAGCAGCTCGGCGCTGGCCGCGTCGGCGGGCAGGAAGGCCTCCAGGTGCAGCTCGGCCAGGGTCACGTCCACGGCGGTCGCGAACGAGGTCAGCGTGGTCAGCAGCCGGAGCTCCCCCGCGGAGGTCCGCAGCCGCAGGGGCACGGCGAAGCCGAGATGCTCGGCCGGGCTGGAGCCGTCGCCATGGCCGGAGCCCGAGTGTGCCGTCTCCGGGCGCGGTGCGGCCGTCGCCAGGTAGCCGTCCAGCTCCTCCGCCAGTGCCTCCAGTTCCGGATCGGGGTGCGCCGAGGCCCGGGTGCGCAGGCTCTCCGTGATGTGCCGTCCCCAGGCCGACAGGTTCACCACGCGCGGCCCCATGCCCTCCGGGTGCAGCGCGAGCCTCAGCACGTTCACGGGCGGAGCGAGCAGGTGCGCGGCGGCGCCCTCCGTGAGCACGTCGAACGCCGCGTTCGCCAGGACGAGTTCGCCCCGGGGACCGGCCACCACCGCCGGGTACGGGAGGTGCCCGGTCAGGATCGACCGCAGCGCCTCCATGGCCGGCCCGATGGACTCGGCGTCCCGCGCGGACTCGGCGTACAGGGGGGCGTAACCAGCGCTGAGCAGGAGGGAGTTGCGCTCCCGGAGGGTCAGCCCGAGGGATTCGGCGAGCCGTACCACCATCGCCCGCCCCGGGGTCGAGCGGCCGCTCTCGATGAAGCTGAGGTGGCGCTGCGTGGTCCCGGCGAGGGTGGCCAGTTCCAGCTGGCTCATCCGCCGCAGGGCCCGGCGGCGGCGCATCTCGCGGGCGAAGGGGGGCGGCTCGGGGGAGACGGTGGTGGTCATCTCCCCTTTCTAGCCGCCGCGCTCGCGGAGCCGTCGATTCCCCGGAGGGAATTGCCGCGCGTGTTCGAGCACCGCAGCATCGGGGTCATCGGAATCGGAAGCGGCACCGGGGCGGCATGGCCGGCGGTGCCGGAACCGGATGTCGGACGACCGGCCGGAGGCCACCATGCGCGCGTACCACCTGGAGACGTTCGGCACGATCGAGGGCATCGTCCTGCGCGACCACGGCGGCCCCCGCCCGGTCCCGGCCGGCCCGACCGGGATCGTGGTCCGCGTCCGGGCCGCCTCCCTCAACAAGCGCGATCTGCTGATCCTGCGCGAGCGCTACCCGCTGTCCGCCGCGCCCGGCGTGGTCCCGCTGAGCGACGGCGCGGGCGAGGTGGTCGCGGTCGGGGAGGCGGTGACGCGTGTCGCGGTCGGCGACCGCGTCTCCTGCGCCTACTTCCCGCGCTGGCGCGACGGCAGGATCACCCCGGACCTGGTCGACCAGCCCGGCTGCACCCTCGACGGGATGCTCTCGGAGTACGCCCTGCTCGACGAGGAGTGGGCGGTCCGCGTCCCGCAGCACCTGACCTGGGAGGAGGCCGCGACCCTGCCGTGCGCCGCGGTCACCGCCTGGAACGCGCTGACCGGCGGGGAGGGCGGAGCGCCCCTGCCGGGGCAGAGCGTGCTGACCCTCGGCACCGGTCCGGTCGCGCTCTTCGCCGTGCAGTTCGCGAAACTGCTGGGCTGCCGGGTCGTCTCGACCACGTCGAGCGAGGAGAAGGCCGACCGGCTGAAGGCACTGGGCTCCGACGCGGTCGTGAACTACGTCAGCACACCCGAGTGGGGCTCCACGGTCCGGGAGTTGACCGACGGCGGCGCCGACCTGGTGGTGGAGACGGGCGGCCCGGACACCATCGAGCAGTCGGTGCGCGCCAGTGCGCTCTACGGGCAGATCGCCCTGCTGATCACCGCCAGTGCCGCGAAGTCCGGGATCGAGATCTCGCACGCCGCGTACGCATCGAGCCTCGCGACGATCCGGCGGGTGTTCGTCGGCAGCCGGACCCAGTTCGAGTCGATGAACCGGGCCGTCGCGGCGCACGGGCTGCACCCGGTGATCGACCGGGTGCTCCCCTTCGAGGAGGCCCGCGAGGCCTACCGCGGCTACGCCGAGGACGCGCCCTTCGGCAAGGTGGTGATCAGCATCGGGGCATGACCCGGCGCCCGGTCCGACCGCTACGCGGAGGCGGCAGGAGCCGCGGCCGAAGCCGGGTCGTCCTCGTCCACCGGGATGCTGACCAGCCAGCGGGTGTCCTTGCGGGGGCGCAGGTACAGCGCCCAGTACAGGGTGGCGACCGCGGTGATCCCGCCGGTCCACAGCAGGTACTGGGTCTCCTGCTGGGTGAGGATGTACGCGAACACCAGGATCAGCACGATCGGCACGGCGGGCCACAGCGGCATCCGCCAGGCCGCCGTCTCGCGGTGCGCCCCGCGGCGGCTGGCCAGCGCGGCCACGGCGACCAGCAGGTACATGCCGGTCACCGAGACGCCGGTGACCCCGTAGAGGGTGTCCAGGTTGACGAAGCACATCGCCGCGCCGGGGATGCCGACGAGCAGGGTGGCCACCCACGGGGAGCCGAACCGGCCGAGCCGCGAGAGCGCGGAGTTGACCGGCGCGGGCCAGGCCTTGTCGCGGGCGGAGGCGAACAGCACCCGGGAGTTCTGGATGACCATGACGATGCCCGCGTTGACGATGGCGAGGGCCACGCAGAGGCTGACGAAGGTGCCGACGGCCGAGTTGGACCAGGCGGTCACCATGGTGCCGAGGTCGCCGGAGGTCAGGGCCTCCAGGTCGGGGGCGCCCAGGGTGATGGCGATGACCGGTACCAGGATGACGGCGGCGGAGATGGCGAGGGTGGCCAGCACGGTCCGCGGAACGTTGCGGCGCGGGTTCTCCAGCTCCTCCGAGAGGTAGACGGCCGTCGAGAAGCCCTGGGTGACGAAGAGCGCGATGGCGAGCCCGGAGACGACCATCATCGCGGTGACGGTGGACGTGCCGCCGCCCTCCGCCACCACGGTGCCGTGCACGAGGGCGCCGGCGCCCCGCTCGCTGTGGGCGAAGCCGAGCACGGCGACGAGCCCGGCCGCCACGACCTCCAGGACGAGGAAGATGCCGGTGATCCAGGCGTTGGCCCGCAGGTCGAGGAGACCGGCGAGGGTGGCGAGCAGCATCACGCCGGCGCCTGCGGCCGGGGCCGGTATGTCGACGACGGGGGCGAGGTAGTCGGCGGTGCCCATGGCGATCACGGGCGGCACGATCATCACGACCAGCAGGGACAGGACGAAGACCAGCCAGCCGGCCAGCCGGCCGGACAAGGTGGACACCATCGCGTACTCGCCGCCGGCGCTGGGGATGAGGGTGCCCAGCTCCGAGTAGCAGAACGCGACCCCGATGCAGAGCAGGGAGCCGATCGCGATGGTGAGCGCGGTCCAGGTGCCGAGGCTGGAGAAGAGGTCCGGGACCACGACGAAGAGGGTCGAGGCGGGCGTCACGCACGAGAGGGTGAGCAGGGTTCCGCCGACGACGCCGATGGAACGCTTGAGCTTCTGGGGCACGGGACCGGTGGCGGGGGAGAGGGCCTGAGGAGCGCTGATCGTGTCAGTCATCGGTGCGGTGTTCCGATCGGCAGATGCGGTGAGTGAGCGCGGGAGCGGTATCGCCTCCGAGGCGGTGGTGGGCACGTCTGGTTCGGTGGCTCCCGGGCCGAATGGAATCTCCGCGAGATCCGCAGGTCAAGAGCTGTCTACCTGCGGATTTCGTCGTCCGGAGACGAGTCGGCCGCCCCGCGCGTCATGAACGCCGTGTGAACGCTGCACGATCACCGTGTGCGATAACCGCATGTGACCGCCGGTAAATTTCCCTCCGCTTTGCCCACCTGCCGTCCTTCCGTGTCACAGCGCCGAACCCCCGGCAGCCGCCGGGATCCGCTCCAGGACGCCGCCCGCGAAGACGTCGTAGAGCGGGAGCGTCTCCAGGTGGACGTAGCCGATGTGGCAGTCGCAGACCGCCAGGGGGCAGGCGCGCGGGCGCAGGGCCGCCCGGTACGAGCCGTCGTAGAGGTTGCCCAGCTCCGCCTTGACGAAGTGGCAGCGCCGGACCGTGCCGGAGCCGTCCACCGAGATCACCGAGGCGCCCGTGCGGCACGGCAGGCCCGCCGAGCGGTGCGGGTGGCGGCTGAACGGGAAGAGCGGGTCCAGGCCCGTCCAGTCGGCCGCCTCCGGATCGGTGTACGCGTGCCCCTCCGCCGCGTTGACCCACAGGTACACCTCGGGCGGCAGCGCGGCGCGCAGCCGGCGGGCCTCCGCGAGGTGTTCGGGCAGGCCGACCACGCCCACGCTGAACCGCACCCCGGAGTCCGCCAGTTCCCGGCACTTGCCCAGGAAGCGGTCGTACGGGGTCTGCCCCGGGTGGTACGTGCACCACAGCGCGAGCGTGTCGAGGTCGGCCCCGGCGGTCCAGCCGGTGCGGCCGCTCAGATTGGTCTGGATCGCGACGCGGCGCACGTGCGGCAGGTGCGACAGCTCGATCAGGGCGCGCCGGTACCAGGAGCGGACCAGGCCCTCGCCCCACGGGGTGAACAGGACGGACAGCCGGTCGCCGGTGTTCCCGGCCGCCCAGCCGGTGAACCGTTCCAGGGCGGCCCGGTCGGCCGTCAGCAGCTCCCGGCTGTCGCGCCGTTTGGCGAAGGGGCAGTAGGGACAGTCGTAGTCGCAGGAGGACAGCGGCCCCCGGTAGAGCACGGTCAGGTCCATCGGCGGCCCCTCCACGGCGCGCGCCCCCGCTGCCTCTCGCGCCGCAGCCTCCCGCTCCGCCCCCGTCACTTGCGCTCGTACGCGGCCATCGTGGCCCGTACGTCCGCCGAGAACAGCGCCGGGCCGGCCGCGTCCGAGTGCGCCAGCCCTTCCGGGGTCAGCCGCAGCAGCTCCGCGTCGTCCACGAGCCAGCCGCGCTCCGCGAAGGCCGCCAGCTCCGCCGGGAAGTCCTCCCACGGACCGCTCCCGAACCGCTCCCGGTACTCGCTCACCGGCATCCCGTGCGCCTGGAGCAGGGACTGCAGCAGGTGTCGGCGCCGGGCCTCCTCCGCGTCGATCCAGCGGCCGTGCTCGGCCCGCGCGAAGTCCTCCTGCGGGCGGCTCACGTAGTCGTCGACGATCGTGCGGATCTGCCGCATGTCGACCGCGTAGTCGAAGGAGTAGTGCAGCTCGGCCGTGTAGGAGCGGGCCCCGCAGCCGAGGCCGATCATGCCGTCGGTCTGGCAGGCGTAGTCGTCGGCGGCCTCCTGAGGGGCCCCGGTCCGGCGGAACATCCGCATCGACACCTGCTCGTACCCGGCGGCCAGCAGGTGGTCCCGTCCGGCCCGGTACAGGCGCAGCCGCTGCTCGTCCCACCCGGCGGACGAGGCGTCGGCAGGCCTGCGCCCCAGGCCCGTCAGCGGGCGTACGTACAGCGGGTACAGGTACAGCTCCTCCGGCCGCCAGGCGAGCGCCGCGTCCAGGGAGTACCGCCAGCTCTCCTCCGTCTGCCCGTCTATGCCGTAGATCAGGTCGATGTTGAGCACCGGCAGTGCGGCGTCCCGGATCCTCGACAGGGCCGCCTCCACCTCCGCCCGCTTCTGCGGACGCACGGCGGAACGCGCCTCGTCGGGCACGAAGCTCTGCACCCCCAGGCTGAGCCGGGTCGTTCCCCGGTCGGCCAGGACGGCGAGCCGGTCCGCCGTCGCCGTGGACGGCGAGGCCTCCACCGACAGCGGCACCGCCCGCAGATCGGCGCCCGCGGCCTTCTCCGCGATGTCGCAGAGCCGCTCCAGCTCGGAGGCCGTCAGGAAGGTCGGCGTCCCGCCGCCGAAGGCGGCCGCCGCGAACCGCACGGGCTCCTCGTCGCCCAGCGCGCCGCGGACCGCCGACGCCTGCCGCTCCAGCGCGTCGAGATAGGCCGTGGTCAGGCCCTCCGGGGCGCCGATCCGGGTGAAGAGGTTGCAGAATCCGCAGCGCACCTCGCAGAAGGGGACGTGGAGGTAGAGCGAGAGGGCGTTCTTGGGCTGCTCCGCCCACAGTCCGCGCAGTTCCGGCCGCTCGGGGAGCGGCCGGTAGGCCGTCTTGTGCGGGTAGGCGTACACGTAACTCTCGTACGGGGTGGCGCCGGTCGTGGGCGTGGTCATGGTGGTCATCGGGGGCCGGGCTCCTCGTGGTTCAGGTGGAACTGTGCGTACGGGACCGTCCAGACCGCCTCGTGGGCGAGCCGGTGCCCCGTGTACCCGTCGTCCCCGTACGTGGTCCCGTGGTCGGAGCAGACGATCGCGAAGCAGCGGCGGCGCGACCGCATCGCGTCGAAGAGCCGCCCGATGTGCCGGTCGACGTACTCCAGCGCGGCCGCGTGCGTCTCCCACGAGTCCCCGTCCGCCGCGGTCGCCCCGGGGGAGTGGAACCAGTTGGGCTGGTGCATGGCCGACACGTTCAGGAAGAGGAACAGCCGCCGGTCGTGCGGCAGTTCGGCGACGACCCGCTCGGCGCGGGCCACCTGCGCCTCGAAGGAGGTCGGCGACGCCACCCCGAACTCCGGTTCCCAGTGCGACTCCTGGAACATCCCGGGGAGTACGGAGCCCAGCGCGGCCGCCTTGTTGAAGAAGCCGACGCCCCCCACGCACACGGTCCGGTAGCCCGCCCCGGCCAGCCCCGACACCAGGTCCGGGGTGTCGAACACCCAGGTGCGCCCGGCGGTGGTCTCACTGCCCGGGAACCGGGCGGCGAACAGCCGCGGATGCGGGCCCGGCCCGTCGGGGGTGGGCAGGAACCCGGCGAACATGGCCTGGTGGGAGGCGTAGGTGAAACTCCCCGGCGCGTGCCGCCGCTCCCACACCCCGCCGGGCAGCCGCGCCGCCAGGTTCGGGATCCGTCCCTCGGCGGCCAGCCGCGCGGCCACGTCGTGGCGCAAGGTGTCGAGGGTGACGAGCAGCAGGTCGTCGCGGCCGACGACCTCGTTCATGTCAGGGGCGGGCGGGGGCGTGTGCATGCTGTTCCTGTCGTACGGCGGCCACTTGGGCCGCATAGGTGTCCCGGCCCTCGGCGGGCGAGCCGGGCAGTCCCGTCAGCCCGGGCAGCAGGTCACCGAAGGCGTTGACCTCTCCCACGGCGAAGCTGCGCCAGCCGAGGGCGGGCAGCAGATCCACCCCCACGCAGAGCGTGCGCGGGAAGGCCGCCGCGGCCCGCTCGCAGACGGCGAGCGCGTCCGCCTCCCAGCGGCCGCCCGCCGCCGTCACCGCGGCGACGGCCGCGTCGAGATCGCCGCGGGCACCGCCGAGGTGCAGGTTCGTGAGCGGACCGGCCGCGGTGCGGACCACGGCGTGCGTGGCCCGGCGGCCGATGACGACCACCCGCAGATCGGCGGAGCGCCCCTGCTGGGAAGCCTTCGGCAGCCACCGCTCGATGTGCAGGCCGTCGGGGGCCAGGGCGTCGACGATGGCGCCGATCACCCGCTCGTCCTCGTACCGCCGCAGGCGCAGCGAGTTGTGCAGCGCCCCCGAAGGGGCCCGCTCCACGGAGGTCGTGGCGCGGATCCTGCCGCCCGAGCCCGTCTCCACCGCGAGCACCCCGGAGGCCGAGGAGCCGTGCGCGAGCTTCACGAACGCCCGGCGGTAGCCGGGGAGGGCGAGGACCGCCCGGACCTCCTCCCACCCGCGCACCGGGGCGCGGACGGCGTCCGGGCCCGAGGTCGGGGAGGCCGGGACGGGCGTCCCGGCAGCCGCCAGCACCCCGTGGCAGAGCCGCTTGTCGAACAGCACCGCGAGCTCGTCCGGATCGCCCGTCAGCGTGCCGCCGGCCGACCGCACCTCCTGCGCCACCCGGTGCACGGCCTCGGTGAACCGGCGGTACCAGCGTCCCGTGCCCTCGACGCGGGAGGCATCGGCGGCCCCGCGCAGCAGCCGCTCCACCTCCGGGTCCTCGCCGGGAGAGTCGATCCGTACGCACTCGCCCGCCCGGAAGACGGCCCGGCCGGTCAGCACGTCCCGCCACGGAACCACCCGCGGCGCGGGCAGTCCGGCGGTGCGCACGGCGTCCTGGAACAGGGCGACCCGGCGGTTGCCCGGATTGCCGACGACGGCGAAGGCCGCGGGAGCCGTACGCGTCACTCCGCGACCGCGACGTAGCGGTACGCGGTGTCGTCATCGACGTCCGCGGTCTGGGGGTCGCCCAGATCCACCTCCACGCCGTGGGGGGCGAGCGCCGCGCTCACCCGCTCCCGGAGCGGTGCGCCGACGTAGTGGTGGTGCAGGTCCAGCTTGGTGAGATGGGTCAGGGAGCGCCCCGCCAGCAGAGCCTCCACGCCCTCGTCGGTCAGGACGCCCATGGAGAGGTCGAGCACCTCCAGCCGCTCCACCACCGGGGCGTTGGCGAGCGCCGCCGCGACGGCGTCCTGGATCTCGCTGTTGCGCAGCGCGAGCCGGCGCAGGGCGGGCAGCCGCTCGCCGCTCAGGAACGGCCCCAGGTCGCCGACTTCGGCGTCCCCGCCGTACTGGGGGGTGCCCAGCCACAGGTCGAGCTCGGTGAGGGCCGGGAACGTGCTCCCCGCGACCCCGGCCACCACGTCCTTCGGGAGACCGCCGGCCTCCAGGCGCAGCACGCGCAGCGCCGCGTGCTCCACGGGCGGGAAGAGCAGTCCCTCGCCGCCGCGCACGCCGAACTCCTCCAGCGCGGGATACGCCGGCAGCAGCGGACCCACGTCCGACTGCTGGATCCAGGAGATCGCGCACTCCTCGAAGGTGATGTCGCCGACGAACAGCGCCCGCAGCGCGGGGAACTTCGGAGCGGCTTCGACCAGCGCCTCGACGATCCCGGCGCTGGAGGCCTCGTACGCATCGGACCAGCCGCCCACGATCAGGGACCGCACCCGCCGGGTGTCCACGGAATCGGTGAACCGGGCGAAGGCCTGCTGCCATTCCTCGTCGGCGTCGTAGGTGTCCACCGAGACCCGCCAGGCCACGGAACCGGCCTCCGGCAGCTCGCGGGTGTCCTTCGGCCCCGGAAAGTCGAAGGCCGTCAGGCCGCCCAGCTCGCTCAGGTGATCCCCGATGGTCATGTGCGCTGCTCCTGACGGTGTGGGCGGGTGGTGGGCCGGCCGTGCGTGTCGTCCGACAACAGTTCTACCAAGCCCCACCGACAGCACTCGCCGACGGCACTCGCGCCCCCGAGGCGCCGGGGTGGTGGACGGCGAGACCGCGCACGTAGTCGCCCTTCCTTGACCCGGGCGTAGCCGAGCATCCGCTCCGCCGGGGTGCGGAGTCTTCGAGGGGTCATGCCCCTGATGCTGCCACGGGGCGGTGAAGCCGGAGGGGGAGGGCGTCCTGCCCCTCCGGCTCGCCCGGCTTCCGGTCAGCGCTTGCGGTAACCGCGCGCGTCCTCGGCGGCGGCCAGGACGGCGTCGAGGTCTCCGCCGATCGCCGAGGTCAGGGCGATGGCCACGGCGCCCTCCAGGAACGGCGCGTCCACGATCCGCGCGCCTTCCGGCAGCTGCGAAGGCTCCTCGCCGAGCAGGGACTTCACCGTCAGCACCGCGCTGCCCATGTCGCACAGCACGGCCACGCCCTGCCCCTCGTCCACGGACCGGGCGGCGGCCGTGATCAGCTCCGCGCTGGTGCCGATCCCGCCGTCGGGGGTGCCGCCCGCGACCGCCAGCGGAGGCGGCTCCACGGAGCCGAGGAGCGCGCCCGCCAGCGCGGCCACGGACTCCGCCACCGCCTTGCTGTGCGAGACGAGCACCACGCCGACGCGGCCGGTACGGGCCTTCGACGCCGGCTCCTGCTCCTGCGTCGGCTCCTCGGCGGCGGCCGGTACCTCGGCGGCGAGTTCCGCTTCCGGTGCGTCCACCGCGGTGCGCAGTGCCTCCATGAACAGGGCCACGGAGTTGGCCCCCGCGTCCTGGTGGCCGATGCTGCGCTCGCCGAGGTAACTGGCCCGGCCCTTGCGGGCTTCGAGGGGCTCGGTGGCGTCGGCGCCCGCGCGGGCCGCCCGTACGGCTTCGTCCAGGGCCTCGCGCAGCGGCCGGTCCGCCGCGGCGGCTTCGGCCAGCGCCGTCACCGCGGGAGCCAGGGCGTCCACCAGGGTGGCGTCACCGAGTTCGGCGCCGCCCAGCTTCTGCACCGACGCGAGCCCGGCTCCGAGCGCGGCGCCCAGCTCCGCCACGGTCGGTGCCCCGGTGTCGCCGAGCACCTTGCCCGTGCGGCGCAGCGCGGTGCCGAACAGCGGGCCGGAGGCGCCGCCCACGGTGTTCGTCAGCGTGGTGCCGGCCAGCGTCAGCAGCGCCCCCGGAGTGGTGGGCCGCTGCTCGGCCACGGCCGCGCCGACCGCGCCGAAGCCCCGTACGAGATTGGCCCCGTGGTCCCCGTCACCGATGACCGCGTCCAGCTCGGTGAGGCGCGCGCTGTCCCGCCGTACGAGCCGGTTGGTCTCGGCGACCCAGCGGCGGAAGTAGGCGGTGTCCAGTGAGGTCTCCGGCGCGGGGGCCTCGGCGGGCGGGGTCGTGGAGGGCGCGGAGGTCGTCGGGCTGGCGGGCGTGGCGGTCATGGAGAAGGGCTCCTGGAGAGTGTCGGGAGGGAAGGACGGGCGGGGTCAGCAGCCCCAGCGCAGGGACGGGGTGTCCACCGGCGCGTCCCACAGGCGCAGCAGCTCCTCGTCCGCGCGGCACAGGGTGAGGGTGCAGCCGGCCATGTCCAGGCTGGTGACGTAGTTGCCGACCAGGGACCGGGCCACGGTGATCCCGCGCTCGCCGAGCACCCGCTCGACCTCCGCGCGCATGATGTACAGCTCCACGGGCGGGGTGCCGCCCAGGCCGTTGACGAGGAGGACGACGGGGGCGCCGGCCGCCTCCGGGAGGTCGGCGAGGATGGCGTCGAGCATCGCCTCCGCGGTCTCGGCGGCCGTCATGAGCGTGCGGCGTTCGCGGCCGGGCTCGCCGTGGATGCCGATGCCCAGCTCGATCTCGTCCTCGCCGAGCGTGAAGTTGGGGCTGCCCTTGGCGGGGGTGGTGCAGGAGCTCAGGGCGACGCCGTAACTGCGCGCGTTCGCATTGACCTTGCGGGCCACCGCGGCCACCTCGGCGAGCGGAGCGCCCTCCTCGGCGAGCGCGCCCGCGATCTTCTCCACGAACAGGGTGGCGCCGGTACCGCGCCGGCCGGGCCCGTGCTCCGTCCGGGCGACGGCCACGTCGTCGTCCACGACGACCTGCTCGACCTTGACGCCCTCGTCCTCGCAGTCCTCCGCCGCCATCGTGAAGTTGAGGATGTCGCCCGTGTAGTTCTTCACGATGTGCAGGACGCCCGCACCCGCGTCGACCGCGCAGGTCGCGGCCGCGATGTTGTCCGGCACCGGGGAGGTGAACACCGGGCCGGCCACGGCCGCCGCCAGCATGCCGCGCCCGACGAACCCGGCGTGCAGCGGTTCGTGCCCGCTGCCGCCGCCCGACAGCACCGCGACCTTCCCGGCCGGGTCCCCTGCTGCTCCGGCGGCCCGCGTGACGATGCCCTTCTCCGCCTCGACGCGGAGCCCCGGGTGAGCGGCGGCCATTCCGCGCAGTGCGTCGGAGACGACACTTTCGGGGGAATTGATGAGCTTCTTCACGGGGGCCTCTTTCCTTGAAAGGGGAACGCGGAACGGGTAACTCGTCGCGCCGGTCCGCAGCGGAAAGGGGAATCGTGCGACGGTATCAAGTCGGCACCGTCGCCGATCCGCCGCCGCTTCCGGGGCACTTGGCTGGAACTTTACCCTGGCGAACCTGCGGAACAGTTCGGGTCCTTGGTCCCGGATCCGGGCGCGGAAAGGCCCTTCCGCAAGGGGGGCCGTGCATATCTCGGGTGCGGCCGAAATTCGTGATAGGGATGAATGAGCAAGCGGAAATGAATTCGCAATGAGGAGGATTCACGTGAAGACCGTCGGTACGCGCATGATGATCAGCCCGCCGAAGTACGTGCAGGGCGCCGGGGCGATGAACGACCTGGGCGAGCACACGGCCCGCCTCGGGACGAACGCCGTGGTCCTCGCGGACAAGGGCGTCTGGGGCTTCGTGGACGCGGCCGTCACCGCTTCCCTCTCCGGAGCCGGGGTCAAGCTGACCAAGGAGGTCTTCGGCGGGCTCTGCACCCAGAAGGAGATCGACCGGGTCGCCGCGGCCGCGAAGGCCGCCGGCGCGGACGTCGTCATCGGCATCGGCGGCGGCACCGCCATCGACACGGCGAAGGCCGTGGGCCACGCGCTCGGAGACATCGCCGTCGTGTCCGCGCCCACGGTGGCCTCCACCGACGCGCCGACCAGCGCGCTCGCCGTGATCTACACCGAGTCGGGCGCCTTCGAGCGCTACTCCTTCTTCCAGCGCAACCCCAACCTGGTGCTCGTCGACACCGCGCTCGTCGCGGGTGCACCGAGCCGTTTCATCGTCTCCGGCATGGGCGACGCGCTCGCCACCTGGTACGAGGCCCGGGTCTGCGTGGCCGCCAACCGGGTCGCCATGGCCGGCGGTCTCGCCACCGAGGCCTCCCTCGCGCTGGCCCGGCTGTGCTGGGAGACCTTGATGGAGTACGGCCCCCAGGCCCGGCTGGCCGCCGAGGCGCACGTGGTCACCCCGGCGCTGGAGAAGGTCACGGAGGCCAACACCCTCCTCTCCGGCCTCGGTTTCGAGTCCTGCGGCCTCGCCGCCGCGCACGGCATCCACAACGGGCTGACCGTCTCGCACAAGGTGCACGGCATGATGCACGGCGAGAAGGTCAACATCGGCACCCTCGCCCAGCTGGTCCTGGAAGGCGCCCCGACCGACGAGCTGGACACCTACCTGCGCTTCAGCCGCGCCGTCGGCCTGCCCACCACCCTCGCCGAGATCGGCCTCGGCGACCCGGACCGCGAGGAGCTCCTCGCCATCGGGCGCGCGGCCACCGCGGAGGGCGAGACCACGCACAACATGCCGTTCCCGGTGACCCCGGATATGGTCGCCGACGCCCTGATCGCGGGCGACTCCTACGCCCGCGCCTACGCCAAGAGGTAACGGCGCAGGAGGGCGGGGCGCGGGCGGCGCAAGGCAGGCCCGCGCCCTAGGGGGCCGCCTGGTCCGGGGCGGACGCCTCCGGGGCGGACGTGCGGGACGCGAGCAGCAGGGCGATGTCGTCCGGCCGGTCCGTGGAGTGCCCCGGCTCGGCGACCAGCCGGTCCGCCGTCTCGGTCAGCGGGGCGGGACCGGCGTCCGCCAGTGCGGCGCGCAGCCGCTCCACACCCTCGTCGATGTCCGTGCCCGGGCTCTCCACCAGCCCGTCGGTGTACAGGGCGAGCACCGCCCCCGGCTCGATCCTCAGCCGGGTCACCGGGTACGTGGCTTCGGCGTCGATGCCGAGCACCATCCCGCCCGGCAGGTCCAGCACCTCCGTCCGGCCGCCCGGATGCCGCAGCAGCGGCTGGGGGTGCCCGGCCCGGACGGCGAGGGCGAGGCCGGACGCCGGGTCGAGCAGGACGTAGCAACAGCTGGCGAACTGACCCGGGTCGAGGTCGATGAGCAGCTCGTTCGTGCCGCGCATCACCTGTTCCGGCGTATTGCCGCCGAGCGTGAAGGCCCGTACGGCGCTGCGCAGTTGCCCCATGGTGGCCGCGGCCGCCACCCCGTGGCCCTGGACGTCGCCGATGACCAGGGCGAGCCGCCCGTCGCGCGCATCGATGACGTCGTACCAGTCGCCGCCGACGTCCATCCCGGCGGTGCCGGGCAGGTACCGCGCCACCGTGACCACGTTCTCGCGCACCGGCAGCCGGTGCGGGAGCAGCGCCGCCTGGAGCCCGCGGGCCAGCGCCGATTCGCTGTCGTAGCGCCGGGCCCGCTCCAGCGCCTGCGCGATCAGCCCGGCCAGCGCGGTGAGCACCGTACGCTCCTCCGGGCTGAACCCGCGCGGGGCGTCGAAGCCGAGGATGCACGAGCCGACGGGCCGGCCGGAGGCGATCAGGGGGAGGAAGGCCCGGGCGCCGACATCGGCGTCCAGCTCGATTCCCGGATAGGCGGCGGCCAACTGCTGCATCGACTCGAAGAACATCGGACGGCCCGAGGTGAGGGTCTCCACCCCGGGGAGCCGCACGTCCAGCGCGACCCCGTCGAACCGGTCGAGGAAACCCCGGGGGAAGCCGGTCTCCCACGCCAGGTGCAGATGGCCCTCGCCGAGCAGGTAGATCGCCAACTGGCGCCCGCCGAAGGCCGGGAGCAGCTCGTCGGTGACCACCATCGACACCTGGCGGGCGGTCACCGCCTCGGTCAGCGCGATCGCCAGTGCCACCGGCCGGTACAGGGCCGAAGCCCGGTCGGCGGGCGAACCCAGGCCCGGTGAACCGAACCCCGTGCCGGGCCGCATCAGTGACTCGGGTGCGTACGTGGGTGGTTCGGCCTCGGCGATGGTGACGGTGACCCCGTCGATCCCGGGATGCAGGCCCACCGACAGCCAGCGCGGGGAGGGTTCGGGTCCGCGCCGGGCCGCTTGGAAGTGCACGGGGGCGGGGGAGAGGAACACGGCCCGGAAGTGGTCCTCGTAGGCGGGGTGTCCGAGCCAGGGGAGTGCTTCCCACAGCATCCGCCCGGAGAGTTCCGCCCCGTCGGAGCCGAGCAGGGTCGTGGCGGCGGCGCGGGCGCGGGAGTTGGCGAAGCCGATCACGCCCTGGCGGTCCACGGACAGGACGGCCAGGTCCAGCCGGTCCACGGCGGCGCGGGCGCCCTCGGCGGGGCCGCGCGCGGTACTGCCTGCCGTACCGCCTGCCGTGACGTCCGCCGGGCTGCCCGCCGGGCCCGGATCGGGGAAGCACAACGGTTCGCCCTCCCACGTCACCGTGGCCCCGCCCGCGGCGAGCGCGGCCAGTTCCCCGGCCAGCCGGGTGGCCACCGCGCGCAGCCGCTTCCGGTCGCCGGGCCCGACCGGGACGCCGGGGGTCGCGGGGCGCAGCACCACGAGGACGCCGTAGCGCTCGCGGCCGCGGGTGACGGGCTCGTAGAGCGAGCCGAACGGGAACGGCAGCCCGGCCATCAGCTGGGGGAAGCGCCGCATCGCCGATTCCGCGTCGGGCAGGTGCACGGACTGGCCGGACCGGTAGGCCTCGGCGACGGGGTACGGGCGGTTCATGTGCATCCGCCACCACGGGCGGAACAGCGGACCCGGGATCCCGGTCACGGCCGCCATCAGCAGCAGCCCCTCGGTGCCGGAGCGCAGGTAGACCCCGCCCGCGTACCCGCCGGCGGCCCCCACGGCATCGAGAGCGGCCCGCGCGAGTGTCCGGGCCGTGGCGTCGGTGACGGGGCCGCCGGTGTCCGGTCTCGCCGTCATCCTTCCAGAATGCCCTCGGGGCGGTCCTTCCGCACACCCCCTGGAAGCCCTCCATCGCCATCGGATCCGAATATCGGACGCATGGCGGCGCAATCACCGTTCCGTGACCCGGCACGGACTGGTGGTAACCACCTCCACCGCACGACTGCTCAGATCGGAACTGGGCCTGCAGATCAGGGCGGTTGAGTCGGGGCCGCACGGTGGTGACCAGCAGATCGGCTCGATGGTGATTTCCGGCGATGTCACCTCGCTCGTATTCTTCTGGGACCCCCTGTGGGCCGCCCCGCACGTACACGACGTACTCGCCCTCGTACGTATCGCAGTGATCCGAAATATCCCCGTCGCCTTGAATCCGGCGAGTGCGGAGGCGATGTCCGAGGACGGTTTCTCCCTCGAAAGTCAGTCGGCCGCAGGCCCGCTCGCGGTCGCCGTCCGCCCCCGGTAGCCCGCGATCACGGCGACGGCCGCAAGCAACAGCACCACGGCAGCCGCGCGCAGGGCCGACCCCATGGCGTCCGTGAAGACCGCGACCTGCGCGGCGTCCCGCGGCACCCCGTGGAACCGGGAGGCCAGCACCGTGCCGACCACCGCCACCCCGAGCGCCGCGCCGAGCTCCCGGGCGGCGGTGTTCAGGCCGGAACCCAGCCCCGCCTGGTGCGCGGGCAGCTCGCAGACCACGGTGAGGGTCAGCGCGGGCGCGCAGAGACCGGTGCCCGCCGACAGCACCAGCAGGTAGAGCGCGTAGAGGGCGTACGGGGTGCCCGCGTCGGCGGTGGAGACCAGCAGCAGGCCGCCGCCGATCAGGCCGAGCCCCGAACCGACGGGCAGCCGGGGCCCGGTCCGTTCCTGGATCCGGGCGCCCAGCCTGGGCACCAGGGCCATGCCGAGGGTCAGCGGCACGATCGCGAGGCCCGCCCGGGCCGGGGAGAAGCCCTTGGCGTACTGGAGGTACTGGGCGTTGACGAAGAACAGCGCGAAGAGCCCGAAGAAGGCGGCTCCGATGCCCAGTGCCCCGGCCCGCAGCCTGCGCGAGGCGAAGATCCGCGGGTCCAGCAGCGGACGGGCGGCCCGCAGCGCGTGGCCGGTGAAGACGGCGAGCAGCACCGCGCCCGCACCGAAGGCGCCCAGGACGCGCGCCGAGCCCCAGCCGTACGAGGGCCCCTCGATGATCGCGTAGACCACTGCGAAGAGCGCCCCCGCGAGCAGGGCCGCCCCCGCCGGATCGACGGCGGCGTCGGTGCGCGCGGGCGTACGGGGCACCGTGCGGGCGACCGCCAGCGCGAGCAGTGCGCCGAGCGGGACGACGGCCCAGAACAGGGCCCGCCAGGTGAGGTACTGCCCGGCGAGCCCGCCGCCGACGTTGCCCGCCAGGCCCCCGAGGCCGGCGGACAGCGTCCAGGTGGCCAGGGCCCGGCCGCGCAGCTCGGGCGGGGACAGGTGGACCAGGACCGACATCGTGGCGGGCATGATCAGGGCCGCTCCCGCCCCGCACAGCCCGCGCCCGGCGATCAGCACGGCCGGACCGGCGGCGACCGCACTGACCGCCCCGCCGGCCGCGAACAGGCCGAGCCCGGCGAGCAGGGCGCCCTTGCGGCCGTACCGGTCGCCGAGGGCGCCGGCCGGGATCAGTAGGGCCGCGAAGACGATGACGTAGGCGTCGACCGCCCACAGCAGCTGACCGGAGGTGGGGTGCAGGCTGGACGCGGCGAGTTGCGGGATCAGCAGGTTCACGGCGGCGACCATGCCCTGGGCCACCAGGACGCAGGCGCACAGGACGAGCAGGGCGGTGCGGGTCAGCGCGGGGGCCGGGGTCGGTTCGCTCGGTCGGTCTGTGAGGGAGGCATGGCGGAGCACGGCTCCTCCTCGGAGTCGGTGGGGCGGTGGGGTGTGCTCTCACCGTAGGGTTGGCGTGACCTGCTTTCCAGTGCAAGTTCTGCAAGGGATCCATGCGCGTGACGCAATCCGGCGGACCCGCCCTCTCGGGCTTCGACCTGAACCTCCTCGTCGCCCTGGACGTTCTCCTGGAGGAATCGAGCGTGTCCCGGGCCGCGGCCCGGCTCCACCTGTCCGAGCCGGCGATGAGCCGCACCCTCGGCCGGATCCGCGCGGCACTCGGCGACCCCGTCCTGGTCCGCGCGGGCCGCGGCATGGTTCCCACCCCGCACGCCCTCGCCGTGCAGGGTGAGGTCCGGGCCGTCGTGGAGCGGGCCCGTGCGCTGTTCCTGGCCGGCGGCCGGGTCGACCTCTCGACACTGACCCGTACCTTCACCGTGCTGGCCAACGAGGCCTTCACCGCCGTCTACGCCGCCGCACTCCTCGACCGGGTCGCCCGGGAGGCGCCCGGGGTGCGGCTGCGCTTCCTGGCGGAGAGCCACATCGACGTGCCGGCGCTGCGCGAGGGCGTCGCCGACCTGGAACTCGGCATGATCGACACCCGGTCCCCCGAGGTCCGGGTCGAGCACCTCGCCGACGAGCGCATGCTGGCCGTCGTGCGCCCCGGACACCCGCTGCTGCGGGGGCCGGTCACCGCGCGCCGGTTCGCCGCCGCCCGGCACCTGATCGTCTCCCGGCGCGGCCGGCTGGAAGGCCCCGTGGACACCGCCCTCGCCGAACATGGCCTGACCCGGCAGGTGGTGGGCAGCGTCGGCACCTTCCCCGCCTCCCTCTTCGTGCTCCGCGAGGGCGACCTCGTGGGCCTGATCACCAGTCAGGCCGGGCCGCTCGCCACCGCGTTGGGGCTGGAGCTCTTCGAGATCCCCCTCACCCTGCCGCCGCTCCCCTTCGGCATGGCCTGGCACCCGCGCCACGACGCGGATCCCGCACACGCCTGGCTGCGCGACTGCGCCCGCGCGCTGCTGCGCCCGGAGGCGGAGACCGGCGGGGGCCCGCCAGTCGGCCGATCGGCCGAGAACCGGCCGGGACCGGGGGGCTGAAAGTCCCTGCCGGTCAGGGACTTCGACCGGCTGCCGTTGCACTTCGGACTGCTTAGGTTTGCCTTAGTGGATTCGAACAAGGAGGTCCGGTGCCGTCGCTCAACGACAGCCGTCCAGGGACGACCGTACGCATCACGGGGATCGACCCCGGACAGGCCGGCGGGAGCCGGCGCCGGCTCCTGGAGTTCGGCTTCGTACCGGGCGCGGACGTCACCGTGATCGCCCGGGGTGCCACCGGAGGCCTGCTCGTCGGGCTCGGTGACACCCGGGTCGCGCTGGACACCCGTACCGCCGGACGGCTGAGGTGCGCCGGATGAGCTGTCACGCCACCGGGGCCGGGGCCGGTGCGACCGCCACCGCGGAGCGGCCTGCCGGTACGCCGTTCGTCGCCCTCGCCGGCAATCCCAACGTCGGCAAGTCGACCCTCTTCAACGCCCTCACCGGCGCCCGTCAGCGCGTCGGCAACTGGCCCGGCAAGACCGTCTCCGTCGCCCAGGGCGACTGGCGCACCGCGGGCGCCGGCCGCCCGCTGCGCGTCGCCGACCTGCCCGGTTCGTACAGCCTGCTGCCCGACTCCCCGGACGAGGCGCTGGTGCGCGACGTGCTGACCGCACCGGAGGGGGAGCGGCCCGACGCGGTGGTCTTCGCGCTCGACGCGGCCAACCCGGCCCGCAACCTGTACCTGCTCTCGCAGATCCTCGACACCGACATCCCCGTCGTGGTCGCGCTCACCATGACCGACGTCGCCGCCCGGCGCGGCGCGTCCCCCGCCCCCGACGCGCTGGCCCGCGAGCTCGCGCTGCCCGTCGTACGGGTGGAGGGGCGCACCGGGACCGGGCTGGACCAGCTCGCCGACGCGGTGGGCGAAGCCCTGGACGCGGCGGCCCCGCTCCCCGGGCGGAAATCCGCCTGGGCAGCCGGCTCGCCCGTGGCAGCCGAACTGGCGGAGCTGGCCGCGGCGGCCTCCGGGCAGACCCCGCACCCCGCCCGGTGGCTGGCCGTGAGTCTGCTCTGCGGGGAGCGGCCGCCCGCGGTCCCGGCGGCGCTGGCCGAGCGGGCAGGAGCGGCGGCGGGCCGCCTCGCCGCGGCCGCGGCGGCGGCCGCAGGGGTGGGTTCCACCGACGCTGACCTCGACGCCGACCTCGATGCCGACATAGACGCCGAACTCCTCGTCGCCGAGGCCCGCTACGCCTGGGCGCACGCCGTCATCGAACGCGCTGCGCCCCGCCCGGCCGGGGCCCGGCCCACCCTCACCGACCGGGTGGACCGGCTGCTGCTGTCCCGCGGCTTCGGCATCCCGTTCTTCCTCGCCGTCATGTGGGGCGTCTTCCAGGCCACCACCGCCCTGGCCAAACCGCTCCAGGACGGCCTCGGCGACTTCGTCTCCGGGCCCGTCAGCGGTGGAGCCGACCGGCTCCTGGAAGCCGTCCGCGCGCCCGGCTGGCTGACCGGACTGCTGGTCGACGGCCTGATCAACGGAGTGGGCCAACTGCTCACCTTCGTCCCGCTGATGATCATCATGTTCCTGCTGCTGGCCCTGCTGGAGGACTCCGGCTACTTCGCCCGCGCAGCGTTCGTCGCCGACCGCCTGATGCGCACGCTGAGGCTGCCCGGCCGCGCCTTCCTGCCGCTCGTCGTCGGCTTCGGCTGCAACGTCCCCGCCCTCGCCGGCACCCGGATCCTCAACCGCCGTTCGCACCGGCTGCTCGTCGGCCTGCTCATCCCGTACATGAGCTGCACCGCCCGCCTCGCGGTCTACGTGATGATCGCGGGCGTCTTCTTCGGCTCGAACTCCGGCACCGTCGTCTTCTTCCTCTACGTCGCCTCCGTGCTGCTGGTCGTCGGTATGGGCCTGATCCTGCGGCCCCTGCTGTTCCGGGACATGAAGGAGGAACCGCTCGTCCTGGAGCTGCCCCCGTACCGGCTGCCCACCCTGCGGGTCACCGGAGCGCAGGTCTGGCAGAAGCTCGCCGCCTTCCTGCGCACCGCCGGCGGCATCATCGTCGCCAGCGCGGCCGGCGTCTGGCTCCTCATGGCGATCCCCGCCGCGGTCGGCCACGGAGGTTTCGGCAAGGTCGACGTCGAACAGAGCGTGTTCGGTACGGTCACCCGCGCCACGGCGCCCCTCGTGGCCCCGGCCGGCTTCGGCGACTGGCACGCAACGGCGGCGCTGGGCACCGGCCTGATCGCCAAGGAGGGCGTGATCTCCACCCTCGCCCAGACCTACTCGGCCGAGGAGGACGGCGATCCCAAGCTCACGGCGAGCCTGCACGCCACCTTCGAGGAGTCCTCCGGCGGGCACCAGCGGGCGGCCGCCCTGGCCTTCCTGGTCTTCATCCTCGCCTACACCCCCTGCTTCGCCACCCTGGCCGCGCAGCGGGCCGAGATCGGCACCCGGCTGACCGTCATCGGCTTCGGCATCCAACTGGCGGCGGCCTGGCTGCTGGCCGTCGGGGTCTTCCAGATCGCGAGGCTGGTGTGGTGAACAGGATCGATGGGGCAGGTGGTTCAGGCGGGACAGACAGGACAAAGGGGGCCGGCGGGGGCGCCACCGCCACCGGAATGGGACCGGGACCCGGCATGCTGCGCCGCCTGCTGCGCGCCTTCGAGGAGGCGGCCCCGGGCGAGGGGCTCGCGCAGATCGCGGACCGGCTGGGCATCGACCGGGCCGAGGCGGCCGACCTCGCCGCGTACTGGGTCCGCAAGGGCCGGCTGCGCCGCGAGGAGATCGGCACCGTGGACTGCTCGGGCTGCTTCTTCGCCTCGCGGGGATGCACGACCTGCCCCGACGGCTCCACCGCCGTCCCGCGGCCGACCCTGGTCGCCCTGACACCCGTACGTCCGTCACGGCCGGGGGATCCGCACGGCCGGCGCGCTACCGGCGGGCGGTGACGCTGCCGCCGCCGGCCTCTCCCCGGGGCCGGTGCCGCTTCGCGTAGGACCAGGTCACCGCGGTCATCAGGGCAGGTATGGCGAGCAGTGGGGCGAACACGAAGCCCCAGACGGTCTGCGCCGTACCGCTCGCCAGGTACGTCTGGCTTTCGACGGTGAAGAGGACCACGAGTTGCCACAGGGTCCCCAGGACCAGGATGCCCGAGGCCGTCCAGGCCAGCGGGGCGAGGACCTCGGGGCTCATCGGCCGCCACCGGTCGCTGACCAGCAGGAGCGGTGACAAGGCGGCCAGTTCGGCGAGGACGGCCAGTCCGAGGACGTAGGCGATGCCCCAGCCCGGGATGCCGTAGGCCTCGCGCAGCACCTGGTCGCTGTAGCCCACGTAGACACCGGATGCCATGGCGATGCGCCACAGGCCGGACGGGACGGCGCGCAGGGCGATGGCGTGGGCGGCGCGCCGGGCCCAGGCCGGCGCGGGCTCGGGCGCGGGCTCGGGCGACGGTACGGAGGAGGGGAGGGGGCTGCTCGCTGTCGTCATGGGTACAGGCTGGCCGTGGGCAGGGCGGCCGCGCGTCGCCCCCGCGGGCGGACCTCGTCCGTCCGGCGGACGAGGGCGCGGCCCCGTACGCCGTACGGACTGATCCGAACGCCTCCCCCGTCCGGGGGAGCTCCGGGGTGGGGGCCGTCGGCCGGGGCCGCGGGCGGGCAGGCTTGCGGACATGCGACAGCAGTACGACACCACGTCAACGCCCCCGCCGGCCTTCTCGGTCGCCGATGCCTTCACCCTGCGCACCGCCCTGGACGCCCTCGGCGGCGTCCGCGGCCTCGACACCCTCGACATGGCCTGCGGACACGGCAGCACCACCCGGATGCTGGCGAGCGGCGGGGCCCGCAGGACGGTGGGCGTCGACAGTTGCCCCGAGCGCATCCGCCGGGCCCGGGAGACCGGCGCGGACCTCGCGCACGCCGTCGAGTACGTGGTCGCGGACGCGGCCGCCGGCATGCCGGCCCTGGGGCCGTTCGACCTGGCGACCGCCGTGTACCTCTTCAACCAGGCCCACGACCGCACCGCCCTGCACGCCATGTTCCGCGCGGTGCGCGCCAACCTGCGCCCCGGCGGGCGGCTGCTCGCCATCGTGCCGAACCCGGGGGCCTTCCCCTACGCGGACTGGGCCCCGTACGGGATCAGCGTCGTCGAGCGCTCTCCCGGCGGGGACGCCCCCCTGCTGCGGGCCCGGCTGGAGACCGACCCGCCGGTGCCGTTCGAATGCCGCGAGTGGGCCCACGCCGACTTCGCGGAGGCCGCCGCCGACGCCGGCTTCGCCACCGTCACCTGGCAGCCGACCCGGACTCCGCCCGCGTGCGAGACCCGGGACGAGACCTACTGGGCCCGCTACCGCACGGCCCCCGTCGGCTCCCTGATGAACTGCGTGGCCTGAGCGACCGCGTGGCCTGAGCGACCGCGTGGCCCGAGCGGCCGGTGGCCGCACCGACCCGGGACGGCGCCTCAGGTCTCCGCCGCCGCCGCGCGGACCAGCTCCACGATCCGGTCGCGGGCCGCCCTGCCCTCCGGGACCGGCATCAGCGGGTAGTCGTGCGGCAGCCCCGGCTCCTCGATGAACTCCACCTCGGCGCCGGCCGCCCGCGCCCGGTGCAGCAGTTCGCGGCTGTCGGTCGTCAGGACGTCCCGGGTGCCCGTGAACACCGTCAGCGGGGCCAGCCCCGCGAACGACCCGTGCAGCGGGCTCACCCGGGGATCGTCGGCCGCCAGGTTGCCCGCGTACAGCCGCCCGGCCTCCCGCAGGCCGGGGCGGGCCAGCATCGGGTCGCCCGCCTCGATGGCCGCCTGGTCGGGATGGCTCATGGACACGTCCAGCCAGGGCGAGATCAGCACGATCCGGGAAGGCTGCGCCCCGTTGCGGTCGCGCAGCCGCTGGGCCGCGGCCAGGGCCAGCCCGGCGCCCGCCGAATCCCCGAGGAGCACGGTGCCGCCGGCGCCCCCGCTCGCGATCAGGCCGCTGAGCAGGTCGGCGGCGACCGGAACGGTCCGGTCGGCGGTTCCGCGCGGGGCCAGTATGTACGCCGGTACGACGACCCGCGCCTGCGCCTGCGTGACCAGGGTCCGGATCAGCGACCAGTGCGCCCGCACCAGTTCGTTGATGTAGCTGCCGCCGTGCACGTACAGCACCCGGGCGGCCGGTTCCACGCCGAGCGGCGAGACCTCGTACACCGGCCAGGCCCCGACGAAGGTCCGCGAGACCTCGGCCACCCGGCCCAGCGAACGCGGGGGCAGGTGCGACGCGGGGCGCCGCATCGATTCCGCCACCCGGGTACGGACCGCCTCGGCGCTCCCGAACCGTCTTCGCCGACCCGCCGCGATCAGCGCGACCGAAAGCGCCCTGCTGCGCAGACTCGGCACGCCCCTCACCTCCCCAAACCCGGCCTGGAACACTCCCCGGCCCCTGCCCGTCACCTGAGGAGCATAGGCGTGAAGCTGGGCTGTTGACCCGGTTAAGAAATCCTCGATGGACTGATCACCCGCAGGTCGGCAGATTGGTGCCGTCAGAACGCTGCCCGGCCCGCACGCCTCGTAGCGCTTCCTCCCGCATGCCTGGAGCCACCCCATGAAGGCACTCGTCAAGCACAAGGCCGAGCCCGGGCTGTGGCTCATGGACGTTCCCGAGCCCGAGTACGGCCCCGGCGACGTGCTGATCAAGGTGCTGCGGACCGGCATCTGCGGGACCGACCTGCACATCCGCTCCTGGGACGGCTGGGCGCAGGGCGCCGTCAAGACCCCCCTCGTGCTCGGCCACGAGTTCGTCGGCGAGGTGGCCGCGCTCGGTGCGGACGTCCACGAGGACATCGAGGTCGGTGCGCTGGTCAGCGGCGAGGGCCACCTGGTCTGCGGGAAGTGCCGCAACTGCCTGGCCGGGCGCCGCCACCTGTGCCGCAGCACGATCGGGCTCGGGGTCGGCCGCGACGGCGCCTTCGCCGAGTACGTGGTCCTGCCCGCGCAGAACGTGTGGGTGCACCGGGCCAAGGTCGACCTCGACGTCGCGGCGATCTTCGACCCGTTCGGCAACGCCGTGCACACCGCGCTCTCCTTCCCGCTGGTCGGTGAGGACGTGCTGATCACCGGCGCGGGCCCGATCGGGATCATGGCGGCGGCCGTGGCCCGGCACGCGGGAGCGCGCAACGTGGTCATCACCGACGTCAGCCCGGACCGTCTGGAGATCGCCCGCAAGGCCGGCGCCACCCTCGCGCTCGACGTCTCGAAGTCGACCATCGCCGACGCGCAGGCCCAGCTCGGCCTGCGCGAGGGCTTCGACATCGGCCTGGAGATGTCCGGCCGCGGCGAGGCCATGCGCGACATGATCGACAACATGACGCACGGCGGCCGGATCGCCATGCTGGGCCTGCCGGCGCAGGAGTTCGCCGTCGACTGGGCCAAGGTCGTCACCTCGATGATCACGATCAAGGGCATCTACGGCCGCGAGATGTTCGAGACCTGGTACGCGATGACCGTGCTGCTGGAGGGCGGGCTCGACCTCAGCCCCGTCATCACCGGCCGGTACGCCTACGGGGACTTCGAGGCCGCGTTCGACGAGGCGGCGACCGCCCGCAGCGGCAAGATCATCCTGGACTGGACGCAGGCGTAGCGCTCCGGGCGCAGCCGCCGGGGCCGTAGTGCCTTGGCCTCGCCGCCCGGGCGGTAGCCGCCGGGGCGTCGAGTCCCACAGACCATTTCCCTCCGGCCGGGTCCCGCACCACCCTCCCCCCCTCCGCGGGGCCCGGCCCCCTCCCTCCGCCGCACCAGGAGAAAGAGAGCACCGCACATGTTCGAGACCGTCCGCGCGGACCTCCGTACGACCCTCGACGAGATCCGCTCCGCGGGTCTGCACAAGCCCGAGCGCGTCATCGGCACCCCGCAGAACGCCGCCGTCGCCGTGACCTCGGGCGGCGCCCCCGGCGAGGTCCTCAACTTCTGCGCCAACAACTACCTCGGTCTCGCGGACCACCCCGAGGTGGTCACCGCGGCGAAGGAGGCCCTGGACCGCTGGGGCTACGGAATGGCCTCCGTGCGCTTCATCTGCGGTACGCAGGAGGTGCACAAGGAGCTGGAGGCGCGGCTCTCCGCCTTCCTCGGCCAGGAGGACACGATCCTCTACTCCTCCTGCTTCGACGCCAACGGCGGAGTCTTCGAGACCATCCTCGGCCCCGAGGACGCGGTGATCTCCGACGCCCTCAACCACGCCTCGATCATCGACGGCATCCGCCTCTCCAAGGCACGCCGCTTCCGCTACGCCAACCGCGACATGGCGGAACTGGAGACCAGGCTCAAGGAGGCCACCGAGGGCGGTGCCCGCCGCAAGCTGATCGTCACCGACGGCGTGTTCTCGATGGACGGCTACGTCGCCCCGCTCGCCGAGATCTGCGACCTCGCGGAGCGCTACGACGCCATGGTCATGGTCGACGACTCGCACGCCGTCGGCTTCGTCGGCCCCGGCGGCCGCGGCACCCCGGAACTGCACGGGGTCATGGACCGCGTGGACATCATCACCGGCACCCTCGGCAAGGCGCTGGGCGGGGCCTCCGGCGGCTACGTCGCGGCGCGCGCCGAGATCGTCGAGCTGCTGCGCCAGCGCTCGCGCCCGTACCTCTTCTCCAACTCCCTCGCCCCGGTCATCGCGGCGGCCTCCCTCAAGGTCCTCGACCTGCTGGAGTCGGCCGACGACCTGCGCGAGCGGCTCGCCGCCAACACCGCGCTCTTCCGCACGAAGATGACCGAGGCGGGCTTCGAGATCCTGCCCGGCGACCACGCCATCGCCCCGGTGATGATCGGCGACGCGGCGGAGGCGGCCAGGATGGCGGAACTCCTGCTGGAGCGCGGGGTCTACGTGATCGGCTTCTCCTACCCGGTGGTCCCGATGGGCGCGGCGCGGATCCGCGTCCAGCTCTCGGCCGCGCACTCGACGGCCGACGTGGAGCGCGCGATCGCGGCCTTCATCGACGCGCGGGCTGCCCTGGCGGGCGCCGGAGCCTGACCTCCGCCCGGACCCCTGGGGCTCCGCCCCAGACCCCGCGCCTCAAACGCCGGCGAGGCTGGGTTTATCCAGCCCCTCCGGCGTTTGAGGAGCGGGGGTCCGGGGACTGGTCCCCGGCAACGGCGCCGCACGCAGCAACGGGTCCGGGGCGGAGCCCCGGGGAACGGTGGAAGGGCGGGTAGGGGACAGCACCCGGTCCTCCGGGCTCCGGTCCGGGCCGGCCCGGATACCCGGGTGGGGGTGAGGCACCCCGGCCCCGGCACCGGCCGATCGGTCGGGGCGGGAGGGCCCCGCGGCCTGCGAGAATGGCAGGGTGATCGACCCCCGGAGGCTGCGCATCCTGCGGGCCGTCGCGGACCACCGTACGGTGACCGCCGCGGCCGCAGCGCTGTACCTCACCCCCTCCGCCGTGTCGCAGCAGCTCGCGGCGCTGGAGCAGGAGACGGGGCACACCCTGCTGACCCGCAGCGGCCGGGGCGTACGCCTCACCGCGGCCGGGCAGATCCTGCTCGGGCACACGCACGAGGTGCTCGCACAGCTGGAGCGGGCGGAGGCGGAACTCGCCGCCTACGCGGGCGGCTCGGCGGGCGAGGTCACCGTGGCCGCCTTCGCCACCGGCATCGCCGAAGTACTGGCCCCCGCCATCACCCGGCTCGCCGCGGACCACCCCGGGATCCGGCTGCGCGTACGCGACGCGGAGGGCGACCAGAGCCTGCTGCTCCTGCTCGACGGGGAGGCGGACCTGGCGCTGGCCGTCGAGTACCGGGGCGCCCCGGGCGCCGACGACGGCCGGCTGTCCGTGCTCCCGCTCTACGCCGAGCCCTTCGACGCGGTCCTCCCGGCCGGACACCCGCTCGGGGACCTGCCCGAGGTGTCCCTGGCCGATCTCTCCCAGGCGGACTGGGTGGGCCAGTACCCCGGCAACCCCTGCCACGACGTGATGCTCCTCGCCTGCGAACTGGCCGGGTTCCAGCCCAGGCTGGTGCACTCCTCCGACGACTTCCGGGCCGTGGTGGCCCTCGTGGGCGCCGGCGCCGGAGTGGCCCTCGTGCCGCGCTCGGCGCTGCGCGGCATGGAGCTCAAGGAGGTCCGGGTCCGCCCGGTGACCGGCCCGGCGGCGACCCGGCGGGTCTTCGCCGCCACCCGGCGCGGCGCCGAGACGCATCCGCTGATCTCCCCGGTCCTGGCGGCCCTGGCCCGCGAGGCGGGCCGGCTCCCGGCGCACTGAAGGGCCGGCGGCAGGCCTATCGGGCCGGGAAGACCGCGCCCGGCGCGGCGTGGTCGACCGGCCCCGGGAAGCGGGCCGAGGCACGGGACACGGCCTCGGCCGGATCCAGGTCCCGGCCGAGGTGGGTGAGGACCAGTCGCCCGGCGCGGGCCGCGCGGGCGGTGTCACCGGCCTCCTCGGGGGTGTGGTGCACCGGTTCGCCGTCGGCCGGGTGCGCGGAGCTGTCCGCCTCGCAGACCAGGAGCGTGCAGTCCTCGGCCAACCGGGTCAGGGCCGGACAGGGCGCCGTATCCCCGGAGTACACGAGCGACCGGCCTCCCGACTCGGCCCGCAGCGCGAAGGCGGGCATGCCGTGGGACACCGCCGCGCTGGTGAGGTCGAGCGCTCCGGCCCGCGCGTGGTGGCCGTCGTACAGCTCGTGGACCTCGAAGGCGGCCTCGACCGGGCTGCGGTCCGGGCCGTTGGTGAGGAATCCCGCCAGCCGGTCGGCGATGCCGGGCGGCCCGTAGAGGGGGAGCGGCGCGGGCCGTCGTACGTCGGCGTACAGCAGGCCGTAGTACGCGGTCAGCAGGTCGGCCGTGTGGTCGGCGTGCAGGTGCGAGATCCATATCGCGTCCAACTCGCCCAGCCCGACGTGTCGTTGCAGCGGTCCGAGCGTTCCGCTGCCCGCGTCGACCCAGACCCGGGCGCCGCCGCCTTCGAGCAGGTAGCCGGAGCAGGGATTGTCGGCGCGCGGGTAGGGCGTCGCGCTGCCCAGGACGGTGAGCCGGAAAAGATCGTCTGCCATCCGGGGAGTCTAGGAGGCAGCGCGGGGGCCGCCCCGGGGCGCCCCCGGCCCGGCCCGGCCGCGCCCCGGCCGCGCGCTCAGGCGCGGATGACCTCCACGCCCGCCGCCTCGAAGGCCTCGGCCACCGACGGGGACAGGCCGGTGTCCGTCACCAGTACGTCCACGGCGTCGGTGGCGACGATGCGGGCGAAGGCGCGGACGCCGAGCTTGCTGGAGTCGGCGGCGATCACCACGCGGCGGGCGCGTTCGCAGAGCAGGCGGTTCATGGCCGCCTCGTCCTCGTGCCGGGTGGCGGCCCCGTCGGCCGGGTCGAAGGCGTCCACGCCGACGACGGCGGTGTCCACGGAGAGCTGCCCCAGCACCTCCATGGCGAGCGGGCCGGTGAGCTCGTAGGACTGGGGCCGGGCCACGCCGCCGGTGAGCACGATCTTGAACTGCGGCCTGATGACCAGCTCGCCCGCGATGTTCAGCGCGTTGGTGACCACGGTGAGGGCGGGGGAACCGGTGGCGAGGTCGGGGCGGGCGGCCAGCGCGCGCGCCACCTCGGTGGTCGTGGTGCCGCCGGTCAGGCCGATCACCTCGCCGGGGACGATCAGCGCCGCGACGGTTTCGCTGATGCGGCTCTTCTCGGCGGCCCGGCGCGAGGTGCGGTAGCGCAGCGGGAGTTCGTAACTGACCCCGTGCAGCACCGCTCCGCCGCGCGTGCGGACCAGCAGCTGCTGCTCGGCGAGCTGGTCGAGGTCGCGCCGGATGGTGGCGGCGGACACGCCGAGGGCCTCGGCGGCGGGTTCCACTTCCAGCTCGCCCCGCTCCACCAGCAGGTCCAGCAGTGTCTGCCAGCGTTCCTTGCGGGTCATCGGCCGCCCTTCCGGTCGTGTCTTCGAGGGGCGCGCCGCTGTTCGCTTCGACGCTCTCTCTTGGCCTACACGTCGAGATTAACGCAGGAGATCACCCCGGAGATGCTTGAAGTTGCGCGAAATACCGCAGTATCTTGCAGGAACACGCATTCAGGGGTGCACGCACCGCGCTAGGGAGCCGCCATGAGCCACGTCGCGTACGAGTTGGGCACGCAGCCCGCATGCTGGGAGCGGGCCGCCGAACTGGCCCCGGAACACCGGGCGGTGCTGCCGCGGCCGGGCGAGCGTACCGCGATCGTCGGATGCGGGACCTCGTACTACATGGCCCAGGCCGCCGCCGTGTTGCGCGAGGAGGCCGGGCAGGGCGAGACCGACGCCTTCCCCGCCTCGGAGTTCCCCCGCCACCGGCGCTACGACCGGGTCGTCGCACTGACCCGGTCCGGGACCACCACCGAGGTCCTCGACCTGCTGGCCGGACTGCGGGACGCGGGCGTGCCCACCACCGCCGTCATCGGGGACCCCGCCACCCCCGTCATCACCCTCGCCGACGCGCTCGTCGTCCTCGACTTCGCCGACGAGCAGTCCGTCGTGCAGACCCGCTTCGCCACCACGGCCCTCACCCTGCTGCGCGCCCACGTCGGCCTGCACAGCCCGTCCGTCGTCGCCGACGCGCGCGCCGCGCTCGCCGACCCGCTCCCCGCGGAGCTGGAGACCCGGGGGCAGTTCACCTTCCTCGGACGGGGCTGGAGCGTCGGACTCGCCAACGAGGCCGCCCTGAAGATGCGCGAAGCCGCCCTGGCCTGGGCCGAGTCCTACCCGGCCATGGAGTACCGGCACGGCCCCATCAGCGTCTCGGCGCCCGGCACCGCCACCTGGTCGCTCGGCGACGCCCCCGAAGGGCTCGCCGAACAGGTCCGGGGGACCGGAGCCCAGTGGGTGGCCGGGCACCTCGACCCGCTCGCCGAGCTGGTCCGCGTCCACCGGCTGGCCATCGCCGTCGCCGCCCACCAGGGGCTGGACCCGGACGCGCCGCGCAATCTGACCCGGTCCGTCATCCTCACCACGGGCGAGGAGGCCGTCCGATGAGCCTCGTCCCCGCCGGCGGGCTCGTCCTGGACGCCGCCGCCCGCGGCCGCGCCGTCGCCGCCTTCAACATCATCACGCTGGAGCACGCCGAAGCGGTCGTCGCGGGCGCCGAAGCGGCCGGACTCCCCGTGCTGCTCCAGCTCAGCGAGAACGCCGTCAAGTTCCGGGGCGGGGCGCTGCTGCCCATCAGCCGCGCGGCCGTGGCCGTCGCCGAGGCCGCCGGGGTCCCGGTCGGGCTGCACCTGGACCACGTCAAGAGCTCCGAACTGCTGCGGCAGGCCGTGGACGCCGGATTCAGCTCGGTCATGTACGACGCCGCGCACCTCTCCTACGCGGAGAACCTGGAGGCCACCCGCTCCGCCGCCGACTGGGCGCACGTCAACGGGCTCTGGATCGAAGCCGAACTCGGCGAGGTCGGCGGGAAGAACGGGGCCGCGCCGCTGGACCCGCACGCACCCGGCGCCCGTACCGACCCCGACGAGGCGCGGCGGTTCGTCGCCGACTCCGGAGTGGACGCGCTGGCCGTAGCCATCGGCAGCAGCCACGCCATGACCAGCCGCACCGCGGCCCTCGACCACGCGCTGCTCGGCCGCCTCGCCAAGACGGTCGACGTGCCGCTGGTGCTGCACGGATCCTCCGGTCTGCCTGACGCGGAACTCGCCGCGGCCGTCGCCGGCGGCATCCGAAAGGTCAACATCGGCACCGCGCTGAACGTGGCGATGACCGAAGCCATCCGCACCCATCTCACCCCCGCGGATCCCCGCCCGTATTTGACCGCCGCACGGGAGGCGATGACGGCGACGGCCGCCGCTATGATCAGCGCCCTGAACTGACCGGAACGGGTATCGGGGGGACTGTATGGACGCACAGCGGGGCCTCAGCAGCAGACGGCGGCTTCTTCTGGGACTGGGGGCCCCGCTGCTGCTCGGCGCGGCGGGGCTCGGCTACGTCATGTGGCCCGAGGAAGAAGACGCGGAGAAGGTCCGCACCGATCTGGCGCCGCTCAACCGGCGCTTCTGGACCGCGCTGGGCGACGTGTCCGACGCGCACTGGCTGGGCTACGACATCGACGAGTCCAACAACGACCGGTCGATCCCGAGCCCGGATTCCCGGATGCGGCTGGTCGGCGTCGCCCACCTCAAGCAGGGCACGGCGAACCGCATCATGCGCGATCCCGCCCACCACTTCGAGGTCGGCTCCCTGGCCGGGCTGCCCGCCCCGCTGAAACCGTACATACCCTCCAGCGCGGCCTGGAAGCAGAGCACGACGTACGACAAGGTCGCTCTGGAGGAAGGCCTGAACGTGGTCCCGTCGGGCACCTTCCGCTTCGACGGCATCCGCGACCTCGTCTACTTCGACTACGTGTTCCTCTACACGTGAGCCACGCCTGAGATGCGCCTGAGCCACACCTGAGGAGCGGCCCGCGGGATTCCTCCCACTCAGTGGGAGGACGGCCGCGGCGGCATTGAAGCTGCGCCCCGGGCGGTGTTTCGTCGGATGCCGGAGCAGAGCAGGCGCCGCCGAGGGAAGGCCACCGCACATGCCGCAGCAGCAGCCGCAGGATTCGCAGTCGCCGTACAGGCCGCCGTACGCCCCGCCCCCGCGGCCGCAGCCGTATCTCCCGCACCGCTTCGGGGTGTTCCTCGCCCCCTACCACCGGCCCGACGGCGACCCCGCGCTCCAGCTGCGCCGGGACCTCGACCTCGCCGCCGACCTGGACCGGCTCGGCTACGAGGAACTGTGGGCCGGCGAACACCACTCCGCGGGGTACGAGATCATCGCCTCGCCCGAGGTGTTCCTCGCCGCGGCTGCCGAACGCACCAGCCGGATCATGCTCGGAACCGGGGTCAACTCCCTGCCCTACCACCAGCCGTTGATCCTCGCCGACCGGATCTGCCAGCTCGACCAGCAGTCCCGGGGACGGGCCATGCTCGGGGTCGGTCCGGGCCAGCTGCCCTCGGACGCCTGCATGATGGGCGTCGACCCGCTCCGCTCCCGCGCGATGACGGCCGACGCCCTGGACGCGATCGTCCGGCTGCTGCGCGGGGAGACGGTCACGGCCGCCACCGAGTGGTTCGCCCTGGAGGAGGCCCGGCTCCAGCTCGGACCCTACCGGGGCCGGGAACTGGAGGTCGCGGTCGCCTCCGCCGTATCGCCGACCGGGGCTGTGCTCGCGGGACGCCACGGGGTCGGGATGCTCTCGCTCGCCGCGGCCGACCCCGCCGGGTACGGGGCGCTCGACGCCAACTGGGCCGCCCACGAGCGGGCCTGCGGCGAAGCCGGCCGCGCCGCCGACCGCACCGCCTGGCGGCTGGTCACCCCCGTGCACCTGGCCGAGACCCGCGAACAGGCCCTGCGCGAAGCCGAGTACGGCACGCCCGACCTCGTGGACTACATCGAGAAGCTGAGCGGCACCCGGCTGGACGGCTGCGCCACCCCGGCCGGCGCCGTCGAGCGGTGGACCACCGAGGGGCTGCCCACCTTCGGCCGGGCCGTCATCGGCACCCCCGAGGACGCCGTGCAGCGGGTCGAGCAACTGGCGGACAAGACCGGCGGGTTCGGGACCTTCCTCATCCTGCGGCTGGACCTCGCCGAGCCCGCGGCCGCCCTGCGCAGCCTGGAGCTCTTCGCCGAGCGGGTCGTCCCCCGACTCACCGGCCACACCGAAGCGCGCCGCGCCAGCCTGGAGTGGGCCGGGCGCAACAGCGAACGGTTCGTCGGAGCCATGCGCCGGGCCACGATGGACGCCATCGCCCGCAAGGGAGAGGTCCGTTGAGGGCCGCGGTGCTCGAAGACGGCCGGTTCCGCGTACGGGAGCACCCGGATCCGGTGCCCGGCCCCGGGCAGGCACTCGTGGAGACCGCCGCCTGCGGGATCTGCGGCTCCGACCTGAGCGCCGTCGCGCACACCGACGAGTTCCTCCGGGCCTCCCGGGACAGCGGAACCACCAGCTTCCTCTTCGACCCGGACCGGCCGCTGGTGATGGGCCACGAGTTCTCCGGCCGGGTCCTCTCCTACGGGCCCGGCGCGACCGGTCCCGAACCGGGCACCGGGGTCGTCGGCCTGCCCTGGGCGGTCGATGCGGGCGGGGTCGTGCGGACCGTGGGCTACAGCAACGCCTTCCCCGGCGGATTCGGCGAGCGGATCGTCGTACAGGCGCAGGCGCTGCTGCCCGTCCCGCCGTCCCTGGACCTCGGGCTCGCCGCCCTCACCGAGCCGCTGGCGGTGGGTTTCGGCAACATCGCCCGGAGCGCGGCGGGAAAGGACACCCCGGCCGTGGTCGTCGGCTGCGGCCCGGTCGGCCTCGGGGCCGTCGCAGCACTCCTGGAGCGCGGCGCCGGACCGGTCGTCGCCTCCGACCCCTTGCCGCTGCGGCGGGCGGCCGCCGCCCGGCTCGGCGCGCACGCGGTGGTGGACCCGGCCGCGCAGGACCCCGTACGTCTCTGCGCAGAGCTAGCGGGAGCCCGCCCGCGCCCCGCGGTGGTCGTGAACTGCGTGGGCGTACCCGGCATGCTGAACCGGCTCCTGCACACCGTCCCGCGCGGCACCGAGATCCTGCAGATCGGCGGGGTGATGACCGAGGACGTGATCCGGCCGGTGGTCGGCATCTACAAGGACGTCACGATCCGCATGTGCCTGACCTACCCGCCCGAACAGTTCGGCGCCACCCTCGCCCGCCTGGCCGAAGGCCGCATCGACCCCGCGTCCCTGGTCACGGGAGAAGCGGGCTTCGGCGGGCTGGACGCGGCCTTCGCCTCCCTGCGGCGGCCCGAGGAGCACATCAAGGTCCTGATCCGGCCCGGGCAGGGCGGAACGGGGGTGACGGCCCGCCGGGCACCCGCCGACGACATGACCCGCTGACGACATGACCACTGACCCTTCCGGATTCTTGGAACAGGTTCTAGTCTGCCCCCGCAGCGGCGGCGGCGGACGGCCGCGCGACCTGAGCCACGAGAGACCCGGAGGGGCCGTGCACCTCGAATACACGCCTGAGCAGCAGCGGTTGCGCGCCGAGCTGCGCGCCTACTTCGCCGAACTGATCCCGGACGACGTCTACGCGCGGTACGAGGACCCGGCCGAACAGAAGCGCTTCTACCGGGAGACCATCCGCAGGCTCGGTGCCGACGGCTGGCTCGGGGTCGGCTGGCCCAAGGAGTACGGCGGGCGCGGGATGTCGCCCATGGACCAGTTCATCTTCTTCGACGAGGCCGCACAGGCCGTCGTGCCGCTGCCGCTGATGGCGCTCAACACCGTCGGGCCGACCATCATGCAGTTCGGCACCGACGAGCAGAAGGCGTACTTCCTGCCCAAGATCCTCGCCGGGGAGATCGACTTCGCCATCGGCTACAGCGAGCCCGACGCCGGCACCGACCTCGCCGCCCTCAAGTGCAAGGCCGTCCGCGAGGGCGACGAGGAGACCGGCACCTACGTGGTCGACGGGCAGAAGATCTGGACCACCAACGGCGACACCGCCGACTGGGTCTGGCTCGCCGTCCGCACCGACCCGGACGCCCCCGCCCACAAGGGCATCACCATGCTCCTCGTACCGACCTCCGACCCCGGCTACTCCTGCACCCTCATCAACACCCTGGCCTCGCACGACACCACGGCCAGCTACTACGAGAACATCCGCGTCCCCGCGAGCCGCCGCGTCGGCCAGGAGAACAAGGGCTGGCGCCTGATCACCAACCAGCTCAACCACGAGCGCGTCACCCTCGCCGCCCACGGCACCATGGCCATCCGCGCCCTGCACGACGTCCAGCGCTGGGCCGCCGAGACCAAGCTCGCCGACGGCCGCCGCGTCATCGACCTCTCCTGGGTCCGCGGCCGCCTCGCCCGCACCCACGCCCGCCTCGACGCGATGAAACTGCTGAACTGGCAGATGGTCAACGCCGTCCAGGACGGCAACCTCACCCCGCAGGACGCCTCCGCCGTCAAGGTCTACGGCTCCGAGGCGCGCAGGGACGCGTACGCCTGGCTGATGGAGGTGGTCGGCGCGGCCGGCTCCCTCAAGGACGGCTCCGCGGGCGCGGTCCTGCACGGCGAACTGGAGCGCGGCTACCGCAGCGCGGTCATCTTCACCTTCGGCGGCGGCAACAACGAGATCCAGCGCGAGATCATCTCGTGGATCGGCCTGGGCATGCCGCGGGTGCGCCGCTGAGACGATGTGACGAGGATTCATGGTTGGCACCAAGACCAACCTCTCGCCAGAGGTGGTAGCGCATCACTTCCCCGTCACAGTGCTGCTGTCGGACCCTCACGGCGTCGTGCGCTGAGTGCCGGCATGTTCCCCGCACGTGAGGTTTGGTCGCGGCTCCCCGGTCCGTTCACGCGGTACCTGCCAGGGTCGTCCTGGCAGGTACGCGGAGCCGGCCATGGATCTTGGTCTGGATCGATGCCGAGTGGGCTGACGGTGAGGGCCATCCGCACCAGGGCCCGTTCTCAGCCCAGGAGGTCGCCGTCATCCCGTCGTACGGGCCGTGGCAGGCCTGGCCGCGCGCCTGACGCAAGAAGGCGTAGCAGAGGAGATCACCGCATCCCTCCTGGACTCCCTGGCCGTGCACGCCGACCGGGTCGACCCCGATGCCATCGGCTGGGCCCTGCCGGACCTCTCCAAGGTGTCGGCGCACCCCCGTGGTCGGACGGCTGGCCCTGCGCGCCGCCTTCTCGGCGTCCTGGACCCTGACCCGGCTGCTCCACGGGCTGCGCATGTGCGGTACACCCGACGCGACAACAGTCCTCGTGCCCCGCGCTATGGCTGCGGCGCCGCACATGGCCCCGGACAATCTGCCGTACCTGATGAGCGGGCTGGAGGGAATCGGGGAAGAGCAGGCCGTACGCGCCGTGCTCGCCCTCGACCCGGCATCCCGGATCGAGCTCACCGACGCCGGAGTAGTGGTGACTCTGCTCCGGGGGCTCGCGAAGGCCGGCGACAAGAACGGCGTGCGCACCCTGATCGACCGCTCGCCGGCCCGGCACGTCGAGCTGACCGGCGACCCCGACCAGTACGACTGGGAATCCAACCTCGGCGATCTACTCTGCTGGAACGAGCCCGGGCCCATACCCCTTACGAGGACACCGCCTTCATCGTGTCCGAGCTGTACGAGGCGGGAGCCGTGGAGGCCGCCAGTACCCTGGCCCGGCACGTCGCCGAGCACGTCGATAGCCCGAGCACGGACACCACATCGTTCATGCTCTGGCTCTTCCACAAGTGCGAAGCTCCGGAGGCCGTGCGGGTCCTGTTCGACCGCGGGCTCGTGGACCGAGTCGATGTGACCCACTACAGGGACTGGTACTCGCTCGACTCCATTCTGGAAACCTTGTGCGAGGTGGGAGCGATCGACACCGCCCTCGTATGCGCCGCCCGCATTGCCGAAGGCGTCGACCTCCCTCCGGCCATCGGCATCGCACAACTGCTGCAGACCATGACCGCCCACGGCCTGACCAGCCCGCGGGACTCCCTCGTCCGCAGGGCTGCCTCGGGTGCGTCGCTGACCCACATGAACGGTGTCGCCCGGCTCATCGAAGCCTTCCTCGCCCTCGGCGAAGGCGAGGCCGTGGCCGAGCTCCTGGGCCGGGACCCGCTCGCGCAGGTCGATCGGAGCCAGGCCTCCGAAGCCTGCCATGACGCGCTCCTTGCTGCACTTCACAAAGCCGGGTCCCCGCAGGCCCATACCTTCGCCCGGTGGGCCCGGGCCGCCGGACGGCTGGGAGTCGAGGAACTGCCCCCGTACGGACTGAAACCCGACGGCACCCCCGCCGAGCCCTGGCCCTGGACCGACCAACTAGTCGAGCCCTGGCCGAAGTTCTCCTTACCGGTGAGTTTCCCAAGGATCGGCAGACCTCTGGGCAGCTGGGTAGAGCGGAGCCCTCAGCGGGATCGTGGCGAGTGCCGCACCGTCCGGTGACGGACAGGATTCCCATACTTACGATCTGTTCTTGGTCGTAATGGACGGTGCACCTCGCGGCCCCTGGGTCCCAGTGCGCTGGTGGACCTGGGTAGCGGGCTGCATGATGGTCGTGTAGGCGGTTTCGGCTGTTCTCACCTCTCGGCCGAGGCTCTGCCGCTCAGCTGCCCGTGGTCATCCGCGGCGAAAGGGGCAGCGATGGCCACTGACCTCGAATTGGAAGTCTCAAGGACACGCCCTGACGAGTACGAGGTGCGGGTGGTGCACGCAGCGGCTGGCGGGGAGCCCAGCGCCGCGCTGCAGCTCGACGTCGACGGGCTGCTCAACCGGCGCGCGGCGCTGGAGGCAACGGTGTTGGCCTCCTCGGTGCAAGCGCGGCGGGCGGTGTCGGCCACAGAGGAGCCGGTGCGGCAAGTCGGGCAACAGCTCTTCGAAGCGCTCTTCACCGGCCCGGTCTACGGAACCTACCGAGCGAGCAGCGGGGTGGCGCAAGAGAGGCAGCAGCGGCTGCGGATCATACTGCGGCTGAAGACGCCGGAGCTCGCCCTGCTGCCATGGGAGACGCTGTTCGACCCAGATGCCGAGGTGTACCTGTGTCGGCAAGAGCCGCTCGTCCGGCACGTGCCCGCCCGCTACACGCCCGAGCCGCTGCAGGTGAAGCCACCCCTGCGCATTCTGGCGGTGATCGCGTCACCGCGCGGGCTGCCACTGCTGGATACCGACGCCGAACGTGGCCGGCTCGAGGAAGCCTTGGCCGAGCAGATCGATGCGGGGCGGGTCGAGCTGACCTGGGTGCCGCAGGCCAGCTGGGACCGTGTGCACGGGCGCCTGCTGGAGGGTGAATGGCACGTGCTGCACTTCATCGGCCACGGCGACTACGACGAAAGTGCCGATGAGGGCCTGATCGCGCTGGTTGACAGCGGCGGCGGCGCCGATCTGGTGGAGGCGTCCCGGCTGGCGGACCTGCTCGGTGAGGCCCGGCCCACCCCGCGGCTTGTCGTGCTCAATTCCTGCGCCTCGGCGCAGGGCGGGACGCGCGACGTCTTCTCCAGCACCGGTGCGACGCTGGTCCGCAGCGGCATCAGCGCGGCCGCCGCGATGCAGTTCACGGTCAGCGATCGGGCCGCCATCCGTTTCGCACATGGCTTCTACGCCGCACTCGCCCACGGCCGCCGGATCGACGAGGCAGCACAAAGCGGGCGGATCGCGATCCTCGGTACCAGCCGCCGCACCCTGGAATGGATCACCCCCGTGCTATACGTGCGCGGCGACACCACCCAGTTGTTCACCTTCACCGCAGAATCGCCTTCGCTATCGGTCCCGGATCCGCCGCCTGGTGGTCGGCGCGACGTGCCGTTGCGCGCCCTGTACGTGAGGGCCGCCGCAGAGGTGCGCGTGGGCCGCCACAGCCGTGCCATCGAGCTGCTCGACGACCTGCTCATGCTCGACCCGGACAACCCGGACGCGGTGGCACTGCGCGACACCGCTGTCCATCAGCGCCGACTCGCCGAAGCCTACGAGCAGGCGACGGACGCCGAGGCCGCCGGGGACTGGGCCGCCGCGATCGACGCGTACACGGAGATCCTCCGGACCGACCAGGGCTACCTGGACGCCGTTGCCCGACGAGAATCATGCCGGGCCCGGCAGCACATCGCGGATCTGGAGGCCGAACTGCGTTACCACGCGGATGCCGGCCGGTGGCAGGCTGTCATCCAGGTCAGCGAGGACCTCCATGGGCTCGACCCAGCCGCCGCCGACCCCGACGGCCTGGCCACCCACGCCCGCCGGACCCTGCGGGAAGCGGAACACGAGCGCCTCTATGCCGAGGCCCGTAGGGCGGAGGACGCCGGGGACTGGGCTGTGGCCTCCGCCCGCTACGGCGAACTCGCGGCCGACGGCGGTTATCGCGACGCTGCACAGCGACGCGCCGTCTCTCAGGAGATCGACGAGCTGCGTACCGCACTGCACGAGCGGGTAGCCGCACAAGACTGGGTGAAGGTACTGGAAACGATAACCAAGTTGACGGTCGTGCAAGCGCCTACGGCGGACGAATACGCCGCACTGGCCGATCTCGCTCGGCGCGAGATTACTTTTAACCCGCCCAAGCTGGCCAGTATCGACTTCGAGGACGAGGTCCTTTCCCTGTCGTGGGACCCGGCCGGCCAGAGCATCGCCGTCGCGGGCAAATCCCGGTGGGCTCGCGTCTACGACACCTCCGGCGCGGAGCGATTGAAGGTCAAGGGAGGAAGCATGCGGTCCGTCGTGTCCGCGGTGGCGTTCAGCGCGGACGGGTACCGGATCGCTACGGGCAACACAAGCCGCGCTGCGCGGGTGTGGGACGCCGCCACCGGCCGCCTGCTGCTCGAGGTAAGCCATGGCGCCTGCGTGAACGCGTTGGCATTCAGCCCGGAGGGTGCCCGGTTCGCCACTGGCGGTTCGGATGCCATGGTCCGGGTGTGGGACGTCACGGGCATCCGCGAGAACTTGCTCGACCTACGCCATGGAGGCGACGGGTGGGTTCTCGTGAACGCGGTGGCATTCAGCCCGGAGGGTGCCCGGTTCGCCACTGGCGGTTCGGGTGCCACGGCCCGGGTGTGGGACGCCACAACCGGTCGGCAGCTGGTCGAGCTGCGTCATGGTGGCGGTGTGAACGCGGTGGCGTTCAGCCCGGACGGCGCTCGGATCGCGACCGGCAGCGATGACCACTCGGCCCGGGTGTGGGACGCCGCAACCGGTCGGCAGCTGCTCGCGGTACGTCATGGTGGCGGTGTGAACGCGGTGGCGTTCAGCCCGGACGGCGCCCGGATCGCCACCGGCAGCGATGACCACTCGGCCCGGGTGTGGGACGCCGCAACCGGTCGGCAGCTGCTCGCGGTACGTCATGGTGCCGGTGTGAACGCGGTGGCGTTCAGCCCGGACGGCACCCTGATCGCCACCGGCAGCGGCGACCACACCGCATGCCTGTGGCCGGTCGGCGACCTTTAGGGAAGGAACCGCAAGGGAAGGGAACGCCTGGAATGGGACATCTGGTTGAATTTTCCACGGCGGAGGGCGATACCGTACTGATCGAGGTCAGGGACCCGGCGGCCGGGATGGTGACCCGCGGACTCCGCGATACCGCGGTAACCGAACGGGCGCAAAAGACCTTCGAGGAAGCCGTACGCTGTGCGCGGCCCGCGGTAGAAGGCGTGGTCGCCCAACTCCGTACCATCGCAGAGTCACCTGATGAGATCCACGTCGAGTTCGGCCTCGACCTGCACGCCGAAGCCGGTGCCTTCATCGCCTCTGCCAGCACCACCGCCAATTTCACCGTGGCCGTCACCTGGCACCGGAACAAACCTCATCCGACGACCGGGCAATCCCCTCTATGAGTAGCCGTTGTCGTACCGAGAGGTTCGCTGGCGGTTGAGCGAGGGTTCCCGGTCGGGTGGTCTTCCTGGTTGGTGGAGTACCGGTAATCGTGGTCACAGACGACGGCAGCAGATCGGCGCGCGGAAGCCGGAGCGGCCAACACCGTTGCAGCTTCCGGTGCTTCGGCGGCCTGGCGTCACCGGGCGGTGTGCTGTTTCCTGGAAGGCGTACCTCAGGACAGCCGTCAGGCCGAGCCGATGGGGGAACTCCATGAGCGCCGCGCACGAAGTCCCGGACATCCTCTCGCGGGAGTTCGCCGAGAACCCTACCCGGCCTACCGGGCCATGCGGGAGAGCGCACCCCCCATCTGGCACGAGGGGACGCAGAGTTGGATCATCTCGCGCTACGAGGACGTCGCGCGGGCCTTCCGGGACAAGGCGGGGCTCTTCACCACGGACAACTACGCCTGGCAGGCCGAGCCCGTGCACGGCAAGACCCTGCTCCAGATGAGCGGCCGCGAACACGCCACGCGACGCGCCCTGGTCGCCCCGGCCTTCCGCGGCAACGAGCTGCGCGACAAGGTCGTTCCGGTCATCGAGCGCAACGCCCGCGAGCTGATCGACGCGTTCCGCGACACCGGTTGCGTCGACCTCGTGAGCGGGTTCGCCTCCCACTTCCCCATCTCGGTCATCGCCGACATGTTCGGACTGGACCGGTCCGGCCGGCGGGCCCTCGGCGGCTGGTACCGGGCCTTCGTGGCGTTCACCGGCAACCTGTCCGGCGACCCGGAGAAGACGGCCGAAGGCGCGCGGGCCCAGGCCGAGTTCGCCGCGTACATGCTGCCGGTCATCAGGAACCGGCGGGAGCATCTCGGAGACGATCTGCTGTCCGCGCTCTGCACCGCCGAGGTCGACGGCGTGCGCATGAGCGACGAGGACATCAAGGCGTTCTGCAGCCTCCTCCTCACGGCCGGCGCCGAGACCACGGACAAGGCCGTCGCGGGCCTCTTCGCGAACCTCCTGGCCAACCCCGACCAGCTCGCCGCCGTGCAGCGCGACCGCGGACTCGTCGACCGCGCCTTCGCGGAGACCCTGCGCTACACCCCGCCCGTCCACATGATCATGCGGCAGACCGCCGTCGAGGTGACCATGAGTGGCGGCACCATCCCGGCCGGGGCCACCGTCACCTGTCTGATCGCCGCCGCCAACCGGGACCCCGAGCGCTACAAGGACCCGGACGCCTTCGACCTCTTCCGCGACGACCTGACGGCGACCACCGCCTTCTCCGCGGCCGCGGACCACCTGGCGTTCGCGCTCGGACGGCACTTCTGCGTCGGTGCGCTGCTGGCCAGGGCCGAGGTGGAGATCGCCACCAACCAGCTCCTCGACGCCATGCCCGGGCTCCGGCCGGCCCCGGGGTACGACCCGGCCGCCGAGAGAGTCTTCACCCGCGGGCCGAAGTCCCTGCTCGTGGAGTTCACCCCGGCAGCCGCCTGAAGCATCGGCCCTCCTACCGGTGGTCGGGGTGGACCCAGCTCGGTTTGCGGAACTTCAGGAAGCACACCGGAGCGAGGCGACCGTCTTCGTGCCCCGGGAGGAGATCCAGACCCCGGTCCAGTGGACGACGACGATGACGATCGCGACGTGGAGCCCGTTCTCGGCGAGCCGGGGGTCGATGACGTAGGCGAAGGTGCTCGCCACGTACGCCAGCAGGCTCGGGTCGTACGCGGTGGTCATGGCGAACTGGCACCACACCGCGACGAACCCGAGCGGTTTGCCGAGCCCCTCGCTGACCCACCGGTAGATGCCGCCGGACCAGCCCGAGGCCAGCTCGGGCCCGACCCGCGGCCGGCCGCGGCCCCGGCTTCCCGGCTCCCGCACACCGGCGGCGCGGGCCCCCGGGCGGAGCCGGCCGACTCAGACCTGGCCGGCTCCGCCGTCCACGAACAGTTCGATCCCGGTGATGAAGCTGCTCTCCCGCGAGGCGAGGAACAGGGCCGCCGCGGCCACCTCCTCGGGGCGTCCGGCCCGGCCGAGCGGGACTCCGGCGGTCGCCCGCTCGCGCACCTGCGCCGGCGCACCGGCCAGCGCCGGGGTGTCGATCGGGCCCGGGCTGAGGGTGTTGACCCGGATCGCGCGCCCCGCGAGCTCCAGGGCCAGGCTCCGCGCGAGGGACCGTACGGCCGCCTTCGTGGCGGCGTACACCCCGTACCGCGTGGACGCCGAGGAACCGGCGGCCGAGCCCAGCAGAATGACCGAGGCGCCGTCGCGCAGCAGCGGCAGGGCCCGTTGGACGGTGAAGAAGGCGCCGCGGAAGTTGAGGTCCGCGGTGGCGTCGAACTGCTCCTCCGTGAACTCCGCGAAGCCGCCGGGCGGGCCGCCGCCCGCGTTCACGACCAGCACGTCGATCGCCTCGCAGCCCGCGGCGGCGACCGCAGCGTAGAGCCGGTCCAGGTCCGCGACGCGGGAGGCGTCACCGCACACGGCCACGGCGTCCGGGCCCAGGTCACGCACCGCCGCGGCCAGCTCCTGCGGCCGCCTGCCGGTGACGAAGACCCGGGCGCCCTCCTCCACGAACCGCCGGGCCGTCGCCAGGCCGATGCCGGACGAACCGCCCGTGACGACGGCGACCTGCCCTTCGAGCTGTCCCGTACGCATGACCGTGCCTCCGCGTCTCTAGGGCCTGTCGTCAAACTCCCGTCGTCGCCCGTGAGGCAGACGGGAGTTTGACGACAGGCCCTGGGGGAGGCGGGTGCGGTCCGCCGGCGGGAAAGCCTAGCGGCGGCCACGTGCGTGCGTGCGGCCGTTCGGTGGAATGCTGGAAGAGCCCGCGCGGCCGATGCGGCGTACCGGGGCGGGCGACGGGGGAGGAGCCGGACATGGACGAGAGCGCAGGCCCCGATCCGGGGCTCTACGGCCCGGACTCCGTGACCTGGCAGTGCCACGGCGACCCGGTCATGTGGATCGCCGGGGTCCGCGCGCTCTACCTCCAGGCCCTGCACCCGCGCGCGGTCCGCGGTGTCATGGAGAACAGCTCCGCCTTCAGCGGGGAGAACGGCGGGGGCGACGCCTGGGGACGCCTGCTGCGCACCGCCGACTTCGTCGGCACCGTCACCTACGGCACCACCGAGGCCGCCGAGCGGGCCGGCGCCCGCGTCCGCAAGATCCACACCCTGCTGTCGGCGACCGATCCGGCCACCGGCGCACGGTTCCGCGTGGACGAGCCCGAGCTGCTGCTCTGGATCCACTGCGCCCAGATCGACAGCTTCCTGCACGTCCTGCGCCGCTCCGGGATCCCGCTCACCCCCGCGCAGGCGGACCGCTACGTGGCCGAGAACCGCGTCAACGCCCGGCTCGTCGGGCTCGACCCGTCCGGGGTACCGGGGGACACCGCGGCCCTCGCCGCCTACTTCGAGCGGATCCGCCCCGAGCTCGCCGCCGGCCCCGACGCCCATGCCGTCGACGCCTTCCTGTGCGCCCCGCCGATCCACCCCCTCCTCGTCCCTGGCCGAAACCTGGTGTGGCGCCCGCTCGCCGCCCTCGCCTACGGATCCCTGCCCGGCTGGGCGCACCAGCTGTACGGCCGCCCCGCACCGGCCCCGCGCAGCGTCACCCGCCGCCTGCGTCTCACCGGTAGCCTGCTGCGCAGCATTCCCGCAGGTCTGCGCTGGCAGCTGCCTCCAGGTCACATCTTGAAAGCGATGCGCCGCATGGGCCCCGGGAGCCGCCCCGCGCCGTACACACTGCGTACATCAGCGGCCATACTGGACCGGCCGGGGAGGGCGTAGCACGACACACGGGGGCGACTTCAAGACATGGCGGAGTCCAGACTGATCCACGGCCGGTACCGGTCGCTCGATCTGATCGGCCGCGGAGGCATGGGCGAGGTGTGGCGGGCCCGCGACGAGTCGCTGGGCCGGCAGGTCGCCGTCAAATGCCTCAAGCCCCTCGGACCCGAGCAGGACACCCACTTCACCCAGGTGCTGCGCGAGCGGTTCCGCCGCGAGGCGCGCGTCGCCGCCTCCCTCCAGCACCGCGGCGTCACCGTCGTCCACGACTTCGGCGACGACAGCGCGGCCGGCGGTCCCCTCTACCTCGTCATGGAGCTCCTCGAAGGCCGCAATCTCAGCCAGCTCCTGGAGGACAACGACGCGCGCCCGCTCCCCGTGGACGTGGTCGTCGACATCGCCGAGCAGATGGCGGCCGCCCTCGGCTACACCCATGACCAGGGCGTCGTCCACCGGGACCTGAAGCCCGCCAACATCATGCGGCTCACCGACGGCACGGTGAAGATCTGCGACTTCGGCATCGCCCGGCTGGCCGCCGACATCGGCTTCACCGCCAAGCTCACCGGCGGCGGCATGGCCATGGGCACCCCGCACTACATGTCGCCCGAGCAGATCGCGGGCGGCGAGGTGGACCACCGCAGCGACCTCTACTCCCTCGGCTGCGTCCTGTACGAGATCGCCACCGGAGCCCCGCCCTTCGACCTCGGCGACTCCTGGTCCGTCCTGGTCGGCCACCGCGACACCGCGCCCGTGCCGCCGCGCGAGCACCGCCCCGAGCTGCCCGTCCACTTCGAGCGGCTGGTGCTCGATCTGCTCGCCAAGTCCCCCGAGGACCGGCCCGGCGACGCCCGCCACCTGCACCGGCAGCTCCTCGAGGCCCGGCTCGGCCCCGCCGTGTCCGCCGGTGCGCACCCGCCGCTGCCCGAGTGGGCCGGGGGGATGACCGCCGGACGCAAGGCCGGCATCGAGGCCCGTCCCGCGAGCGGCGAGTGGGCCGTCCTGACCGGCTCCTGGACGGCCCACGCCGCCTACGCCGCGCACACCGCGCACGTCGTCTCGGGCTCCGGCGCGCCCGCCACGGCCGTTCCCGCCGTCGGGAGCCCGGCCGCGACGGCTTCCGGCGCCCCGGCCCCGGCCCCCGCTCTGCCGACCGTCGTACGCCCGCGTCCGGCCGAGGACCCCCGGCTCACCGCCGCCTACGGGTTCCCGCACGGCCCCGGCCAAGCCCTCACGGGCCCGGCCGCGCTCGACGCCGGCCATACCCGGGCCTTCGCCCTCAGCCGGGCCGGCCGCACCGAGGAGGCCCTCGCCGGGTACGCGGCCGTCGCCGAGGGGCGCGCCCGGGTGCTCGGCGCCGACCACCCGGACACCCTCGCGGCCCGGCAGGAGGCGGCGTACGAGACGGGCCTGCTCGGCCGCCACCAGGAGGCGTACGAGGGCTACCGCACGGTCCTGGCGGCCCGGGAGCGGACCGTCGGCCGGATCCACCCCGACACCCTGCGCTGCCGGCACAACCTGGCCTGCGCGCTGGGCGCCCTCGGCCGCTTCGCCGAGGCCCACGCCGCCGCCGCCGAGGTGGCCGCCGACCGGGCGGCCGTCCTGGGGGCGGAGCACGCGGACACGCTGCTGACCCGGTACGAGGTGGCGTACGCGCTGGGCCGCCTCGAACGCTGGGAGGAGGCCCTGGAGGCCTTCCGGCACATCGCGGCCGTACGGGAGCGGGTGCTCGGCCGCGACCACCCCGACACGCTGGCCGCCCGCTACGAGGCCGGGATCGCGCTGGGCCGTACGGGACGTTCGGCGCAGGCCCTGGAGCTGTTCCGGGACCTGGTCCGCGACCGCACCCGCGCCTACGGGGCCGCCGACCCGGAGACGCTGCGGGCCCGGCACGTCCTCGGGGTGAACCTCGGGCGCCTGGAGCGCTGGGAGGAAGCGGTGGCCGAGGCCCGTCAGGTGGGCGAGGCGCGGGCCCGCACCCTGGGCCCCGAACACCCCGACACCCTGGTCAGCCGCCGCGAACTCGCCGTCGGGCTCGGCCGGCTGGGCCGCTGGGACCAGGCGCTGCCGGTCTACCGGGAACTCTCCGGCATCCGCGAACGGTCGCTGGGCGACGGGCATCCGGACACGGTCGCGGCACACGCCGACGAGGCGCACTGTCTGGAGCGGCTGGGCCAGGTGTGTTACCAAGAGCCATGACGACCTCGCGGGGCTTCGGGCACGACGTGTACGACGCGGTGATCGTGGGCGGGGGCCACAACGGCCTCGTCGCCGCCGCCTACCTGGCCCGGGCCGGCCGCTCGGTCCTGGTCCTGGAGCGGCTCGGCCGCACCGGCGGGGCCGCGGTGTCCACCCGGCCGTTCCCGGGCGTCGACGCCCGGCTCTCCCGCTACTCCTACCTGGTCTCGCTGCTCCCCGCCAAGATCGTGCGCGAGCTGGGGCTGGACTTCGAGGTGCGCCGGCGCACCGTCTCCTCGTACACCCCCGTCGAGCGCGCCGGACGCCCCGGCGGACTGCTGGTCGGCGGCGGCGAGGCGCGCACCCGGGAGTCCTTCGCCCGGCTGACCGGCTCGGAGCGGGAGTACGAGAACTGGCGCGCCTTCTACGGGACCACCGGGCGGGCCGCCGAACGTCTCTTCCCCACGCTGACCGAACCGCTGCCCACGCGCGCCGAGCTGCGGACGCGGCTCGACGACGAGGCGGCCTGGCGGATGCTGTTCGAGGAACCGATCGGACGGGCCGTCGAGCGGGAGTTCACCGACGACCTGGTGCGCGGGGTGGTCCTGACCGACGCGCTGATCGGCACCTTCGCCGACGCCCACGACCCGGGCCTGGCCCAGAACCGCTGCTTCCTCTACCACGTCATCGGCGGCGGCACCGGCGACTGGGACGTACCGGTCGGCGGCATGGGGGCCCTCACGGACGCGCTGGCGGCCTCCGCGCTGGCCGCCGGGGCGGAGATCGCCACCGGGCACGAGGCGCTGCGCATCGACACCGACGGCACGACCGCCCCGGCGGAGGTGACCTTCCGTACGGCGACGGGCGAGGGCCGGGTCGCCGGCCGGGTGGTGCTCGTCAACGCCTCGCCGCGGGCGCTCGCCGAACTCCTGGGGGAGGAGCCGGCGCAGCCGGCCCCCGAGGGTGCCCAGCTCAAGGTCAACATGCTGCTGCGCCGCCTGCCCCGGCTGCGGGACACCTCCGTGGACCCGCGCGAGGCCTTCGGCGGCACCTTCCACATCGCGGAGGGGTACGAACAGCTCGCCCGGGCCCACGCGGAGGCCGCCGCCGGCGAACTGCCCTCCGTACCGCCCTCGGAGATCTACTGCCACTCGCTGACGGATCCGACGATCCTGGGGCCCGAGCTGGCGGAGCAGGGCTACCAGACCCTGACCCTCTTCGGACTGCACACCCCGGCACGGCTGTTCGAGAAGGACAACCAGGGGGCGCGCGAGGTGCTGCTCGCCGCCACCCTCGCCCAGCTCGACGCCCACCTGGCCGAACCGCTCACCGACTGCCTGGCCTTCGACGCCGACGGCCGCCCGTGCATCGAGGCCAAGACCCCGCTCGACCTGGAGCGCGAACTGCGCCTGCCCGGCGGGCACATCTTCCACCGGGGCCTGTCATGGCCCTACTCCGACTCCGACTCCGAGGTGGGCGGCGGCCGTTGGGGCGTGGAGACCGCCCACCGCAACGTACTGCTGTGCGGCGCGGGGGCGGTCCGCGGCGGCGGCGTCAGCGGGGTCCCCGGCCACAATGCGGCGATGGCGGTACTGGGACACTGACGCACCCGGCGCCCCGGCGCCCCGGTGCTCCGGCGCCCCTGCGCTCAGTCAGCCGACGGGGTCGATCACGACGATCGGGATCTCCCGGCTGGTCTTGGTCTGGTACTCGTCGTACGAGGGCCAGTGCTTCACCATCAGCGGCCAGAACCGGGCACGCTCCTCGGAGGTCGCGGTGCGCGCGGTGCCCTGCCGGACCTCGGGACCGACCTGCACCCGGACCTCGGGGTGCTCGGCGAGGTTCCGGTACCAGAGCGGGTCCGCGGGGTCGCCGCCCTTGGAGGCGACGATGAGGTAGCGGCCGTCGTCCTCGCCGTAGATGAGGGGGGTCCGCACGGGCTTCCCGGACTTGCGGCCGATGGTGGTGAGCAGCAGGGTCTGGGTGTTGTTCCAGTACTGCCCCTCGGTCCCGCCCGAACCGACGTACAGCTTGACGTGATCCAGGGTCCAGCCCGGCTTGGGGTCGATCGGGTTGTCCCAGTCGATGTCGGTCATATGGCTTCGCCTGCCTTCGTGTTGAACGGTCAACGAACCACAACAACGAGTGTGGGCGTCACAGGGCACGGCCCTGTCGCCCCTGGGCGTGTTCCCTATTCCGGAAGCCCGAACCCGTCGAAGGCGAACAGGTCGTCCAGGGCGCGCCGCGTGGCGCGGGCCGGGGTGGCGCGGACGGCGAGGTCGCGGGCGGCCACCGCGAGGGGGTGCGTCAGCGCGGCGACCCGGCCCGCACGGCGGGAGCGGACGCGCAGGGCGTCGGTGCGCGCGCAGCGGGCCGCACTGTAGGCGGCCAGGGCGGCCCGTACGTCGGCCCCCTCCAGCAGGTGCGCGAGGACGGCGGCGTCCTCGACGGCCTGGCAGCCGCCCTGGCCGAGGTTGGGGGTCATGGCGTGCGCCGCGTCGCCGAGCCACGCCAGCCGGCCCTGATGGAACCGGGGGAGCGGGGCGGCGAGGTCGTACAGGTCGTGCTGGAGCACGGCCGCCGGGTCGATCCGTTCCAGCAGGGCCGGGATCGGATCGTGCCAGGTGCCGTAGCGGCGCAGGAGTTCGGCCTGGACGTCGTCCGGCCGGTGGCCCTCGGGGACGACCGCGGTGGCGTAGACGTACACGCGCCCGTCGGCGAGCGGGACGACGCCGAAGCGCTCCCCGCGGCCCCAGGTCTCGGTGGCGGCGTGCACGGGCGGCCCGCCGGCCGCCAGGACGGTCCGCCAGGCGGTCTCCCCGCTGTAGTGCAGGCCGGGATGGGCGGGGAAGTACTGGCGGCGGATCGGGCTGTGGATGCCGTCGGCGGCGATGACGACATCGGGGGTGAGGACGCCGGCCGAGGTGTGGACGACGGGACGGCCGCCCGCGTCGCCCGTGTCGTCGACGGCGGTGACTGCCGTGCCGTACCGGATTGCCCCCTCGGGGAGCTCGGCGGCCAGGGCGGCGGAGAGGGACGGGCGGTGCACGGCGAGCGGGGGCCGGCCGTACCGGGCGGTCAGCGCGGCGCAGTCCGCGCGGCTCAGCAGGCGGCCGCCGGGGCGGCGCAGGTCCATCGCGGCAGGGGCGGCGTGCCCCGTCGCGCGGGCGGCGTCGAAGCCGATCGCGTCGAAGGCGCGCAGGGCGTTGGGGGCGAGGACGATCCCCGCGCCGACGGCGGAAGGCGCTGCGGCGCGTTCGCAGACGGTGACCTCCCAACCGCGACGGTGCAGGGCCACCGCCACCGAGAGTCCGCCGATCCCCGCACCCGCGACCACCGCATGACGTCGGGTCATGACAGTCCTCCCTCGTTCGACCACGCCCTCTACAAATGTAGAGGGCGGTATGGCCGTCACTCTACACTTGTAGAGTGACGGTATGAGTGCACCCGAACGCGGCAGCGACCGCAGAACCCTGATCGCGGACAGCGCCATCGAGCTGGTGGCCGCCGCCGGGCTGAGGGGCCTGACCCACCGGGCGGTCGACGGCGCGGCCGGGCTTCCGGCGGGCAGTACCTCGTACTACTTCCGTACGAGGACGGCACTGATCGGCGCCTGCTACGCGCGGCTGGCCGAGCTGGACCTCGGCGACTTCGACGGCGGCGCCGCGCCCGCACCGACGGACCGGGGCGCCGCGCCTGCACCGATGGACCGGGGCGCCGCGCCTGCACCGATGGACCGGGGCGCCGCGCCTGCACCGATGGACCGGGGCGCCGCGCCTGCACCGATGGACCGGGGCGCCGCCGCCGCGGCGGTCGCCGCGGTGCTGTACCGATGGCTGACCACGGGCCGGTCCCGGCAACTGGCGCGCTTCGAACTGAGCCTGGAGGCCGCACGGAACCCGGAGCTCGCGACGGAACTCCACCGGGCCGGCCGCGGCTCGCGCGACCTGGCCGCCGGAATCCTCGCGGCACTCGGCGCCGCCCGGCCGGCCGAATCCGCCGAACTCCTGGTCGCGTGGGCGGACGGGCTCCTCTACGACCGCCTCGCGGGCGCCCTCGCCCGCACCCGCCCGGCACCCGACCCGGCCGAACTGACGGCCGTTGCCCGCCGGATGATCGACGCGGCCCTCGCCTAGGCCGTCTCTTCCGGGGCCGAACGGCTGCGCCGCGGCAGTCCGGGTCCCGGCCGAAGGTCCGGGGAGGACGGCGAAGTACCTCACCGCGCTACGCGACGCGGGCCTGGTCAGCGCCCACCGCGCCGGCCGCTCCGTCCTCTACGCCCGCACCACCGCAGCCGAAACTCTCCTCCAAGCCGCCTCCGCCTGACCTCAGGCTCGGGCTCGGGTGGGTACCTCGCGGACGAGTAGGAGTGTCACGGCGCCCAGGAGGGTGCCGGTGATGCGGCGTTGCACGGTGGCCCAGCTCGGGCGTCGGGCGAGGAAGGTCGCGATGGCGCCGGCGGCGATGACGATCAGGGCGTTGACGGTCAGGCTCACCGCGATCTGAACCGACCCGAGCGTCAGGCCCTGCGCGGTCGGATGCCCGCGATGCGGGTCGATGAACTGCGGGATCAGGGTCAGGTACATGATCGCGGCCTTGGGGTTGAGCAGGTTCGTCACCAGCCCCATGCGCAAGAGCCGCGCCGGGCTGTCGCGGGGGATGTCGCGGACCTCGAACATGCCTCGCCCGCCGGGGCGCAGGGCCTGCCAGGCGAGGTGGGCCAGGTAGAGGACGCCGGCGGTTTTGAAGCCGATGAACAGCCAGGGCACGGCGACGAACACGACCGCGAGGCCGAGGTTGCCCATCAGCATGTAGACGACGAAGCCGACGCCGGTGCCGGCCAGGGAGACGAGGCCCGCAGCGCGCCCCTGGCTGATGCTGCGCGAAACGAGGTAGATCATGTTGGGCCCGGGGGTCAGCACCATGACCAGCGCGGTGAGTGCCATGCCGAGGGCGGACGCACCGGACACGGGCGAGGACAGGGAGGTGAGGGACATGCCCCCACCTTGATGTAATGGGCTTATGCATCTCAACCCTTACGGTGAGTACGCCGTGCTCCTCGCCCGTTCCCTGGCCGACGACTGGCCCGGCACCCGGGACGGCATCGTCGAGCGGACCCGCGAGTTCGGCATGACGATGCCCTTCCCCGAGAAGCCCGACGACCACGTCCGCTGCCGGGCCGTGCTCGACGACTGGATCCGCGTCGTCGACGCCCGCGACCCGGGCGAGCGGGCGGCGATCCTCAACGAGCAGATGGCCGCCGCGACTGCCTATCCACGCATGACCGACCACAACGGCGAGGGCTGGCACCTGCACTATCGCGACGTCGACGACGACCTGGCACGAGTCCTGCACGCCGTGTTCAGCGTCGGCACCGCACTGCACCTCACGACGCGTGGCATGGGTCGCCTGGGCCGGTGCGCGGCTCACCCCTGCACCAAGGTCGTCGTCGACACCTCGCGGAACGGCACCCAGCGGTACTGCTCACCGCGCTGCGGCGGCCGGGACGCCGTCCGTCGCCACCGGGCTCGTCAGCGCGAGCGATGAGGGCCCCGGCTCCGTGACCACCGGTCGGCGTGCAGGTTTCAGTCCGCCGAGCGGGACCAGCCCGTCGCCTCGATGCGGGAGGAGTCCGCGGGGCGGTCCTCGGCGAAGAGGAGGCGGGCGGGTTCCGACACGCGCAGGACGTCCACGTAGGCGCCCCGGCCCACGTAGCGACCCTGCGCGGTGTGGCGGAAGCGGAGGTGCACCTCGCGGCCGGCCCAGGCGGCGAGCGGAGCTTCGAGTCGGTGCCAGATGCGGCCCGACCAGCCGGAGACGGAACCCTGCGGCCACTGTTCGGCGGCTCCGCCGGTGGTGCGGACGGTGGCGAAGGGGAGCGGCTCCCAGGCCTGCCCGTCGGCGGAAGCCTCCAGGTGCAGTGCTCCCGCGCCGGGCACGGTGTCCCACCACAGTGCGCAGCGCAGCCGGGCGGCTCCGGTGGCGGGGGTGAGGGGCGGGAGGGTCAGGGTGCCGGAGCCGCCGGTTTCCATGCCGGAGTACCAGGCCGGGCCGCCGTGTTTCGTGCGGACGGGGACGGCGCGGGCGAAGCGGTTGCCGACGGCGACGCGCGGGGCGCTGCCGGCGCGCCAGGTGCGCACGGGGTGGACGGAGTTGCCCAGGAGGATCAGGAAGGAGTCCGTGGAGGGGTCCAGGACCAGGGAGGTGCCGGTGAAACCGGTGTGGCCGGCGGAGTGCGGGGTGGCCATGGCGCCCATGTACCAGTGCTGGTAGAGCTCGAAGCCCAGGCCGTGGTCGTCGCCCGGGAACGCGGTGTTGTAGTCGGTGAAGAGGAGCTCGACGGAGGCGGGGCGCAGGATGCGCTTGCCGGCGTAGACCCCGCCGTCGAGGAGGGTGCGGGCCAGGATCGCCAGGTCCCAGGCGGTGCCGAAGACCCCGGCGTGGCCGGCGACGCCGCCCAGCGCGTGTGCGTTCTCGTCGTGGACCTCGCCCCAGACGAGCCCGCGGTCCAGCCCGGACCAGGGCGGGCGCTGCACTTCGGTGGCGGCCGTGACCCGGCGCCAGGAGAGCGGTGGGTTGTAACGAGTGCGGTGCATCCCGAGCGGAGCAGTGATCTCGTCCTGGAGCAGGAGGTCCAAAGTGTGACCGGTGATCCGTTCCAAGAGCAGCTGGAGGGCGATGAGGTTCAGGTCGGAGTACCGGTAGACCGTCCCCGGGGTCTCCTGGGGCCTCACCGACCACAGCAGCCTCAACTGACCCGCCCGCGTCGGCTCCTGGTAGAAGGGGGCCCAGGACCGCAGCCCCGAGGTGTGCGTGAGGAGTTGGCGTACGGTGATCGACTCCTTGCCCCCGCCCGTGAACTCGGGCAGGTACCGGTGCACCGGAGCCTCCAGCTCCAGCCGCCCGCGCTCCATCTGCTGCACCGCCAGCAGCGAGGTGAACAGCTTCGAGAGGGAGGCCAGGTCGAAGACCGTGTCCTCGGCCATCGCGATCCGCTGCGCGGCCGGGAACTCCCGGACCCGGTCGGTGCGGCCGTCGTAGTCGGCGTACCGCACGGCGTCGCCCATCGCCCGGTGCAGCGCCACGGTGCGGCCCCGGCCGGCGAGGACCACGGCCCCGGCGTAGTAAGGGTGTTCGGGGGAGGGGTCGAGGAAGCGCCGCGCCTCGTCCGCCACCCCTTCGAGATGCCTCTCCAACAGCCCGGCCTGGCGGGCGGACCCGTACCGCAGCCGCAGTCCCTGGAGCGCGCGCCGCTCGGCCGGCCCCCCGGCGGCCCCCGCGGACCCGGGCAGCGCGGCCTGGAGCACGAGCACGCCGCCCAGCGCCAACAGCCGCGCCCCGAGCCGCCGCCGACTGAGCCCGCGCCCGGGCCCGCCGCCGGCCTGCGCCCCGGGCCCGCCGCCGCCCTCCGCCCCCGGCCCGCTGCCGCCCCTGCCGCTGCCGCTGTCGCCCCTTCCGCTGCCGTCGTCGTACGCCGTCGGGCCGGTCGTGCCGGAGCCCTTCGTGCCACCGTCGTTCCCGGCTGCCCCTGGTGCCTTCATGACCGGTCCTCCCGTCCGCCGCCGTGCCCTCCCGAGTATCTGCCCGCTCACGACGCGGGCCCCGCGGCGACCGGCCGGCAAAGAATCTGACGCTGCATCAGAAAACCCCTTCCCTCGGAGGCCGGGCTGCGGCATCCTGCCGCCCATGGAGACGGAGCTGAGCAGAAAACTGGGAATAGAGCACGCCATCTTCGGCTTCACGCCCTTCCCGGCGGTGGCCGCTGCCATCACCCGCGCGGGCGGGTTCGGGGTGCTCGGGGCGGTCCGCTACACCGCCCCCGACGACCTGAAGCGCGACCTCGACTGGATGCAGGAGCACACCGACGGCAAGCCCTACGGGCTCGACGTGGTCATGCCCGCGAAGAAGGCAGTCGACGGCGTCAGCGAAGCCGACATCGAGGCGATGATCCCGGCCGCGCACCGGGAGTACGTCCGCGACACCCTCGCCAAACACCACGTACCCGAACTCCCGGAGGGCGAGGCCTCCGGCTGGCGCATCACCGGCTGGATGGAACAGGTCGCCCGCAACCAGCTCGACGTCGCCTTCGACTACCCCATCAAACTCCTGGCGAACGCCCTCGGTTCCCCGCCCGCCGACGTCATCGCGCGCGCCCACGAACACGGCGTCCTCGTCGCCGCCCTCGCCGGCAGCGCCAAGCACGCCCGCCGGCACGCCGAGGCCGGCATCGACATCGTCGTCGCCCAGGGCTACGAGGCGGGCGGACACACCGGCGACATCGCCACCATGGTGCTGGTGCCCGAGGTGGTCGAGGCCGTCGCCCCGCTCCCGGTCCTCGCCGCCGGCGGCATCGGCAGCGGCGAGCAGATCGCCGCCGGACTGGCCCTCGGCGCCCAGGGCGCCTGGCTCGGATCCCTCTGGCTGACCACCACCGAGGCCGACATGCACTCCCGCGCCCTCACCCAGAAGCTCCTCTCCGCCGGTTCCGGCGACACCGTCCGCTCCCGCGCACTGACCGGCAAGCCCGCCCGGCAGCTGCGCACCGAGTGGACCGACGCCTGGGACGACCCGGAGGGCCCCGGCGCACTGCCGATGCCCCTGCAGGGACTTCTCGTCGCGGAGGCCGTGTCCCGCATCCAGAAGTACGAGGTCCAGCCGCTGCTCGGCACCCCCGTCGGGCAGATCGTCGGCCGGATGAACAGCGAGCGCAGCGTGCAGGCCGTCTTCGACGACCTCACCAGCGGCTTCGAGCGCGCCATCGACCGCATCAACCGCATCGCCGGCCGGGCCTGAGGAACTGAGGAGTGGACACGATGACCGACACACCCCCCAACGGCTTCTGGGCCCAGGCCGTCGCCGACCCCGAGCGCACCGTCCTCATCACCCCCGAGGGCGAGACCTGGTCCGCGGCCCGGCTGCACGCCGACGTCAACCGCCTCGTCCACGGCCTGCGCGCCGCCGGACTGGAGAAGGGCGACGTCTTCGCGGTCGTCCTGCCCAACAGCGTCGAGTTCTTCACCGCCTACCTCGCCGCCTCCCAGGCCGGCTTCTACCTCGTCCCGGTCAATCACCACCTCGTCGGCCCCGAGATCGCCTGGATCGTCTCCGACTCCGGCGCCAAGGTCCTCATCGCCCACGAGCGGTTCGCCGACGCCGCCACCGCCGCGGCCGACGAGGCGGGCCTGCCCGCGAGCCAGCGGTACGCGGTCGGAGCCGTCGCGGGCTTCCGCTCGTACGGCGAACTGCTCGACGGGCAGCCGGACACCGCCCCCGCCGACCGCACGCTCGGCTGGGTCATGAACTACACCTCCGGCACCACCGGCCGGCCGCGCGGCATCCGCCGCCCGCTGCCGGGCAAGCTCCCGGAGGAGACGTACCTCGGCGGCTTCCTCGGCATCTTCAGCATCCGCGCCTTCGACGACAACGTCCACCTGGTGTGCTCGCCGCTCTACCACACGGCCGTCCTGCAGTTCGCCGCCGCGGCCCTGCACATCGGGCACCCGCTGGTCCTGATGGACAAGTGGACCGCCGAGGAGATGCTGCGCCTGATCGACGCGCACGCCTGCACGCACACCCACATGGTCCCGACCCAGTTCCACCGGCTCCTCGCGCTCCCGCAGGAGACGAAGGACGCGTACGACGTCACCTCCATGCGGCACGCCATCCACGGCGCCGCGCCCTGCCCCGACCACGTGAAGCGGGCGATGATCGAGTGGTGGGGCAGTTGCGTGGAGGAGTACTACGCGGCGAGCGAGGGCGGTGGCGCCTTCGCGACGGCCGAGGACTGGCTGAAGAAGCCCGGGACCGTCGGCAAGGCCTGGCCGATCAGCGAACTCGCCATCTTCGACGACGACGGCAACCGGCTGCCGCCCGGTGAACTGGGCACCGTCTACATGCAGATGAAGACCGGCGGCTTCAGCTACCACAAGGACGAGGGCAAGACGAAGAAGAACCGCATCGGCGACTTCTTCACCGTCGGCGACCTCGGACTGATGGACGAGGAGGGCTACCTCTTCCTCCGCGACCGCAAGATCGACATGATCATCTCGGGCGGGGTGAACATCTACCCGGCCGAGATCGAATCCGCGCTGCTCACCCATCCGGCGGTCGCGGACGCCGCCGCCTTCGGCATCCCGCACCCCTCCTGGGGCGAGGAGGTCAAGGCGGTCATCGAACCGGCCGAGGGCTTCGCGGCGAGCGACGCGCTGGCGGCGGAGATCCTGAACCACTGCGAGCGGCAACTGGCCGGGTACAAGCGGCCCAAGACCGTGGACTTCATCGAGACGATGCCGCGCGACCCCAACGGCAAGCTGTACAAGCGCCGGCTGCGCGAGCCGTACTGGGAGGGCCACGAGCGCGCGATGTGAGGACCGGGCCGGCCTTGCGGGGCCGGCCCGCCCCGGCCGTCCGCCACGCCCGGAGTTTCGTGAGAAGTGCCACGTCAGGGGCGTGAGGGCGGCTGTTGCACCGCACAAGCGCAACAGTTCTGGCAAGTTGGCTGATATGAGTACGGCAACGCACAGATCACCCCTGACCGACTGGACCGTCGTGGTCCCCGTGGTGGCGCTCGTCGCGCTCGTCTTCAGCTGGGGACGCGACCTGCCCACGCTCGCCGTGGCCCTGGTGGCGCTCTGCCTGGCCGGTGCGGTGCTGGCGGCCGTCCACCACGCCGAGGTCGTCGCGCACCGGGTCGGCGAACCCTTCGGCTCGCTCGTCCTCGCCGTCGCGGTCACCGTCATCGAAGTGGCCCTCATCGTCACCCTGCTGGCCGACGGCGGGGACAAGACCTCCTCCCTCGCCCGCGACACCGTCTTCGCCGCCGTCATGATCACGTGCAACGGCATCGTCGGCCTGTCCCTGCTCGTCGGGGCCCTGCGCAACCGCGTCGCCGTCTTCAACGCCGAGGGTTCGGGCGCGGCCCTGGCCACCGTCGCCACGCTCGCCGTGCTCAGCCTCGTGCTCCCCACCTTCACCACCTCCAAGCCCGGCCCCGAGTTCTCCACGGCCCAGCTCGCCTTCGCCGCCACCGCCTCGCTCGCCCTCTACGGCCTGTTCGTCGCCGTCCAGACGGTCCGCCACCGCGACTACTTCCTGCCCGTCGACACCAAGCGGATCCGCAAGGAGGCCGCGCAGGCGGCCGCCGCCGCGGCCACCGGCGAAGACGACGAGCACGCCGAACCGCCCACCGCCCGCGCCGCCCTGATCAGCCTCGGGCTGCTGCTCGTCGCCCTCGTCGCCGTCGTCGGAAACGCCAAGGCGGTCTCCCCGACCATCGAACGCGGAGTCGCGGACCTCGGCCTGCCCTACGCCGTGGTCGGTGTGATCATCGCCCTGCTCGTGCTGGCGCCCGAGACCCTGGCCGCCGTCCGCGCCGCCCGCCGCGACCGGGTGCAGACCAGCCTCAACCTCGCCTACGGCTCCGCCATCGCCAGCATCGGCCTGACCATCCCGGCCATCGCCCTCGCCTCCGTATGGCTCTCCGGCCCCCTGCTGCTCGGGCTCGAACCGCTGCACATGGTGCTGCTCGCCCTGACCATCGTCGTCAGCGCCCTCACCATCGTCCCGGGCCGTGCCACCCTGCTGCAGGGCGGCGTACACCTCGTGCTGCTGGCCGCCTACCTCTTCCTCGCCGTCAGTCCCTGAGCGCGCCGCGACCCCGTACGGCCGGCCACCGCCCCTGCGGGCAGCGGCCGGCCGTACGCGCGTCCGAGCTCAGCGCCGCTCGCGCGGCCAGACCACCTTCAGCCGCGGCGAGGTGAGGATGTCCCGCTCGCAGAACCGTGCCTTCACCCAGCGCTCCCCGGAGAAGAGCCGGGTCTGGTCGGCGGAGTGCGGGGAATTCGGGTTCGAGGACTGGCTGTACGTCAGCAGCGTGCGCGCGACCGGGCAGCGGCCGCCGTCCCAGCCGACCGCCTGGATGTGGCTGGAGCCGTGCGCGACCTCCGGGTAGCCCCCACCCGCCGTGTTCCACGGAGCCTCGATCTTGTTCCAGACGCCCAGGGCCTCCGTTCCGCCGCCCACCGGCAGCTTCTGCCCGCCGCGCACCACGAACTGGTGCTCCCCGAGCGGGGCGTCCGGAGCGATGCCCGCCGCCCTCAGCTCCGTGACCGTGTCCGCGAGGGCCCGTCCGATCCCGGGCGCCGCCCGGTTGAGCGTGCGGGGCGTCCGTACCGGATCGGCCGCGTCGAAGGGCACCAGCCACAGGTCCTTGGCCGCCGTGCCCGCGGTCAGCTTCCGCCAGAACCGGTCGAACAGCAGCGCGCCGCGGCTCGTGCTGTCGGCCTTGCGGTCCCAGGCCGCCAGCACCCCGCAGGCCGCCGACACGTCCACGGCGGCGCCGTCGCTGCCCGTGGCAGTCCCGCCCGGCAGGGCCGCGCAGGCCCCCGCCGCGTCGGCCGCCGCCAGATCACCGGCCGGGACCCGGTTCGCGAACTGCTGCTCCTGCAGGTCCGCCACCCTCAGCCCGCCCCGGCCGGCCATCGCGGAGACGTCCTCCAGGGCGCCCCGGGTCCGCAGCGAGCGCGGAGTTCCGACCGTGCCCCAGATCCGCTCGTAGCCGGTGAGCGGCTGCTCCGCGTTGGCCAGCCAGGCGCTGTCGTTGGAGTTCTCGGCGTACGCGGCGTCGCGCAGCGTCGGCGCCCTGCCCGGGCCGAAGATCCCGGGCTGGACCGCGTCCGGATCGGAGCCGGGCGCGCAGTCACCGCGCGAACCGTCCAGCACCGCCAGCCCCGAGGAGGGGTACGTGGCCCTGCCCAGCGGGGTCGAGCAGCGCGCGGCGAGCTCGTCCGTGATCCGGGGGAGCACCTGGGACTGGGTGAAGAGGGTGCCGCCCGCCGAGTCGGCGGCCACCGTGTTGACCCAGGGCAGGCCCTGGGTGCGCCGCAGGGCGTCCTGCACGCCGGCGACCGAGCGGGCCCTGCCCATGGCCAGGGCCGTGTCGGAGCCGCGCAGGTTCACGGCGTTGGGGTCGGCCAGTGCGTAGGCGGTGGTCGTGGTCCAGGGCAGCGGGAGGCCGCCGCCGAGGCCCGACAGGACGGGACCGTACCGGGTCCACCACTGGGTCCGGGTGACCGGGGCGCCGCCCGCGACCTGGACGCTGACGGTGCGCGTGGTCATCTTCTCCGGCTTGCCGTCCACCAGATAGGCGGTCGGGTCGGCCGGGTCGAGGGCCAGTTGGTGCAGGTTGACGGGGGTGCCGGTGGCCACGGTGTGGCTCCAGGCGACCTTCTCGTTGAAGCCGATGTTCACCACGGTGGTGCCGAGCAGCGAGCCGCCCGAGACGTTCAGCTCGCCGGGGATGGTCTGCTGCGACTGCCAGAACCGGCGGCCCCCCTGCCACGGATAGTGCGGGTTGCCGAGGAGCAGGCCCGACCCGTTCGCGGTGGTGGAGCCGGCGAAGGCCACCGCGTTGGAGCCCATGTCGTAGCGGGCGGTGTCGAAGAACGCGCGGGCCGCCTCCGCGGCGGCCGCGGGATCGATGCCGGCTGTGTCGTCGGCGGCCGCGGCGGCCGGGGCGGCCGCCGTGCCCGGGGGGCGCGCCGAGGTGATGCCGTCGACGGCGCGACCCTGGCCGCCGAGGACCGAGACGGCCAGGCCGCGGGCGGCGACGTCGGTGGCGGTGACCGGGCGCACCCACCCGGCGCCCTTGCAGGCCGGGTCGGTGATCTCGTTCTGCGCCAGCCAGGCGTTGTAGCCGGCGGCCCAGCCCCGCATCAGCTCCTTGACCTCCTTGCCCGGCCCGGCCGGCGCGGACACGGCCAGCAGCTTCTCCACGGTGCCGGAGTCGCGCACGCCCTTGAAGAACAGGTCGCTGGAGAGGTTCCCGGAGGCGGAGGAGAGCGAACCGTCGGGCACGGCCTCCGCGCCGAACCACCGCGAACGCTCCCCGGAGACGGTCAGGAACCCGTCGGCGAGCACGCACACCTGGTCGGCGGCCTGCGCCCACCCGGTGCCGAATCCGAGGTGGGCGTAGTCCCGGGCCAGGATGTGCGGGATCCCGTTCTCGGTGTACCGGATGACGGCGGACAGGCCGCCGCCGGACGGGCCGGAGCCCTGGTCCGAGGCGGCGGCCTCGGGTATCGCAGAGGCGGCGGCCAGCAGTGCGGTGCCGGTGAGGGCGAGACGGCGGAGGAGCGGGCGGGCGCGACGGCGTCCGTGGAGAAGGCGCAACGTACCTCCCAAGTAGCCTGCGGACGGGCGCGATCGCCCGTGCGGACGGGTGGTGCTGGTGTGCCCCCACACTCATGCAGGCCACCTGACGTCGTGTCAACATGCCGTTTGGTATCCCGGCGTGTTCCGGCCCGGCATCCGCGGCGCCCGGGTCATTGACCTCGCCGTCCGCGCAGACGAAGATCCCGCCATGACCCCGGTGCGGAAGAACACGGTCGACGGACTGCTCCACGACAGCGCGCGGCGCGTCCCGGACCGGATCGCGGTCCGCTACCGCGAACGGACCTGGACCTACGCGGAACTGGACGTGGCCGTCTCCACGGGCGCGGCCGTGCTGCGCGGGCGCTACGGGCTGGCCGAGGGGGACCGGGTCGCGACCTTCGGGCACAACTCCGATGCCTATCTCATGGCCTTCCTCGCCTGCGCGCGGGCCGGGCTCACGCACGTCCCCGTCAACCAGAACCTCACCGGGGAGGACCTCGCGTACATCCTGGAGAACTCCGGGAGCACGCTCGTCCTCGCGGACCCCGACCTCGCAGGCCGGGTCCCCGACGGGTTCCCCGTACGCCCGCTGCGCGACGCGCCCGGCTCCTTCCTGTCCGACCTGGCGGAGCCGGCCGAACCGGCGGAGCCCGCCCGCTCCGGGGACCCGTCCCGGCTGGCGCAGCTGCTGTACACCTCCGGGACCACCGCCCTGCCGAAGGGGGCGATGATGACGCACGAGGCGCTCTGCCACGAGTACGAGAGCGCGATCGCGGCCCTGGACCTGGCGGAGGCCGATCTGCCGGTGCACTCCCTGCCGCTCTACCACTCGGCGCAGATGCACGTCTTCCTGCTGCCGTACCTGGCGGTGGGCGCCCGGAACACGATCGTGGACGCGCCGGTCGCGGAGGAGATCTTCGACCTGGTGGAGGCGGGGGAGGCGGACAGCCTGTTCGCGCCGCCGACGGTGTGGATCGGGCTGGCCAACCACCCCGATTTCGCGGACTTCGCCGTCCGTGACCTGTCGGCCCTGCGCAAGGCGTACTACGGGGCCTCGATCATGCCGGTGCCGGTCCTGGAACGGCTGCGGGCGCGGCTGCCCGGACTCGGCTTCTACAACTGCTTCGGCCAGAGCGAGATCGGCCCGCTGGCCACGGTGCTGCGGCCGGAGGAGCACGAGGGGCGGATGGACTCGTGCGGCCGGCCGGTCCACCACGTGGAGGCGCGGGTCGTCGACGAGGACGGGGCCGAGGTGCCGGACGGCACGGCGGGCGAGGTCGTCTACCGCTCCCCGCAGCTCTGCCTGGGCTACTGGAACGACGCGGAGGCCACGAAGAAGGCCTTCCGGGACGGGTGGTTCCGCTCCGGCGACCTGGCGGTCCGGGACCCTGAGGGGTACTTCACGGTCGTGGACCGGGTGAAGGACGTCATCAACTCGGGCGGGGTACTCGTCGCCTCACGGCAGGTCGAGGACGTGCTGTACACCCACCCGGGCGTGGCCGAGGCTGCGGTCGTCGGCCTGCCGGACGAGCGGTGGATCGAGGCCGTCACGGCAGTGGTGGTCCCGCGCGACGGGGTGACGGAAGCGGAACTCCTGGCCTACGCCCGCGAGAAGCTGGCCCACTTCAAGGCCCCGAAGCGGATCCTCTTCGTGGACGCCCTCCCCCGCAACGCGAGCGGCAAGATCCTCAAGCGCACCCTGCGCGACCGCTTCTCGAACCCGTCCTGACCGTCCTTCCTGAGGCCCTCGGGCGTGGGCCGACCTACCGGGTGCAGCCGGTGACGGCGGGGTTCGAGGGATCGCAGTTACTGGGGTTGTTGTTGGAGATGTTGGTGTGGTTGAGCGTGGCGGTCCCGCCTTCGTTGTGGAGGCCGGCGGGGCCGTAGGCCGCGTTATTGCCCGTGACACGGGAGTCGGTGAGCGTGACGTCGCCCTGGTTGTGGAGGCCGCCGCCGGTTCCTTGGGTGACTGCGTTCCTGTCGATGACGACGTTGCGGGTATTGAGCGTTCCAAAGTTGTAGATGCCGCCACCGGAGAAGCTCGCGGTGTTGCCACGGATGGTGGTGAGCATGTTGATGGTGAGCGTGCCGAAGTTGGCGATGCCCCCGCCGGTCCGCGCGTCGTTGCTGCGGATCTGGCTGTCGGAGATGGTCGCCGAGGAACTGCTGGTGTGGACGGCGCCCCCCAGGCCCTTTGCCTCGTTGCCGGTGAGGATGCTCGAGGTCACGGTGAAGGGTGCGGTGATGCTGGTGTGCGCGATGGCTCCGCCGTTGCCACCGCTGACGGGGCCGGTGGAGTTGTTGATGAAGACACTGTGGTCCACGCGGGTGGCGCCGCTGCTCAGGATGGCACCGCCGTGGCCGGCTTCGGTGCTGTTGCCCTTGAAGTAGGAACGTTCGACGCGGAGGGTTCCGTTGCTGTTGTTGATGGCGCCGCCCCCATTGCTGGAGCCATTGCCGGTGAGGCGGGTGTCGGTAAGGGAAACAACGGTGCCGAATCCCAGCTGGATGGCCCCGCCCTGGGCGCCTGCGCCGGCCTGGGCGTTGGTGAGGGCAATGTCCCGGAGCTTCAGGTTCCCGCGGCTGGTAGGGGGGAGGGTGAAGAAACGGAATTCGTTGTCGGTGCTTTCGTCCCGGGTGAGGGTGGCGTCGCGTCCGTTGATGGTGACGGAGCTGGTGATCTGGGGGAGCGCGGCGTGACCGGGGCCGGCGATCTGCTCGGTGAAGGTGTAGGTGCAGTCGCGGGCGAGGTTGAGGGTGTCGGAGGTGGAGGGGGTGCTGTTGGCGGTGGCGATGGCCTGAATGAGGGCGGCGGGGGAGCAGGCGACGCTGATGGTGGCCGCGTGAGCGGGGGTGGCGGCCAGGCCGGCGACAGTGAGTGCGAACGCGGGCGCGGCGAGCAGGGCGGTGGCCTGGCGGGGGCGGCGCAGTGGCCTCATTGTCTGACTCCTTTTCGGGGGAGACGCCGGGGGGCGATCCGCTCATTGTTTACATCAGATCAACATCCATCCTTTTCTAGGCGCACCGGGAATATCGCCCTGTCCGGTAATTCTTTTGTGCGGTGGTGCCCATTTCCGGAGTTCGGGTGTGTCGGTGTCGTCGGGCCGGGACTTCGGAAGCCGGGCGGAAATCCGGACTGCGTCCGAGCCGTCCGGAGCTACGGCTCCCGGTCCTCCGCGAGTTCCGTGGCCCGGAGGCGGCGCAGGACGAGGTGCTCGTGGAAGAGGCGGCCGACCAGAGCGCCGCCGTAGACCACGAAGCCGACGCCGACCAGCCAGGACTGGACGACCAGGAGGGTGCCGAAGGGGCCGTACGTCACGGCGTTGGAGGCGATCAGGGGAGAGAACACCAGCTGCGAGAAGACCCGCAGCCCGAGGAGGCCGAGACTGGTGCACGCGGCCCCCGGGAGCAGGGCGCGCCAGCGCACCCGGCCGCCGAGGAGGATCCACTGGGAGGTCCAGAAGAACAGGCAGGTCCCGATGAGATCGCCCGTGGTGCCCAGGATCGTGCCGGGCGCGTCGTGCGACGGGGCGGGGATGAGGACCAGCAGCCCGAGGTAGCAGACCAGCAGGGCGAGCCAGACGACGTGCCGCCACATGGTGTGCCAGCGGGCCGTCGGCAGGTCCCAGACCTTCTCGTACCCGGTCTGCACGGCGGAGCCGAAGGTCAGGCCGAAGACCGCGAGGGCGGCGAGACCGAAGGCGGTGGTCCGCTCCAGCGCGAGGTCCGCGGCGCCGAACAGCATCTCCACCCGCTCCCGGGAGAACTCCGTCACCCCGAGGGCCTGACCGAGCCAGCGGCCGAAGCCCGAGCCGCTGCCCGGCGCGGCGGCCGCGACGACGACGAGCAGCGGCACCAGGGTGAGGAAGCCGAGGGCGGCGAAGCCCATGGCCCGGTGCATCAGCTCCATCTCCCGGCCACGGCTCCACGCCAGCCCGGCCTGGGAGGCCTGGAGCCGGTCGTGGATCCGCCGATAGGTCGAGGTCACGCCTCTGTCCCTACCCGGATGGGCCCGCGCCTTCCCGGGAGGACCCCCGAGTGGGCCCGAAGGGGTGGATCCGACCGCGGCCCGGCCTGCCTCAGGCCCCCCGGAGGTCCACCAGCCGCTTGATCTTGCCGACCGACCGCTCCAGCGTCTCCGGATCGACCACCTCCACCGCGACCGAGACGCCGATGCCCTCCTTGACGGCCCGCACCACCGAAGCCGCCGCGGCCTCCCGCCGGCCCGCGTCGCTCCCGCGGCGCGCCTCCACCCGTACCGTCAGGGCGTCCAGCCGTCCCTGCCGGGTCAGGCGGAGCTGGAAGTGCGGAGCCAGGTCAGGGGTCCGCAGGAGCACCTCCTCGATCTGGGTGGGATAGAGGTTCACCCCGCGCAGGATGATCATGTCGTCGCTGCGGCCGGTGATCTTCTCCATCCGGCGGAAGGCCGGCCGGACGGTGCCGGGAAGCAGCCGCGTCAGGTCCCTGGTGCGGTAGCGGATGACGGGCATCGCCTCCTTGGTGAGCGAGGTGAAGACCAGCTCCCCGGCCTCCCCCTCCGGCAGCACGGCGCCCGTCAGCGGGTCGACCACCTCCGGGTAGAAGTGGTCCTCCCATATGTGGAGCCCGTCCTTGGTCTCGGCGAACTCCTGTGCGACACCCGGGCCCATCACCTCCGAGAGCCCGTATATGTCCACCGCGTCGATGTCCAGGCGCTCCTCGATCTCGCGGCGCATCTCCTCCGTCCACGGCTCGGCGCCGAAGATCCCCGTACGGAGCGAGGTGGTGCGCGGGTCGATGCCCTGGCGCTCCATCTCGTCCAGCAGGGTCAGCATGTAGGAGGGGGTCACCATGATGACCTCCGGCCGGAAGTCCTGGATCAGCCGGACCTGGCGGTCCGTCATCCCGCCCGAGGCGGGCACGACCGTGCAGCCCAGGCGCTCCGCGCCGTAGTGGGCGCCCAGGCCGCCGGTGAACAGTCCGTACCCGTAGGCGATGTGGACGATCTGGCCCTGTCTGCCGCCCGCCGCGCGGATCGAGCGGGCGACGACGTCCGCCCAGGTGGAGAGGTCCCCGTCGGTGTACCCGACGACGGTCGGCCGGCCCGTGGTCCCGCTGGACGCGTGGATGCGGCGGACCTCGGAGCGCGGTACGGCGAACATCCCGAAGGGGTACTGGTCGCGCAGATCGGACTTGGTCGTGAAGGGGAACAGGGCGAGATCGGCGAGGGAGCGGCAGTCGTCGGGATGCAGGCCGGCCTTGTCGAAGGCCTGCCGGTAGAAGGGCACCCGGTCGTACGCCCGGCGCAAGGTCGCCCGCAGCCGGGTCAACTGGAGCGCCGCCAGCTCGTCCCGGCCCATCCGCTCGCCCGCGTCCATCGCGTCCGTCGAGTCCGTACCCATGCCGCCCACCCCATTCCGAGTCAACCGACCGATCATTCGGTACATTGCCGGACCTCGGTGGCCAAATCAATTACTCGAACGAGTGATCGTCTGCTGAGATTGCGCCCATGGCGACCACCACACCCTCCACCTGCACTTTTACGTTCACCACCCACGACGGAACCGAACTCGCGTACCACGTCCAGGGTGAAGGCGAGCCGCTCCTCTGCCTCCCCGGCGGCGCCATGCGGGCCTCCGCCTACCTGGGCGACCTCGGCGGGCTGTCCGCCGGACGCCGGCTGATCCTGCTCGACCTGCGGGGCACCGGGGACTCCGCGGTCCCGGCCGACACCTCGACGTACCGGGTCGACCACCAGGTGGCGGACGTCGAGGCGCTGCGCCGTCACCTCGGCCTGGAGCGCGCCGACCTGCTCGCCCACTCCGCCTCAGGCAACCTGGCCCTGCTCTACACGGCGGCGCACCCGCAGCGGGTGCGCCGACTGGCCCTGATCACGCCGACCTGCTGGGCCGTGGACCTCGCCGAATCCCCGGAAAGCCGCCTCGCGGACATCCGCCGGAGAGCCGGCAGGGAGCCCTACGACACGGCCATCGCGGCCTACCAGCGGGCGCTCGCCGCCATCGCCGCGGGCGAGAACCCCGGCGAGGCCGACTGGATGGCTGCGATGCCCCTCGCCTACGGACGCTGGGACGAGACGGCGCGCGCCCACGCGGCACTGAGCCCGGTCCAGAAGAACACCGAGGCCTCCGCCGCCTTCGCCGGCCCGGGCGCCTTCGACCCGCCCGCCACCCGGGCCGCGCTCGGCCGCTTCGCCGGCGAAGTGCTGGTCCTGGCCGGGGAGCTGGACTCCAACCCCTCCCCGGCCCTCGCCGCCCGGCTCGCGGAGCTCTTCGCGCGGGGCGTCACCGACGTACAGCGGGGCGGCGGGCACTTCCCCTGGCTGGACGAGCCCCGGTGGTTCGCGGACCGCGTCGAACGGTTCCTGGCCACCGGGGCCTGAGCGGCGACCGCCGTGCCGCGGGCGTACGGTCGAAGCAGACGCCCCTGGCGAAGGGAGGCGGCGGCCATGCCCGTCATCGACCCCGCGGTCTCGGTGCGGCTCGGCGCCCCGGGCGCGCGGCGCCTGGCCGGACTGCTCGCCGAAGTGGCCCACCTGCTGGAGGACCCCGGCCCGCTGCGGCTCGACGACGCCCAGGCCGATGTCCTGGGCCAGGGCGCGGACCGGTCGGAGCTGGCCACCTGGACCCGCACCCTGGCGGCCGAACTGCGTACCAAGCTCTGAGGTGCCGCCCCTCCACGAGCACCGGAGCGTGCGGGCGGACGAAGAACGCCCGCGGGCCGGGACCTCTCAGGGTCCCGGCCCGCGGGCGTGCGCGCCGTGCGGGGTCAGCTCGCGGCGTCCGCGTCCGCCTCCGTGGCCACCGACTTCGCCCACCGGTAGTCCGCCTTGCCGCTCGGTGAGCGCTGGATGGCGGGGGCGATGACGAGCTGGCGCGGGATCTTGTAACCCGCCAGCTTGGTGCGGCAGTGGTCCTGTATCTCGTCCAGCGTCGGGTCGGCGGCGCCCTCCCGGATCTGGACCACGGCCGCCACGTGGCTGCCCCACTTCGGGTCCGCGACCCCGGCGACCAGGGCGTCGTAGACGTCCGGGTGGGACTTCAGCGCCTGCTCGACCTCCTCCGGGTACACCTTCTCGCCGCCCGTGTTGATGCACTGCGAGCCGCGGCCGAGGACGGTGACGATGCCCTGCTCGTCCACGGTCGCCATGTCACCGAGCAGCACCCACCGCTCGGATCCCTTCTGGAAGAAGGTTTCGGCGGTCTTGACGGGGTCGTTGTAGTAGCCCAGCGGTACGTACCCGCGCTGTGCGAGCCGTCCCGGTTCGCCGACCGGCACCGGCTCGTGGGTCACCGGGTCGACCACCTGCGTACGCTCGTTGACCTCCAGCCGGAAGCCCTTCTCCGGGCTGGAGTCGTTCGTCGCGCGGCCGTTCGAGCCGGACTCGGACGAGCCGAAGTTGTTCAGGAGCATCACGTTCGGGACGAGCGCCTGGAACTCGGCGCGCACCGTCTCCGACATGATCGCGCCGGAGGAGGAGACGCTGAAGAGGGAGGACAGGTCGGTGCCCTTCAGGGGTCCGTTGAGGGCGTCGATGAGCGGCCGCAGCATCGCGTCGCCCACCAGCGAGACGCTGGAGACCTTCTCCTTCTCGATCGTGCGCAGTACCTCCTCGGGCGCGTACTTGCGGTGGATGACCACCCGCTGCCCGTAGTTGAAGGCGATGAAGGACGTCAGCGTGGACGTGCCGTGCATCAGCGGCGGTGCGGGGAAGAAGGTGAGCCCGGCGCCCTTCGACGCGACCCGCTCGGCCAGTTCCTCCGGCCGCTTCACCGGTTCGCCGGTCGGTTCGCCGCCGAAGAGGCCGGCGAAGAAGAGGTCCTCGGCGCGCCACATGACGCCCTTGGGCATGCCGGTGGTGCCGCCCGTGTAGATGATGAACAGGTCGTCGGGGGAGCGGGGCGCGAATCCGCGGCCGGGCGAGCCGGCCGCCTCCGCGTCGGCGTACGCGACCGGCGCGATCGCGGGCTCCGGGGCCCCTTCGGGGGTCGGCCCGACGCGGATCAGGTGACGGAGCTTGGTCGTCTGCGGGAGGGCCGCCGCGACCCGCTCGGTGAACTCGCCCTCGAAGACGAGCGCGGCGAGGTCGGCGTCGTTGTAGAGGTAGACGAGCTCCTCCTCCACGTACCGGTAGTTCACGTTCACCGGCACCAGGCGGGCCTTCAGGCAGGCGATGACCGTCTGGAGGTACTCGACGCCGTTGTAGAGGTGCAGGCCCAGGTGCTCACCGGCCTTCAGGCCGCTGTCCAGTAGATGGTGCGCGATGCGGTTGGCCGCCGCGTCCAGCTCCGCGTACGTGAGGCGGCGCTCGGCGCCGGTCCCGGGGTGGTCCACGTACACGAGGGCCTCGCGGTCCGGGACCACGTCCACGACCGACTCGAACAGGTCGGCAATGTTGTACTCCACCGGTCCTCCTGACCCAGAAAATCCCATGGCTGGTCTGCTCGGCGGTCATTAGAGCGTCGCCAACCCCAACAGGGAAGGGGACCGTCCAAGAAATCTGACTGGGTGTCAGAAAACTATTGAACTGCACCCGCCCCTCCTGCAACCTGTTCTAGGTCTTGAGACGGGAGGACGGCAATGGGTGGGACAGAACACCTGACCGTGGAACGCCACGGAGCCACGCTGGTGCTCACCATGAACAGGCCCGAGGCGAAGAACGCGCTCTCGCTGCCGCTGCTGGTGGGGCTGTACGACGGCTGGCTGGAGGCCGACGCGGACGACACGATCCGCTCGGTGGTGCTGACGGGGGCCGGCGGGGACTTCTGCGCCGGCATGGACCTGAAGGCGCTGGCCGGCAAGGGCATGGCGGGCGACCAGTACCGGGACCGGCTCAAGGCCGACCCCGACCTGCACTGGAAGGCGATGCTGCGCCATCACCGGCCCCGCAAGCCGATCATCGCGGCGGTCGAGGGCTACTGCGTGGCCGGCGGTACGGAGATCCTCCAGGGGACCGACATCCGGGTCGCGGGGGAGGGGGCCACCTTCGGACTGTTCGAGGTCAAGCGGGGGCTCTTCCCGATCGGCGGCTCGACGGTACGGCTGCCGCGGCAGATCCCGCGGACGCACGCGCTGGAGATGCTGCTGACCGGGCGGCCGTACGCGGCCGAGGAGGCGGCGCGGATCGGGCTCGTCGGGCGGGTGGTCCCGGACGGGACGGCGCTGGCCGCGGCGCTGGAGATCGCGGAGCGGATCAACGCGTGCGGGCCGCTGGCGGTGGAGGCGGTCAAGGCCTCCGTCTACGAGACGGCCGAGATGACGGAGTCGGAGGGGCTCGCGGCGGAGCTGCTGCGGGGGTGGCCGATCTTCGACACCGCCGACGCGAAGGAGGGGGCGCGGGCGTTCGCCGAGAAGCGGCCCGCGCTGTACCGGCGGGAGTAGTCCGGTTGCGGCCGGCCGCGGTTGCCCTGGCCGGGCCCGTGTCCGTGGTGCCGGGCCGTGTGCACGGGTGCGGCGCCGTTGCCGGGGACCGGTCCCCTGCTCCTCAAACGCCGGAGGGGCCGAAGTGGCCCCGATTCGCCCCGGCAGAGCCTGATTCGCCCGGTGGGGCAGGAAGTGCCCCGCCCCCTACATCGGAGACCCATCCATGACAGCCGCGTCGCCACCCGAGATCCTCCGCGCACCCCTTGTCGTCGAGTTCCCCTTCACCCGCTCCCTCGGCCCCGTGCAGAGCGCCTTCCTCACCGGGCTGCGCGAAGGCGTCGTCCTCGGGGTCACGACCGCCGACGGCAAGGTGATGGTGCCGCCCGTCGAGTACGACCCCGTCACCGCCGAGGAGATCCGCGACCTGGTCGAGGTGGGCACCACCGGGACCGTCACCACCTGGGCCTGGAACGGTTCGCCGCGCCCCAACCAGCCCCTCGCCACGCCCTTCGCCTGGGTCCTCGTCCGCCTCGACGGCGCCGACACCGCCCTCCTGCACGCCCTCGACGCCCCCGGGCCCGAGGCCGTCACCACCGGCATGCGGGTCCGCGTGCGGTGGGCCGGGGAGCGGACCGGGGCCATCACCGACATCGCCTGCTTCGAGCCCGCCGGGGACGGGGAAGCGCACGGGGAGGCGGCTCCGCACAGCGGGGAGTTCGCCGACGCCGTCACCGGGATCGTCGCCGAGGCCCGCCTGGACTACTCGTACAGCCCCGGCCGCGCGCAGACCGCGTACATCGCCGGGCTCTCCGAGCAGAAGACCATCGGCGAGCGCTGCCCCTCCTGCCACAAGGTGTACGTGCCCCCGCGCGGCGCCTGCCCCACCTGCGGGGTGGCGACGACCGACCGGGTCGAGGTCGGTCCGGCCGGCACCGTGACCACGTACTGCATCGTCAACATCAAGGCCAAGAACCTCGACATCGAAGTGCCGTACGTCTACGCCCACATCGCCCTCGACGGCGCCGGCCTCGCGCTCCACGGCCGGATCGGCGGGATCCCGTACGACCAGGTGCGGATGGGCCTGCGGGTCGAACCCGTCTGGACCGAAGGCGGCCGCTACCCCGACCACTACCGCCCCACCGGAGAGCCGGACGCGGACTACGACGTGTACAAGGAGCTCATCTGATGGCCCGATACGCCCGCGAGGTCGCGGTGGTCGCCTTCGCGCAGAGCGACCACCTGCGCCGTACAGACGAGCTCAGCGAAGTAGAGATGGTCATGCCGGTCCTGCACCAGGTGCTGGCCGCCACCGGACTGAAGGCGGGCGAGATCGGCTTCACCTGCTCCGGTTCCAGCGACTACCTCGCCGGCCGGGCCTTCTCCTTCACCATGACCCTCGACGGGGTCGGCGCCTGGCCGCCCATCTCCGAATCGCACGTGGAGATGGACGGCGCCTGGGCCCTGTACGAGGCCTGGGTCAAGATCCAGACCGGCGAGGCCGACACCGCGCTCGTCTACTCCTACGGGAAGTCCTCGCCGGGGTCGGTGCGCGACGTGCTGACCCGCCAGCTCGACCCGTACTACGTCGCTCCGCTCTGGCCCGACTCGGTGGCCCTGGCCGCCCTCCAGGCCCAGGCGCTCATCGACGCGGGGGAGACCGACGAAACCGGGCTCGCCGCGATCGGCGCCCGCAGCCGGGCCTCCGCGGGCGCCAACCCGCACGCCCAGCTCAGCGGAGCCGTCGCCCAGGGCCCGTACCAGGTCGCCCCGCTGCGCACCGGCGACTGCCCGCCCATCGGAGACGGCGCGGCCGCCGTCATCCTGGCCGCCGGGGACGTGGCCCGCCGGCTGTGCGAGCGGCCCGCCTGGATCACCGGCATCGACCACCGCATCGAGGCCCACAGCCTCGGACTGCGCGACCTCACCGACTCCCCGTCGACGCGGATCGCCGCCGAGCACGCGGGCGTGTTCGAGGCCCCGGTGGACACCGCCGAACTGCACGCGCCCTTCTCCTCCCAGGAGGTCGTGCTGCGCAAGGCCCTCGGGCTCGGCGGGGACGTCGCCGTCAACCCCTCCGGCGGAGCGCTCGCCGCCAACCCGATGATGGCCGCCGGCCTGATCCGGATCGGCGAGGCGGCCGCCCGCATCCACCGCGGCGAGTCCGACCGGGCCGTCGCGCACGCCACCTCCGGCCCCTGCCTCCAGCAGAACCTGGTCGCCGTCCTGGAAGGGGACCGAGCATGAGCACCTCCGCCGCGACGGGCAAGGAGCCGGTGGCAATCGTCGGCATCGGCCAGACCAAGCACGTGGCCGCCCGCCACGACGTCTCCATCGCCGGACTGGTGCGCGAGGCGGCGGCCCGCGCGCTCGCGGACGCCGAGCTGACCTGGGCGGACATCGACGCGGTCGTCATCGGCAAGGCCCCCGACTTCTTCGAGGGCGTGATGATGCCGGAGCTGTACCTCGCGGACGCCCTCGGCGCCGTCGGCAAGCCCATGCTCCGCGTGCACACGGCCGGTTCGGTGGGCGGCTCCACCGCGCTGGTCGCCTCCAACCTGGTCGCCGCCCGGGTCCACCGCACGGTGCTGACCCTCGCCTTCGAGAAGCAGTCCGAGTCCAACGCCATGTGGGGGCTCTCGCTCCCCGTCCCCTTCCAGCAGCCGCTGCTGGCGGGGGCCGGCGGGTTCTTCGCCCCGCACGTGCGCGCGTACATGCGGCGCACCGGCGCCCCCGACACGGTGGGCTCGCTCGTCGCGTACAAGGACCGCCGCAACGCGCTGAAGAACCCGTACGCGCACCTGCACGAGCACGACATCACCCTGGAGAAGGTCCAGGCGTCCCCGATGCTGTGGGACCCGATCCGGTACTCCGAGACCTGCCCGTCCTCCGACGGGGCGTGCGCGATGATCCTCACCGACCGTGCGGGCGCGGCCCGTTCGCCGAAGCCGCCGGCCTGGCTGCACGGCGGGGCGATGCGCAGCGAGCCGACCCTCTTCGCCGGGAAGGACTTCGTCTCCCCGCAGGCGGGCAAGGACTGCGCGGCCGACGTCTACCGCCAGGCGGGGATCACCGATCCGCGCCGGGAGATCGACGCCGTGGAGATGTACGTGCCGTTCTCCTGGTACGAGCCGATGTGGCTGGAGAACCTCGGCTTCGCCGAGGAGGGCGAGGGCTGGAAGCTCACCGAGGCGGGGGTCACGGAACTAGACGGGGACCTGCCCGTCAATCCGTCGGGCGGCGTGCTGTCCACCAACCCCATCGGCGCCTCCGGGATGATCCGCTTCGCGGAAGCGGCCCTCCAGGTGCGCGGTCAGGCCGGGGAGCACCAAGTCCCGGACGCCCGGCGGGCGATGGGGCACGCCTACGGCGGCGGGGCGCAGTTCTTCGCGATGTGGCTGGTGGGAGCGGAGCAGCCGACCTCCTGAGCGGAAACCCGATTCCGGGCGGGGGTGCCGTACAGGCCAAGAGTGACGCACCGTGGCCTGTGCGGCACGGCGTGCGATGGCTAACCTGGCCCCGGGACGACGAACCGGGAGTACCGGGAGGAGCACGCACGTGGCAGAGAGCATGACTTCGAAGGCGCCGGCCGGCTGGGGCAAGCCGGACCTCGATCTGACCGAGGCGGACTGGCAGTCGAGCAGCCGGGGGGCGGGCGACGTCCAGATCGCCTTCGTGGAGGGGTTCATCGCGATGCGCAACGGCGACCGCCCCGGGAGCCCCTCGCTGATCTTCGCGCCGGACGAATGGCGCAAGTTCGTGCTGAACGCGCGGGGCGGGGAGTTCGACCTGACCTAGGGCATGTCGACGGGTACGCGGCGCACCACCGGGCGCGGAGCCGCCGCCCCCGGTGGGCCCCGCAAACCCCTTGCCGGACCCGCAGGGCCTTCGGCATCATGGCCGCCATGACGATCACCCGCCGAAAGGGCGATGCCGCGTAGACGGCCCGGCGCTCTGCGCGCCGAACGAGGAACGTACGAGGACCGCCGCCCGCCCGCCTGGGCGTGGGAACTCCCTCCCGTGGACCGACTGTCGCCCGATGCCGCCGCCGCCGCGCACTGGGCCCGGCCCGGACGGGGCGCCGAGATCGCGGACCTGCTGAACCGCTACCGGACCTTCCTGAGCCGCCCTGGCAGCACCCTGCTCCTGGTCCCTTCCGAGTGCCCGTCCTGCCCCGGCTGCGCGCGCGACGACGTCGCCATGGTCCGGGACGAACTGGGAGACCTGTACCGGGAGCTGCCGCCGGTCGCCCGCACCGCGCTGGGCCGCGTGCTGCGGGGCCTGGACGCGCAGTTCCGGCGCCGTACGCTCCCGCACCCGGCCCCGTCCGCCGGAGGCTGGGTGGACTGGAGCGGCCGTCCCCGCGCCTGGTGGCGCCGGCGGCTCTACGAGGGCGACTGACCGGACGACCGGCCAGGGGGGTCGTACCGGCCATAACGGGATGACCGGTACGGTGGTGGGCATGAGTGGAGAAAACGACCTGCAGAAGCTGCTGAGCGGCATGCGGCCCGAACTGAACGACGGGCTGTACGTGTTCTGCACGATCCCCGGAGACACCGACCCGGAGGCCCTGGCCGGGCTCACCCCCGTCGCCTCCGTGCTGGAGCCCGAGGGGCTCACCCTCGTGCTGAGCCAGGAGGACGCCGATGAGGCCGGACTCCCGTACACGTACACCGCGGGCTGGATCACCCTGCGCGTCCACTCCTCCCTCGACGCCGTCGGCCTCACCGCGGCCTTCGCCACCGAACTCGCGGCACACGGCCTGAGCTGCAACGTCATCGCCGGCTACCACCACGACCACCTCTTCGTGGACGCAGCCCGGGCCGCCGAGGCCGTCGCCGTCCTGGAAGCGCTCGCGGACCGCTCCGCACAGGACTGAGCCGCCCGCGCATACCGCCGCGTATACCCCCTCCGGCGGCCCGCCGAAGAAGATCAGCTTTATTTGCCGCGCCGGGCTTCCCGGGCGCGTGCGCGGGCGTACGCTGAACCCCCGAACAGGCCTGGGGGGTACCAGCCATGACGGAACGCCGGACCCGCAAACGGCGCACGATGTTCGAACGCGACACGGAGCTCGCCGCCGTCGACGAGGCCCTGGAGCAGCTCACGGATCCGGGCCCCGACGCCGGCGGAGCCCTGCTGGCCTTCTCCGGACCCGCCGGCCTCGGCAAGACCACGCTCCTCGGCGAAGTACGCCGCCGCGCCCACACCAAGGCCTGCACCGTCCTCGCGGCCCGGGGCGGCGAACAGGAGCAGAGCCAGCCCTTCCACGTCGCCCGCCAGCTCATCCAGCCCCAGCTGGCCGGCACCTCCGACGCGGAACTGCGCGAGGCCCTCGGCAGCTGGTACGCCATCGTCGGCCCCGCCCTCGGCCTCTGCGCGGCCGAACAGGGCGCCCCGCCCGACCCCCAGGGCCTGCGCGACGGACTCGACTGGGTCCTCACCCACCTCGTCGTGCAGCGCGCCCCCGTCGCCCTCGTCCTCGACGACGCCCACTGGGCCGACCCCGAATCCCTCTCCTGGCTCGCCGCCTTCGCCCCGCGCGCCGAACACCTCCCGCTCCTCCTCGTCGTCGCCTACCGCCCCGACGAACTTCCCGCGCACGCCGAGGCCTTCCGCACGCTGCCCGGCCGCGCGGGACACCGCCCGCTGACCCTCGCTCCGCTCACCGCCCGGGCCGTCTCCGGCCTGGTCCGGGAGGCCGTCGGCGAGCACGCCGACGAGGCGTTCTGTCAGGAGGCCTGGGCCGTCACCACCGGCAACCCCTTCGAGGCCGTCGAGCTCACCGCGAAGGTCCGGGACAAGGGCCTCGCCCCCGTCGAGGCCAGCGCCCCGCTCCTGCGCGACCTCGCCGCCGCCCAGCGCGGCAGCGGCCTCGTCGCCCGCCTCCACAGCCTCGGGCCCTCCACCGTCCGCTTCGCCTGGGCCTGCGCCGTCCTCGGCACCGACATCCCCGGGGAACTCGCCGCCCGCGTCGCCGGACTCGGCACCGAGGAGGCCGTCGACGCCACCGGGAGGCTGCGCGACGCCCGCATCCTGTCGGCCGCCGCCGAGGAAGCCGCCGCCCAGGAAGCGGCCGAGGCCGGGCTGGAGTTCGTCCACCCCCTCATCGCCACCGCCATATACCGCGCGATCCCCGACGCCCTGCGCGTCGCCCTGCACGGAAAGGCCGCCGCGGCCGTCGTCGACGCGGGACTCGGGCCCTCCGCCGCCGCCCGCCACCTGCTGGAGACCCATCCCGAGAACGACCCCTGGGTGGTGCGCACCCTGCGCGAGGCGGCCGGCGAGAACCTCCGGGCCGGCGCCCCCGAAGCCGCCCGCCGCCAGCTCGCACGGGCCCTGCGCGAACCCCCGGACTTCGACGAGCGGGCGGCCGTCCTGTACGAACTGGGCTGCGCCTCCCTGCTCACCGAGCCCGCCAACACCGTCAACCACCTGCGCGCCGCCCTCGCGGAGCCCTTCGAGGACCCGGCGCTGCGCCAGGGCATCGTGATCCGGCTGGCCCAGGTGCTCTCGCACAGCGACCGCCTGGCCGAGGCCTCGGAATGCCTCGCGCGCGAGATCCCGTACACCCAGGACCTGCGGGGCCGGCTGCGCCTGCAGTCCGAGCAGTTCATGTGGGACGCCTTCAACGCCGCCGAGCCGGACTCCCCGGCGCGCTCCCGGCGGCTCGCGAAGCTCGCGGACCGGCTGAGCGGGCGGGACCTCACCGAGCGGTACGTCATCGGGCTGCGCGCCTGGGACGCCTGCCTGCGCGGGGAACCCGTCGACGTGGTCCTGCACCATGCCGGGCGGGTCCTGGAAACCGAGTTCAGCTGGGCGTACGCGGACCGCGGCTTCGAGGTCCCGGTGCTCGTCGCGATGGTGCACATGTACGCCGACCGGCCGGAGCGCGCGGAGGAACTGTTCGAGGCGGGCACCGCCGAGTTCGAGCGGCAGGGCTGGCGCGGGGCGCACCTGTCCTTCGCCTACAGCCTGCGCGCCTACATCCGCTACCGCCGCGGGCGGCTGGCCGAGGCGGAGGAGCTGGCGCGGGCGGGGCTCCGCCTCGCCGAGCGCGTCGGGCGGCGCACGCCCGTGCACTGGTACGCCATCGCGATCCTCGTCACCACCCTGCTGGCGCGGGGCCGGGTGGACGAGGCCTGGGAGCTGGTCCGCGAGCACGAGTACGGGGAGCCCTTCCCCGCGGCGGTCGTCTTCCCCGACTCCCAGACGGTCTACGCGGAACTGCTGCTGGCCCGCGGCAAGGCGAAGGCCGCGGCGGCGGAGCTCGAAGCCGTGGACCGGCGGCTGACCCCCAGGGGCATCCAGAACCCCTCCTGGTGCCCGTGGCGGCTGCACCTGGCCCGCGCGGTGGCCGCGGAGGATCCGGCCCGGGCGCGGGAGCTGGCCGAGGAGGCGGTACGCCGGGCCCGTGCCTTCGGGGCTGCGTCCGGCATCGGCCAGGCCCTGCGGGTGGCCGCGGAGGTGGCTGCGCCGCAGGACCGGCCGGCGCTGCTGGAGGAGGCGGTGGAGGTCCTGTCGGCTTCGCCGGCGGCCTACGAGCTGGCGCTCGCGCTGGCCGCGCTGGGGGAGGAGCGGGGGGATACGGAGCTCCTGCTCCGGGCGGTGCTGGCGGCCCGGGAGTGCGGGGCGGACGGCCTGGTGGCCTCCGCCACGACAGCCCTCCTCGGCCTGGGCGGCGCCTTCCCGTGCGGGCCCGTCCCCGCAGCCGCACCGACCACCACCGGCTGACCGGTCTGCACCGGCGGGCTGGGCGCCGCTGGGCGGGTGCGGCCGGGTGGACCCCTGCGGGGCTGTCCCCTACCCGCCCTTCCACCGTTCCCCGGGCTCCGCCTGGACCCGTACGTGCGCTGCGCGCACGTGCCCTCAAACGCCGGGCGGGCTGGATTTTGCCGCGCAGCGGCAAATCCAGCCTCGCCGGCGTTTGAGGCGCGGGGTCTGGGGCGGAGCCCCAGGGAACGGTGGAAGGGTGGGTAGGGGACTTCGGCCCGCGCAGCGGGAGGACCGGGGGCCCCGGGTCGGGGGTGGAGGGCCGCGGGACGCGGCAGGGCACGTACCATGGCGGCATGTCCTTCCTCCGCCGCCACCGCGCCGCCACACCCGCCGGCCCGGACTTCGACGTCCTGGCCATGGACCCGGGGGACTGGCCGGGCAATCTCGGGGCCGGGCTGCTGCCCGCGCCCGACGGCAGCTGCCAGGGTGTCTTCCTCCGCTACGACCTGTTCGGCGGACGCGGCCCCGCGATGATCATCGGAAACCTCCCCGAGGGTTCCCCCGCACGCGACCTCTCCGAGGGCCAGGTCCCCTTCGAGGTGGCCCAGCTCCTCGACGCCCTCGAGAACGACGAGGACGTCGAGGTCACCGGTGCCGAGGACTGCCCCGTCATGCAGGGCGACAACCTCCTCATCGTCCGGAAGATCAAGCTTTCCGAGAGCCGGATCAGCTGCGTGCAGTTCGACCGCAGCGACAACGTGCTGGTCACCATCGCGAGCTGGGACCGGCCGATCACGGACGACCTCTACGCGCTGCTGAAGCCGCTCCCGGCCGAGCTCTTCCAGCAGGGCTAGTCGCCCGGCGGGACCGGCGTCACGCGTCCGCGATGTCGTTGGCGGCCACGTAGCCGAACGTCATCGCGGGACCGATCGTCGACCCGGCCCCCGCATAACTGTGCCCCATCACGGCCGCACTCGCGTTGCCCGCGGCCCACAGGCCCCGGATCACCGATCCGTCCGCGCGCAGCGCGCGGGCCCGTGCGTCCGTGACGATGCCGCCCTTCGTGCCCAGGTCACCCGGCACGATCTTGAAGGCGTAGAACGGCGGCGCCCAGATCGGGGCCAGACAGGAGTTCGGCGTCACGCCGGGATCCGTGTAGTAGTGGTCGTACGCGGTGTCGCCCCGGTGGAAGTCGGGGTCGGTGCCGTTCCACGCCTGCGCGTTGAAGCGGTTGAGGGTGGAGCGCAGGGCGGCCGCGGGCACCCCGATCTGGTTGGCGAGGGCGTCCCAGGTCCACGCCTTCTTCGCCGCGCCCGCCTGGTACCAGGAATCGGGGAAGACGATCGTCGGCAGGATGTCCTTGAACAGGTACTTGTTGCGGTAGTTCTGATCCACGATCAGCCAGGCCGGGATGTGCGAACCGGTCGCGCCCCGGTCCTTCTCGTACATCACGTGCACCACATCGCTGTACGGAGCGGCCTCGTTGACGAAGCGGGCACCCTTCGCATTGACCATCAGGCCCCCGGGCAGGGTCCGTTCGGCGAGGCAGAAGTACGGTTCGTTCGGCAGCGGGATCGAGGGACCCCACCAGGCGTCGTCCATCAACGCCAGCGCCGCACCCGCCCTTTGGCCCGCCCGGATCCCGTCGCCCGTGTTCTCCTTCGCGCCGACCGACCACTGGGTGCCGACCGGCTGCTGCTGGTACTGGGCCCGCATCTCCGCGTTGTGCTCGAAGCCGCCCGAGCCGATGACCACGCCCTTGCGGGCCCGCACCACGCCCCGTACGCCCTCCTTCTCCACCACTACGCCCGTGACCGCGCCGCCCTCCTGGACCAGGTCGACGAGCGGGCTGTTCAGCCACACCGGGACCCCGGCCTGGATCAGACCGGCCCGCAGACCGGCCGCCAGGGCCTGGCCCATGGTCAGCGGCTTCTGCCCGCACAGCGCGGCCGCCGTACCGCGCGCCAGGCATTCGGTGGACACCGCGAGCCCCTTGGCGCTCACGGCGGCGAGGTTGAGCCACTTGTAGTCCTGGCTGAACACCACCATTCCGGCCGGCACGGGCATGTACGCCGGGTTCAGGCGGGCCAGTTCGGCGCCGAGTATGTTCCCGTCGATCTGGTCCGGCTCGATGGAGCGGCCGTTCGGGAGCCCGCCGGGGAGGTTCGGGTAGTAGTCGCTGTAGCCGTCCATGAAGCGGAAGCGCAGCGGGCTGTTGGCCATCACGAAGTCCAGCATCCGGGGCCCGTTGGCGAGGAAGGCCGCCTGCCGGTCCGCGGAGGAGCCGTTGCCGACCACCGCCGACAGGTACTGCGCCGCCTTCGCCGGGGTGTCGGGCACGCCCGCGCCCAGGATCACCGAGTTGTTGGGCAGCCAGATCCCGGCGCCGGACCGGGCGGCCGAGCCGCCGAAGGTCGGGGCCTTCTCGACCACGAGCACGCTCAGGCCCCGCTTGGCCGCGGTGAGCGCGGCGGTCATTCCGGACGCCCCGGAACCGACCACGACGACGTCGTACTCGCCGATCGTGGGCTCACCGGCCGCGTGGGCGGCGGCGGTCGGCAGCACGGTGGCGGCCAGCACGCCGGCCCCCGCCCCGGCGATGACCGTCCGGCGGGAGGGATGGGCATCGCTTGGTTCGGGACTCGCTGAGGAGGCGGTTCTCGCGGTCATGGGCAGGCTCCAGCGGAGAGGGGGTGAGGGGGTGGTTCCAGCATTCTGATGCTGAGTCAGAAAAGGTCTTCGGGGGATCATGTGAAGTCAAGGCATACGCGCCGGTTGCGCTCCGGGCCCGGACGCACGAAATCCCGTGCCGCACACACCGGGTGTGTGCGGCACGGGATTTCACGGGCGACCGCGCCCAACGCGGCCGGGTCGGTGCGGCAGGGTCAGCGCGTGCCCACCGCCGCGCGGACCGCCCTGCGGGCCATGCCCGCGTCGTCGTGCAGGCGGCGCAGCAGCAAGCGCTGCTCCTCGCCCGAGGACAGGGAGCCCGCCGGCAGGGCCTGGTTCGGCGTGGCCGCCAGCATCGAGCGCTGCACGGCCGTCTCCGACATCCGGATCTCCCGGGTCAGCACCAGCATCAGGTTGACCAGGAAGGCGTCCCGGGCGGCCGGGCCGGCCGCCTGCGCCAGGCGGCTGATCTGGGCCCGTGCGGCCGGGGCGTCGCCCAGTACCGTCCACAGGGTGGCCAGGTCGTAGCCCGGCCGGTACCAGCCCGCGTGCTCCCAGTCGAGGAGGACGGGACCCGTCGGGGACAGCAGCAGGTTCGACAGCAGCGCGTCGCCGTGGTTGAACTGCCAGGGGTTGCCCGACATCTTCACGCCGTGCAGCAGCTTCTGCAGATCGCCGAAGTCACGGTCGGTCAGCAGGCCCAACTGGTAGTCCCGGGCGATCCGCCGGTCGTAGTCCAGCGGCCGCCCGAACAACTCGTCGGCGGGCCGCCAGCCGTTCACCTGGCGCACGGCTCCGAGTGCCGCTCGCAGGTCGGCCCGCGGCGGGGCCTCCACCGGATGCCGCTGCAGCGCGGCCACCCGGCCGGCCATCCGCTCGATGATCAGTACGCAGTTCTCCGGATCGGCGGCGATCAGCCGCGGCACCCGGACCTGCGGGCGGTGCCGGACGAACGTCCGGTACGTCGCTATTTCGTGCCGGTACCGCTCGCGCCACTCGGGCGAGTGATCCAGTAAAACCTTCGCGACGGCCGTCATCCGTCCGGTGGTTCCCACCAGCAGGACCGACCGGCCGCTGCGGCGCAGTACCTGGACCGGCGCGAACTCCGGACAGATGCGCTGCACGGAGGCGAGCGCCGTGCGCAACTGCGCGCCCTGGGGGCCCGACAGGTCGATTCTCCCGCTCAGCGGCTGCGATCCGGTACCCGGCATCCGCCGTGCCCGTACGACGCCCTGCGCCGAGGCCGCGGGGCGGCCGGGTTCGAGGTAGGGGCCGCCGCCCGCGGGGAGCGTGCGGTGCGGCCGGACCGGGGCGGACACGGAGGACGTGGCTGCGTACATGGCGTTACGGATCCCTTCGTGCGCCGACGAGTTGCATACGCCGCCCCGCCGGATCCCGTGCATCACCCTGGGGAGTTCCGCCGGTGACCGGGTCGGGGAGGCGCATTCCTACCTGACACCCGGGCGTGGGTGGCGGACCACATTGCGTGCCCTGGCGAACCCTGGCGAATAGTCGCTCGGCACCTGACACGGGGTTACTGTCAACTCAGCCGAGAACCTGGGGGCTTGACGTGAGCAAAGGTCCAAACACCCGTCTGAACGACCTGTTCGGCCTGGCCGGCTGGTCCAAGGGCGAACTGGCGAGGATGGTCAACCGGCAGGCGGCCTCGATGGGTCACCACCAGCTGGCCACCGACACCTCGCGGGTGCGGCGCTGGATCGACATGGGGGAAACCCCGCGCGAACCGGTGCCCACGGTACTGGCAGCACTGTTCACCGAGCGGCTCGGTCGTGTCGTGACCATCGAGGACCTCGGGTTCGTACGACAACGGCGCACCGCCAAACAGCAGCCGGACGGGGAGCAGGAGAACCCCGACGGAATGCCCTGGGCGCCCGAACGCACAGCCGCGGTCCTCACCGAATTCACGGGAATGGACCTCATGCTCAACCGTCGCGGTCTGATGAGCGCGGGTGCCGCGCTCACCGCCGGCTCAGCCCTCAGCAACGCCATGCACGACTGGCTCCACACCGACCCCGCCCGCGCGAAGGACGTGCAGCGCCACGGTGACGCCTTCCAGGCCGACTCCGCGGGCTACGACCGCTACGAGGCCGCGCCCATCGGCTCCCAGGAGATCGAGGCCCTGGAGCGGTCGGTGGAGGTCTTCCGCGCCTGGGACGCCTCCAGAGGCGGCGGCCTGCAGCGCAAGGCCGTGGTCGGGCAGCTCAACGAGGTGGGCGGCATGCTCGCGTACCACCACCCCGACCACCTCCAGCGCAGGCTGTGGGGGGTGGCGGCCAACCTGGCGGTCCTGGCGGGCTGGATGTCCCACGACGTGGGCCTGGAGCCCACCGCGCAGAAGTACTTCGTCATCGCCGCGCACGCGGCCCGCGAGGGCGGCGACCGGCCGCGCGCGGGGGAGGCGCTCTCCCGCGCGGCCCGTCAGATGGTCCACCTGGGCAAGCCGAACGAGGCCCTGGACCTGATGAAGCTGGCGCAGTCCGGCTCCGGCGAGCAGACCCTGCCCCGGACCCGCGCCATGCTCCACACCATCGAGGCCTGGGCGCAGGCCGCGCTCGGCAAGGGGCAGGCCATGCGCCGCACCCTGGGCGAGGCCGAGGACCTGTTCGTGTCCACCTCGGGAGACGTGCCGCCGCCGTCCTGGATGCAGCACTTCGACGAGGCCGATCTGCACGGCATGCAGGCGCTGGCCTTCCGTACCCTCGCCGACCACGACCCCTCGGCGGCGACCATCGCGCAGCAGCACGCGAAGGAGGCCCTGCGGCTGCGGGCCGACGGCCACCAGCGCTCGAAGATCTTCGACTACATCTCGATGGCCTCCGCCTGCTTCATCGCCGACGACCCGGAACAGGCCGACCGCTACGCCCGCCTGGCGCTGGTCTCGATGAACGAGACCTCCTCGCACCGGACGTGGGACCGGCTGCGCGAGATGTACCGGCTGAGCGGCCACTACTCCGGATTCGCCGGCATCGAGGAGCTCCGCGAGGAGATCAAGCTGGCCCTCCCGAACAGCCCCGTGGCACGGCCGGTCTGATCGGCGCGGCCGGTCGGAGACCGGTCGGTCGGAGACCGGTGGCCACCGGGGTCCGGGCACGAGAAAGGCCGCGCCTTCCGGCGCGGCCTCGGGTCCCGTGAACCTCTCGCTACGAGCCGATCCGGGCCACCAGCACGCAGGCGTCGTCCTCGCGCTCGCCCTCGCCGAACTCCCCGATCACCAGGCGCACGCAGTCCTGCGCGGACCGGGCGGCGGAGAAGTGCGGTGCCAGCGCCAGCAGCCGCTCGGTCCCGTCGGCCTTGCTGAACTCGATGCTGCGCGGGGTCAGTCCGTCGGTGTGCAGGACGAGGACGTCGCCCACCTCCAGCCGCTCCTCGGCCTGGCCGTACGTGGCTCCGGAGGTCGCTCCCAGCAGGACGCCCTCGGGGGGCAGCAGCGAACGGCCCTGGCCGCGCCGGAACAGCAGCGGGGCGGGGTGGCCGGCCTGCGCCCAGGACAGCACCCGGCGCGCGGGATCGTAGCGGCAGCACACGGCGGATCCGAGCGCGGGCTGGACGGAGGTCTCCAGGAGCTGGTTCAGCCAGCCCATCAGCGGGCCCGGTTCGATGCCCGCCATGGCCATCCCGCGCAGGGCGCCGAGCATCATCGCCATGCCGGAGGTCGCGGTCACCCCGTGCCCGGTGAGGTCACCCACCGTCAGCATCGAGTGCCCGTCGGGGAGTTCGAGCGCGTCGTACCAGTCGCCGCCGATGAGCGCGCTGGTCGCGGAGGGCAGGTAGTGCGCAGCGACGTCCAGCGCCCTGGTGTTGTCGTGCGGGAACCGCAGGGAGCCGCGCCACGGGGGGAGCACGGCTTCCTGCAGCTCGACCGCCAGCCGGCGCTCGGTCTGCGCGATCTCCTGCCGGCGCTGCAGCGAGTCCCGGGACTCGCGCACCGCCCGCTGGCTCCGGCGCAGTTCACTCACGTCCCGCAGCACGGCCCACATGGAGGCCGTGCAGCCGTCGGAGTCGAGGACCGGCTCGCCCCTCATGTGCAGCGTCCGGACCCGGCCGTCGGCCCGGACGATGCGGAACTCGCCGTCTATCGGCTTGCCGTCCACCAGACAGGCCGTCACCATCGCCGTCAGCAGCGGCTGGTCCTCGGAGAACAGGGTGGATCCCAGTTCGTCGAGGGGCAGCGCGCCCGCCTCGGGGGAGCGGCCGAAGATCTGGAAGAGTTCGTCGGACCAGCTGACCTCGTCGGTCAGCAGGTTCCACTCGGCACTGCCGACCCTGGTCTGCTGGGCCTCGGCCCCGGTCTCCGGGGCGGCCTGCGGCAGCGCGGCGGACTCCGGCGCGGTGGGCGGGAGCCCTTCCTTGAGCTGGCCGAGGTGCGCGCGGAGGTCGTCGAGATGGTGGACGGCGAGATCGCACAGTGCGCGCTGCCAGCGGCCCTGCGCGTCGTCGTCGTCGACCACGGTGTCGCGGCGGACGGCGTCGACTTCTCCGCGGAGCTGTCGGGTCTGCGAGATCAGCGCGTCCACCGACCCTGGCTCGGGGGGTTGCGCGGGGCGGTCCGCGTACAGGTGGGACGGCATCTGAACTCCGATACAGGCGCGGCACGGCCAAGTCTGAGGAGGGACCGGTTCTGAAGGAAGGGCCGGTAACGACTGTTGCACAGCCTGCGACGGCCTGTAAGGCGTTTGGCAACATCCGTGGCGGACTTGCACAAGGCATATGCCTGGGGCCTTCCGGCCCTCCTGGAGCGTGCGAACGAATCCGGTCAGCCCGTGCCGGCGGGCCGCCGGCGGGACCCCGCAGGCCCTTGCCGTACCCGGGCCGCCGCTCCGCGATCGGTACCGGGCGGATCGCACCGGACGCGTGGCCCGCCCGGGGCCGCCCGGGCGGGTCAGGCGTGCACGGTGTGCCGCAGCCGCGCTCCTTCCCCCGTCCGCCCGCGGCCGGAAACCGGCCGTGCGGACGGGGGCGATCGATCGTACGGCCGAGGTGTACGAGGTCCGCCCGCTGTCGAACGGGCGAAAGACACCGCGGAACCCGGATCAACACGACCGGCCCGCCACCCCCCGAACGAAGGACCCCGCCGCGGCCGGCCGCCCATGCGGCGCGATCACCACCCCCGGTGACGGTATGTCCGGTATTTCGCCCGCGCTGTGATCCGGACTTCCCCCGGCACCCCCGAATGGCTACTCTACGTGCCGGTAATGAGCCGGGGAGGCTCGCTGAGGCGGGCCGCGCGCAGGGTGGGGACACAACGACATGACCGGGCAGAGCCATCCGCCGACCGACGGGCAGAGCCGGCGGTCCTTCCTCACCTATCTGGTCGCCGCGCCGACCCTCGCCCTGGTCACGCGCGCCGGAGCCGACCTCATCGCACCGCAGACCGCGCACGCCGTGATCCCGACGCTGCCCGCCATCGCCGATCTGGTGGACCTCGGCGACCTGTTCATCCTGGCCGGCGCCCCCACCTCGGCCCTGCTCGCGCTCGTCGTGGAGGCCGACGGAACCATCCGCTTCCGGCTGCCCCGCGAGGAGGTCGGCCAGGGGCTCACCACCGCCGTGGCGATGCTCGTCGCCGAGGAACTGGACGCCCCGCTGGCCGCCGTACGGGTCGAACTGGACGACGCACGCCCCGAGCTGCTCTTCAACCAGCTCACCGGATCCTCCAACTCCATCCGCTCCCTCTACGGTCCGGTCCGCCAGTGCGCCGCCACCGCCCGGGCCCGGCTGGTCGCGGCCGCCGCCGTGCGCTGGAGCCTCCCGGCATCGACCCTGACCACGGCGAACGGCGCCGTCCGCGCCCCCGACGGCCGCACCGCCCCCTACGGCTCCCTCGCCGCGGCCGCCGCCGACCCCGCCCTGATCGTCCTCGGCGCCACCCCCAAGCCGACGGCCAAGCACGCCCTGGTCGGCAAGCCCACCAGCCGGATCGACGCCCGCGCCATGGTCACCGGGGCCCAGCGCTACACCCTCGACCTGGACGTGCCCGGGGCCAAGCCCTGTGTGGTCCGCCGCCCGCCCACGCTCGGCGGCAGCGTCCGCTCCGTCGCCAACCTCGCCGCCGTCCGGGCCATGCCCGGCGTCCTGCACGTGGTCACCGTCGCCACCGGGGTCGCCGTCGTCGCCGAGACCTTCGGCCAGGCCCTCGACGCCAAGGCCGCGCTCCAGGTCACCTGGGGCCCGGGCCCGGCCGACCAGCTGTCGGACGCATCTGTCCGTACGAAGCTGCGCGCCGCCACCCCGCCGCTGCTCGTGCCGCCGCTGCTCACCCCGCACGTGGACGCCGAGTTCGACTTCGCCTTCGTCAGCCACGCCCCGATGGAGACCAACTCGGCCGTCGCCGACGTGCGCGAGGACCGGGCCGAGATCTGGTCCGGGCTCAAGTCGCCGATCGTGGCCCGCGAAACGATCGCCGCCGACCTCGGCCTGCCCCTCGACAAGGTCACCGTCCACGTGGTGCAGGCGGGCGGCTCCTTCGGCCGCCGGCTGTTCTTCGACGCGGCCCTGGAAGCGGCCCGGATCTCCAAGGCCTGCCGCCGCCCGGTGCGGCTGATGTGGACCCGGGTGGACGACACCCGGCACGGCCGGATGCGCCCCGCCACCCACCACAAGATCCGGGCGACGCACCTGCTGGGCGAGGTGCTCAGCTTCGAACACCGGGTCGCCGCCGCCGAGACCGACTTCCGGCACGGACTCGGCGAGATCATCACCGCCACCGCCGCCAGCCTCCCGCTCGGCATCGGCAACGCCACCCTCGCCCAGACCCTGTTCCTCACCACGATCAAGTCCCCGTACCACTTCGGGCTCACCACCCAGGCGCTCACCGAGGTCCCGACCGGGGTCCCCACCGGGTCCTGGCGGTCGGTCTATTCGGCGAACACCCGGGGGGCCGAGGAGATCGTGGTGGACGAGCTGGCCGCCGCGACGGGCCGGGACCCGTACCAGTTCCGCCGGACCTTCCTGAAGACGGCCGCCCAGCGCGCCGTGCTCGACAAAGCGGCCACCGAGGGCGGCTGGGGCCGGGCCATGCCGGCCGGCTGCGCCCAGGGCATCGCCTTCCACGAGGAGTACAAGTCCCGGACGGCCTGCCTGGTCGAGATCGACACCAGGGATCCGGAGCACGTCCGCGTCACGAAGGCGGTCATCGCCGTCGACGTGGGCCTGCCCGTCAATCCGCGCGGTCTGGAGGCCCAGATGATCGGCGGCCTGACCGACGCGATCTCCACCACGCTGAAGGCCGGCCTGCACCTGGACAAGGGGCTCCCGCTGGAAGGCAGTTACAGCCAGTTCCACTGGGCGCAGCAGCGCGACACCCCGAAGGACGTACGCGTCTTCGTGCTCCCGGCGACCGGAACCGAGCCCGGCGGGGCCGGCGAACTGGGCCTGCCCGCCGCCGTGGGCGCGATCGCCAACGCCTACGCCCGGGCCACCGGCACCAAGCCGCGCAGCTTCCCCCTCGACTTCGACGTCGACTTCACCCCCTACCCGCGCTAGTCGCCCCCAGGAGCCGAGCCGTGCCCTCGCACACCTTCACCGTCAACGGGCAGAGCGTCACCGTGGACGCGCCCGACGATCTGCCCCTGCTGTGGGTGCTCCGCGACATGCTGAACGTGCGCGGCCCCAAATACGGCTGCGGAGTGGACGTCTGCAAGGCCTGCACCAGCCACCTCGACGGGGTGGACGTCCGCCCCTGCGTGGTGCCGGTCTCCGCGTGCGCGGGGAAGGCGGTGACCACGATCGAGGGACTGGCCGACGGCGAGGACCTGCACCCGGTGCAGGAGGCCTGGCTCGAACAGGACGTCGCGCAGTGCGGCTTCTGCCAGCCCGGCCAGATCATGGCGGCCGTCGCCCTGCTGAAGCGGACGAGCACGCCCACGGACGAGGACATCGACGCGATCGCCAACATCTGCCGCTGCGGCACGTACTTCCGCATCCGGGAGGCCATCCGGAGCGCGGCGGCGAAGATGTAGGCGGTTCACCCCGTGACACAGGGCCTATATGGGATGAATCGCCACAGTTTTGGCTGATCATGCCTGAATGAGGCGTATCAATGCGAAACGTGTGCTGGTCGGCGAACCGCTCGACACCGCGCGTCTGGGCGAGACCCTGCTGCCCAAACGGCTCGCGCTCCCGATCTTCTGCAGCGACCCGCTCTCCTCCGTGGCCTACGCCACCGAGGAGATCCTGCTGATCCTCGCCCTCGGCGGGGTCGCGCTGCTCCACCTCGCCTGGTACGCGGCCGCCGCCATCGTCTTCCTGCTCGTGGTCGTCGTCGCCTCCTACCGGCAGACCTGCTACGCCTACCCGGGCGGCGGCGGCGCGTACATCGTCAGCTCCAAGAACCTCGGCCAGACCGCCGCCCTCACCGCGGCGAGCGCCCTGCTCGTCGACTACGTCATGACGGTCGCCGTCTCCGTGGTCTCCGGGGTCTCCGCCATCACCTCGGCGATCCCCTCCCTCTCCGACCACGAAGTCCCCCTGTCGGTGGGTTTCGTGGTGCTGCTGACCCTCATGAACCTGCGCGGGGTACGGGAATCGGGCCGGGTCTTCGCCGTCCCCACCTACGGCTTCGTCCTCGTCATCTACCTGATGTTCGCGGTGGCCGCCTACCGGCTCGCCACCGGCGACACGATCCGCGCCGAATCCGCGGAGCTGCCGATCACCGCCGAGGGCAACTACGCCGGCCTCGCGGTGGTGCTCCTCGCGCTGCGGGCCTTCGCCTCCGGCTGTACGGCGCTCACGGGCGTCGAGGCCATCAGCAACGGCGTCCCCGCCTTCCAGAAGCCGAAGAGCAAGAACGCGGCGACCACCCTGGCCGCGATGGGCGCGCTCGCCGTCACCATGTTCGCCGGGATCACCTACCTCGCCATGAACTACCAGGTGCACGTGGCGGCGGAGCCGACCGAGCTGGGCCTGGCCCCCGGAACCCCGATGTCCACCGCGCTCGCACAGATCGGCAGAGCCACCTTCGGCGACTGGCACGTCCTCTTCTACCTGCTCCAGGCCGTCACGGCCGGCGTCCTGATCCTCGCCGCGAACACCGCCTTCAACGGCTTCCCGATGCTCGCCTCGATCCTGGCCAAGGACCGGTACGTACCGCGCCAGCTCTTCAACCGCGGCGACCGGCTCGTCTACTCCAACGGCGTCGTCCTGCTGGCGCTCGCCGCCATCGGCCTGATCGTCGCCTTCGACGCCCAGCTGACCCGCCTCATCCAGCTCTACATCATCGGAGTCTTCGTCTCCTTCACCCTCTCCCAGGCGGGCATGGTCAAGCACTGGAAGACGGAGCTCGCCTCCCCCGAGACGCGCAAGGAGGAACGGATCCACATCCACCGCCGGCTCGCCATCAACGCGGTCGGCGCCGTCATGACCTCCGTGGTCCTCGTCATCGTCCTCATCACCAAGTTCACCCACGGTGCCTGGCTCGTCGTCATCGCCATGCCCGTGCTCTTCCTCGGGATGAAGGGCGTGCGCCGCCACTACGACACCGTGGCCCGGGAAGTCGCCGTCGCCCCCGGGGTCAAACCCCGCAAGCCCGCCCGCCACCACGTCGTCGTCCTCGTCGCCGCCGTCCACGCGCCGACCCTCAAGGCCCTCGGCTTCGCGATGGGACTGCGCCCCGACACCCTGACGGCCGTCTCGGTGGCCGCCGACGAGGAGGACGCCAACCGGCTGCGCGCGGCCTGGGCGGACCACGACCCGGGCATCCCGCTCAAGGTGCTGCACTCCCCGTACCGCGAGGTGGTCGGGCCCGTGCTGGCCTACGTGCAGGAACAGGCGGCCGCCGAGGGCACGGACATGCTCTCCGTGGTCATCCCCGAGTACGTGGTCGGGCACTGGTGGGAACAGCCCCTGCACAACCAGAACGCGCTGCGCCTCAAGGCGCGCCTGCTGTTCACGCCCGGGGTCGCGGTGATCGACGTGCCGTTCCTGCTGGAGTCCGCGAAGCCTGCGGGGGAGGGAGCCGGGGGGACGGGGGACCCGCAGGAACAGGCGGGGACCCGGCCGGGCGCTGGGTGACCGCCGCGTGCGCCAGCGCCAGCTCCACGACGTGGGCGGGATCGGCCAGCGAGCGCCCGGTCAGCTGCTCCAGGCGGCGCAGCCGGTTGGAGACGGTGTTGCGGTGGCAGTACAGCCGCTGGGCGGCGTACGTGGTCGAGCCCCGGCAGGACAGCCAGGTGCCCAGGGTGGTCAGCAGCACCCTGCGGTCCTCCGCGGCCAGGGCCAGGACCGGGCCCAGCACCACCTGGCGCAGCCGGCCGGCGAGTTCGGGCTCGGCCGCGACCAGGGCCGCCGGGAGCCGCTCGTCCAGCAGGGCGGTGTGCGGACCGTCGGCCCCCGGCGCCGCACGCAGCGCGAGGACGGCCAGCCGGCGGGCCCCGGCCAGCTCGCCGGGCGTCTCCACCACCGGGCTCACCCCGGCCCGTAAGCCCAGGGGCGCCAGCAGATCGGTCACGGAGGCGAGCGGCAGCCCGCCCAGCTCCACCAGGCCGGTCTCGCCGTCGGCGCGGATCCGCCACAGCACGCGCGGGGCGCCGGCCGGGGCCGCCCACGCACCCTCCCCGGGATCGAGGACGACCACGGCGAACCGGCCGTGCTCCGGAAGCCCGAGCCGCCGCGCCGACTCGGCGGACCGGCCCGCCGGACCGCCGCCGTCGAACAGGGCGTCGAGCAGGGCGCCCCGCAGCTCCCGCTCGCGGTCGCCGCGCACGGCCTCGGTCCGGCGGTAGGACTCCGCCGCCGCGTCCGCCATCCGGTCGACCACGTCCCACAGCGCGGGCGCCCCGGGCAGCAGCCGGGGCAGCGCCGCCCGGTCGTGTGCGGAGACGGCCTCGGTCAGGACCTGCCACAGCAGCCTGCCGCCGAGCCGGTAGACGCGCAGCAGGGAGTCGAGCGGCAGCCCCTGCCGGGCGCGGAGCTCGCCGTCGGCGCGGGCCTCGCCGAGCTCGGGCGGCAGGCCGCGGGCCGCACGGAGCAGGCCGTCGACGGTCTGGCGGAGCAGGTGGTGGACCCGCTCGCGCAGGGCGGCCCGGCCGAGCAGGGCGACGTAGACGGCGCAGGCCGGGTCATCGGCCGACCGGTCGGCGAGCCGCTCGGCGGCCACGGCGATCCGGCGGTCCAGGTCCTCGCGTATCTCCCCGATGATCCGCTCCATAACGGGCAGGGTGGCACGTCGGAGGGGGCGCTGGGGAGGGCCTCGACGAGGCGGCGTCCGCTAGCGTGTCCGAAGCACTGCACGTGCAGTGCATATGCGGCGGTCATACCGGCAGCCACGTCCACACCGTCAGGGACCCACCCATGCGCCAGAACCCCGAGCGCCGCGCCGCGCTGCTCGACGCCGCCATCGAAGTCCTCGCCCGCGAGGGCTCACGGGGGCTGACCCTGCGCGCCGTGGACGCGGAGGCCGGGGTGCCGACCGGCACCGCCTCCAACTACTTCGCCCACCGCGCCCAGCTCCTCGTACAGATCCTGCACCGCACCCGCGAGCGGCTCACCCCCGATCCGGCGGACCTGACGGGCCCCTTCGACACGAAGGTGCTGCTGCACCGGCTCCTGGAGCGCATGCGCCGCGAGCGCAGCGTCCACACCGCGATGCTGGAACTGCGCCTGGAGGCCACCCGGCGGCCCGAACTCCAGGAGGCACTGGCCGGATTCCAGGGCGCCGAACTCGAGGCGAACATCGCCTGGCACCTGGAGGCGGGACTGCCGGGGGACCGGCAGGGCGTGGTCCTGATCTACCTGGCCATGCTCGGGCTGATCGTCGACGACCTGACCGTGCCCGGCCTGCTGGGCCCCCACGACGTGGAGGGGCTCATCGGCACGATGGTCGAGCGCCTCCTCCCGGAAGCCCCCGCCGACTGACTATCGTGCCGGTAGGGCCGGTTCCGGCAGGACCGGCGCCCCCGGCAGGACCGGCTCGCATCGCAGGGATCGCGGGAGGAACCGTGGCAATGGCGGACATCACGAGGCAGGGCGCGGGCGACGGCGCCCGCGGTTGCGACGGCGGCATCCAGTGGCTGGCGGACTGGAGCGCCTGGTACGTCAGCCTCACCTTCGCCCGGGGCATAGGCCCCGAGGAACTGGCCGCCCGGCTCGGCGCCCTGCCGGACCTGCGTCCCGGGCCGCTCGGAGCCATCGACGCCTGGAGCATGGTCACCGAGACGGTGGACGGGGACGGGGTGGCCCGGGTCGGGAGCTGGGGCGGCTGGTCCTTCGCCGTGGAACACGGAGTGCCCGCCGGGGCCCAGCGCCTCGCGGAGGTCTCCCGCTCCGGGGCCGAGGCCGTGTACCTCGACCCGCAGCCCGATCACCCGCCCAAGCAGTTCGCGTACGCCCGGGACGGCGAGCTGGTCTGCTGCTTCGGCATCGGCGAGGAGCACTGGCGTGGCGGCCACCGGCCCGACTTCCTCCTGCCCGAGCTGGTCGAGGCCAAGATCCTCACCCCCGACGGCTGCTACGCCCGCCCCGAGGACGAACCGTCCGGGGAACGTGACCGCCTCACCCTCGCGGTACTGGAACACCGCTTCGCGCTGTCCCTGCCCCGCCGCCTCGTCGAGGAGACCCCGCTCCCGGCCTTCGTGACCTGCACGCACTAGGGGTGGTAGGGGTGCTCCCCTTCAGCCGGCGTGGTCCCGGATCACCTGGCGGGCCATCTCCGCTCGGGCCGGGGCCAGTTCTGCCGCGACCGCCTGGGCCCGGGGGCCGTCGCAGACGACCAGCGCGGGCTGCGGGTCGGCCGAGGCCAGGCAGCGCCGGCGCAGGTGGGTCGGCGGGTGGGTGTCGTCGACGCTGTGCCCGCGCCGGGCCGAGACCCGGCGCAGCCGCTCGTACTCGCTCTCGGGGACGGAGCCGATCCGCGCGGCCAGCCGTTCCCACAGCTCACGCTCGGCGGCCTCGCGCACCTCGCGGCCCCCCGGCCCGCCACCGGCCCGGGCCACCGCCATCGACTCGCGCCGCAGGTGCGCCTCGACGGCGGCGGCGACCAGCAGCCGGTCCAGCAGCGTGACGGCCGCCCCGCCGGAACCGGCACGGGCCGCGCCGGTGTCGGCCAGGTACTCCGCACGCTGCGAAGCCCGCAGGGTCAGGCCGTCGAGCAGGCGGATCAGCCCGTAGACCGTCCAGCGGGGCAGGAACGTCACGGCGTGCATGAACCAGTCCATGAGGGTCCCGCGATGCACCGGGACCAGGACCGCGTGCCATTCGGCCAGGGACCGCAGGGCCCCGTTCATCAGGAACGAGGAGCGGATGTCGCCGTTCGCGAAGTGCCCGAGCTCGTGCCCCAGCAGGGCCACCCGCTCCTGCGGCGTGAGGATCTCCCACAGCCCGAGGCCCAGGCACATCACGCGCCGGCCGCGGTAGCCGTAGGCGCTCACCCAGGCGTTGGGGGAGGAGTCCACCACCACTGCGTGCACCCCCGTCGTCCCGACGGCGGCCCCCACCTCGTCGATCAGCCCGAAGAGCTCGGGGGCGTCCGCCCGGTACAGCACCACCGGCCCGCTCGGGGCCCGGCCCGGCCGCGGCATCAGCACCGCCACGGCCACCAGGAGCACGACGCCGAGCACCGGCTGGATGCCGGTGTGCCAGCCGCCGATGATCAGCACGACCGCGGCCAGGAACAGGCCCGCGGTGACCCCGTGCACCAGCAGGGCGAGCCCGAAGGCCAGGACGGTCGACCCGCCCGGACCGACCCGGCCGGTCCCGCTCCCGCCCCGTCCGATCTCCTCGGCCAGCTGCTCCCCGTACCGCGCGGCCAGGCGTCGCCGGACCTTCGCGAGCCGGCCCCGCTCCGGATCCGGGGCGCCCGGGTCCACGTTCCAGTCGCAGGCCGCGCACCAGGTGACGTACGACGGGTGCGCGGTGACCTCGGTCCCGCACTCCGGGCACGGCCGCACCTCCGGGGCGTCCGTCGCCCCGGCGCTCTGTCTCACGGTTTCCATGTCCGCTGATCCCCTCCCCGCCGCGGACCTGCTGTGATCCGCGGTCCGCGCAGGATAGAGCGGCCCGGACAGGCCTTCGCGGCCGCCCGGGGATGGACGGTTTTGGTCGGGGAGCGTGCGGCTTGTGACACTACGAGGGTGAACGCGACCGACTTGTTCCACCAGACGCTGCGCGAGCGGATCGCCCCGGCGCTGCGCGATGCGGGTTTCACCGGCACCGGGCTGGAGTACCGGCTCCGCGCCGCCGAACCCGACCACGCGCTGCTCGGCTTCCAGCGGAGCGCTTCGTCCGGGGCCGCCGAGTGCAGGTTCACCGTCAACCTGCGCGCGGTCCCGTACGAGGAACACGAGGCGCTGCGGCGGCTGCGGCCGGCCCTCGGGACCCGGCTCAGCGCCAACCGCGTCGGCCCCGTCGGCTGGCACGCCAGGATCGGACACCTCCTCGGTCATCCGCACGACCACTGGTGGAGCATCACCGACGAGCGCACCGCCGCCCGCGTCGCGGACGAGGTCACGGACGCGGTGCTGCGCCACGCCGTTCCCGCCCTCTGGGGCGAGGTGACCGACCGGCCCCCGCTGCCGGGGCCCGTGGTGGATCCGGTACCCGACTGCCTGGACCCGGTGTGCCTGCGCGTGGACAGCGGTCCGTTCCCCGTCACGAGCGGAGTGGCCCCCCTGCCCGTGGACCTGGAGGGCGCCCTGGTCCTGGAGACGGGCGAACGGCGCAGGGCCTCGCCCTTCCTCACCGTCCACGACGAGCTGACCGACGCGGAAGCCCGCATCGTCATCGACGCCCCCTGGCGGCTGGAGCAGCCGCTCTTCGGCTCGGTCCGGGTCGGCATCGCCGCCGACGGCGACGTCCGGGTCTCCGCCAGCCCGGGCAGCATGCTCCCCGGCCATCCCCTGGCGCTCCTCGGCGAACTGGCCCTGTGCCGGATCAACACGGCCGAGGTCGCCGGCAACGGCTCCCTGCGGCTCACCTTCGAACGGGGCACCCCGCGCGAGGCCTGCCTCACCGTCTCCGGAGCCCCGCACGCGCTGACCGTCGGCGCGCCCTGGCACATCGAAGGCTGGACGCCGGCCCGCATCTGAGGGCCTCGACGAGGAGCTTCGGTTTCCGGGGGCCGGGCATGAGTTGATCTTATGCTCAGGTTTACGCGAGTCCGCTGGTTTTGAGACCGATGAGCGACTTTGATGGGTTTGCCAGGCCTCGTACCGGAGCAGGGGGACCACTCATGGGCACCGAACACAGCCAGAAGGACCGCGCGGGCAGCACGGACGGCACTGACGGGGGCGTCGAGGGCGGGGGCGCCGCGGGCGAGGGCAGCGCCGACGGGGGCAGCGCCACCACCACCGCACCCACCCTCATCGGTTCCGTGCAGCGGGCGTTGCGGCTCGTGGAAGCGATGTACGCGGAGGGCGGGGCGACGGCCAAGCGCCTGTCCCGGCTCACCGGAATCCCGCTGCCCACCGTTTACCACCTGCTGCGCACCCTCAGCCACGAGGGCTACGTACAACGCGAGGGCGGGGCCTTCCGGCTCTCGGACGATCTGCCGCTCGCGTCGTGACGGCGGGGCCGCGGGGGGCGTTTGAGGCGCACGATCCAAAAGAATGATCAAAAGAGGAGGGGTTCCGGCCAAGCTGTCACGTGCCATCGCGCATGTTCCAGCGGAAAATGCCAGAACGCCCTTTCGTAGTGTGGAAGTTGAGTAAGTTCCCTTCTGTCGCGCCGCACGACCGTGCACCACGCACGGTCCGGCCGGGAGGGGAGTCCGCGTGCCCGGGATCGACGAATGCCTGCTCGAAGCCATGGCCCTGCCTGGTGCCAGGGGGGCCGCGCTGGTCGATTGGAGCAGCGGCCTGGCCCTCGGCACCGCCGGGGAATCACCGGTGGGGGACCACGAGACCACCGCGGCCGAGACCGCCGAACTGGCCCGGGCGGCCGCCGAGTACGAGTCCTTCGCCCCGGACGGAACCGAGGCGCAGGACGGCGCCGGGCCGCCCGTGGAGGACCTCATCGTCACCACCCGGACCGGCTACCACGTACTCCGATTCGTCGAGACCAGCTTCGACAGCAGCGTGTTCCTGCACCTGTGGCTCGACCGGACCGACGGAAACCTCGCCCTCGCCCGGCACAGACTCCGGGCCCTGGCCGAGGAGCTGGTGCTGAAGTGACCGCCGTCGCCACCGTCGCCGTCTCCCCGCTGCTCACCCGGCTCGCCGCCGAGCGGGCGACCGGCGCCCTGTTCCGCGAGCGCGGCACCCTCTTCCTGGAGGACGGCCGCGTGGTGCACGCGGAGAGCCCGGCCACCCCGGGACTCGACGTCCTGCTCACCACCGGCGGGGGCCTCACCCCCGAGCGCTGGACCGAAGCCGTGAACGAGGCCGGCGCCCGCCGCCAGGTCGCCCGCTTCCTCGTCGACAGCGGCGGGCTCGCAGGCGGCGAACTGGAGATATGCCACCTCGCCGCGATCTTCGACGCCGCCTTCTTCGCGCTCTCCCCGGGCAGCGGCCCCTCCCGCTTCCGGCGCGGGGCCACCCACTGGATCGGCTCCGTCCGCTCCGTACCGGCCGCCGCCGTCGAGCGGGAGACCTGCCGCCGCCGGGAGCTGCTCGACGCGGTCTGGCCCTACCCGCTGCTGGACACCTCCCCGGTCGTGCCCCGGCCCGCCGCCCCCGGGCAGACGATCACCGCCCGCCAGCGGATCCTGCTCGACCGCGCCGACGGGGTCCGGACACCGGCGGACCTCGCCTGGGTGCTGGGCCGCCCGGCCTTCCACACCCTGCTCGACGTACGGCGCCTCGCGGCGGCCGGGCTGGTCGAAACCCCGCACGCACCGGCGCCCGCCGCCGCCGCGGAGGCGCCGCTGCCCGACTGGATGACGCAGGCGCAGTCCCCGGACGTGGCGTTGCTGCGCCGGTTACGCGACGCACTGGAGGCAAGCCTGTGAGGCTCCCGCTGCGAGCCGCCCAGCGCGGCGACCGTTCCGAGCGGCGGCAGTCCGAAAGGAGAAGGTCCGACATGAGTACCGTGCCCGCCGAAGCCGAGGCCGAGATACTCGCCGAGCTCCGACGGCTGCGGGCCCGCGTCCCGCAGCTGGGCGGTGCCCTGGCCGCGAGCGTCGACGGCCTGGTCCTGGCCCACGACAGCGCCGCCACCGAGGCGGAATCCGTCGCGGCCCTGACCGCCGCTGCCCTGGGAGTGGCCCAGCGGCTCAGCGACTGCACCGGGCAGGGCGGGTTCCGCGAGCTGCTCGTGCGCGGAGAGGACGGCTACGTCGCCACCTACGCGGCGGGCGACGCGGCCGTGCTGACCCTGATCGCGGAGCCGCGCGTCAACGTCGGACGGCTCCACCTGGAGGCCCGCCGTTCCAGCCTGCGCATAGCGGAGCTGATCGATCACAGCCTCGGCCGCCGCGGCCCGGGCGCGGGCTCCGGCACCGGCTCCTGATCCCCTCGACCACGTACATCCGTACCGACCGAACAGAACGACCGGAACCACCGGACACGGAAAAGAAAGAGGAACCCCCATGGCCAACGTGGAGACATCGCTCAAGGAAGCCACCACCAGCATCGACGGCGTGCTCGGCGTCGCCCTGGTCGACTGCAGCAGCGGTATGGCCCTCGGCACCGTCGGCGGCGGAAAGGACCTCGACCTCACGGTCGCCGCCGCGGGCAACACCGACGTGGTGCGGGCCAAGCTCCGCACGATGGAGATGCTGGGCCTGAAGGACGAGATCGAGGACGTCCTCATCACGCTCGGAACCCAGTACCACCTGATCCGGCTCATGAAGGGCCGGGGCTCGGCCGGACTCTTCCTCTACCTGGCGCTCGACAAGACGCGGGCGAACCTCGCGATGGCCCGGCACCAGCTGAAGAAGATCGAGGCAGAGCTGGAAGTCTGATTCGATGACGGCGAGGTGGCGGGCGGCTGAACTCATTGCCGCCCGCCCCGGCGGCTTCTCACTTATGTCCGAGACGACCGGATTTTATCATCTCGTTACAGAGTAAGATGCTGTAATCGGCTGATCATCAATATTGTTAGTAAGCTGGAGAACTCGCCGCCCATGCCCCCGCGCCTGAGTATCGTCGTCCCCGTCTACAACGTCGAGCTTTACCTCGACGAGTGCCTGGAGTCCATCGCAGCACAGACATTCGACGACTTCGAAGTCGTGCTCGTCGACGACGGTTCCACCGACGGCAGCGCGGCACTCGCCCAGGCGTTCGCCGACCGCGACGACCGCTTCCGGCTGGTCCTCCAGAAGAACGCGGGACTCGGCGCGGCCCGCAACGTGGGCGCCCGCCACATCAGCCCGGGCAGCGAGTACCTGGCCTTCGTCGACAGCGACGACACCATGCCGCCGTACGCGTACCAGCGCATGATCGACGCCCTCGACGAGACCGGCTCCGACTTCGCGGCCGGCAACGTCAAGCGCTTCCGCTCCGTCGGCATGCAGCAGTCCTGGGGCCACCGCGTCGCCTTCGCCGCGACCCGGCTGAAGACCCACATCTCCAAGTTCCCGGCGCTGGTCACCGACCGCACCGCGTGGAACAAGGTCTACCGGCGCAGCTTCTGGGACGAGCACGCCTTCCAGTACCCGGAAGGCATCCTCTACGAGGACGCGCCCGTCTCCATTCCCGCGCACTACTTCGCCAAGAGCGTCGACGTCATCGGTGAGTGCGTCTACCACTGGCGCGTCCGCGAAACCGGCGAGCGCTCCATCACCCAGCGCTCCACCGACCCGGTCTCGGTCATCGACCGCGTGACCTCCGTCCGCCTGGTCCGCGAGGCGCTCCAGAGCAAGCAGGGCGCCGCCTACACCCGCTACCTGCGCGACTACGACCGCAACGTGCTGAGCGAGGAACTCCCGCTCATCTACAAGTACGTTCCCGAGGCCGGCGCCGAGTTCCGTGCCGCCTTCGCCAAGGAGGCCGGCGGCCTGGTCCGCGAGATCGGCCCCGGGCTGTGGCCCGACCTGACGGTCGCCGACCGGCTCAAGGCCTACCTCGCCGGGGAGGGCCGGATCGAGGAGTTCGTGGCCCTCGTCCAGCACCAGCGGGACTTCACCTACAGCGTGCCGGTCAAGGGACTGGCCCGCCCGCAAGCCGACTACCCGTTCCTCAAGGCACCGGTCCCCGCCAAGGTCCTCACCCTCGGCCCGCGCGAACGCCGCGTCGTCAGCCGCGTCGAGCAGGCCCACTGGGCCGACGGCAAGCTGCTGCTGCGCGGCTACGCCCTCCCCGGACACCTGGGCGCCGAGAGCCGCCTCGGCTCGCGCAAGATGCTGGTCTTCCGCGAGAACGGCAAGCGCCGCCGCACCGTCCTCACCACCCGTACGGTCGCCTCCCCGATGGCCACCGTGAACTCCCCGCACCTCGCCCTGCGCCACGCCGACTGGGCCGGTTTCACCGCCGTGATCGACCCCACCGCCTTCCAGACGGGCGGGAAGTGGAACGAAGGCGTGTGGAGCACCTCCGTCGCCGTCACCGGCGCCGGCGGACTGCACCGCGCCCGGCTCAAGGGCGGCGAGCACGACAGCGGACAGAACCCGCCCGCCCACTGGGTCGCCCCGGACGTGCGGATCGTCCCCAGCGTCACCGGGACCTTCAGCGTCCAGGTGGAGATCGTCCGCGCCCGCGCCCTGGACGTCCGCCCGGCCGGCGACGACGCCGTCGAGGTGGCCGGCGAGCTCGCCGCCGAGGTCGGCGCCGGAGCCGCCCTGCGCGCCGTGCACGTCTCCACCCGCACCGCGCTCACCTTCCCGCTGGAGACCGCCCCCGCCGTCACCGGCGGCCGGATCCCCTTCACCGTGCGCGTGCCGCTGGCCGACCTGGCCGCCGTCCCGGACGCCCCCGTCGTGCCCGGCGAGTGGAGCCCGGAACCGTGGAGCCTGTCCGTGACCGCCGCCGACGGCACCGAGCACCGGCTGGCGCACGACGAGCGCGCCGGCTTCGCCGGACTGGTCCTCGCGCTGCCCGGGAAGGAGCCCGGCCGGGCCCTCTTCGCCAAGCGCGGCACTACCGGACACCTGACCTTCTCGGTCCAGGTCTCCCCGCCGCTGGTCGACACCGTCGAGGCCAAGGACGGTGCGTTCACGCTCCGGGGCCGGTTCGTCGCCCCCCTGGACGAGCCCTACGAGCTGGTCCTGCACGACCCGACCGGCCTGGAGTTCAGCTACCCCGTCACCCGCGACGGCGACACCTTCGAAGCCTCCTTCGAGCCGGTGCTCCCCGAGAGCCGGGCCGGCCGCACCCCGCTGCCGCAAGGCCGCTGGTGGCCCACGCTGCGCCCGGTCTCCCAGGGCGGGGCCACCGCCGGCCTGCTCGGCGTCGACCGCGGCGCCCCGCTGCAGTTCGCCCCGACCGCCCTGCACGCGGGACCCCACGCCGTCACGGCCCGGGGCCGCCGGATACGGGTCGAATCCCGCCTCTACGACCGCGTCGCGCTGATCGCCGATCCGATGATCAGCCCGCACGATCGCTCGCGCTACGCGCAGCGGATCGCGCGCGACGTGACGTACCCGGCGCAGAGCGCCCTGCCGGTCAAGGACATCGTGGTCTACGACGCCTTCCAGGGGCACAGCGCCGGAGACTCGCCGCGCGCCATCCACGAGGAACTCCTGCGGCGCGGCGAGCAGCTGGAACACGTCTGGCTGGTCCGCGACGGCCGGGCCGAGGTCCCGGAGACCGCCCGCGCGGTCCAGTACGACAGCCTCGAATCCTGGGACGTGCTCGCGCGGGCCCGGTACTACGTGGTCAACGACAGCGTGCCGCGCGCCTTCCGCCGGCGTCCCGGCCAGACCGTCGTGCAGACGTGGCACGGTACGCCGCTGAAGCAGATCGGCCACGACTTCATGCACGACTACTACACCAGCCCCGAGGTGCTGGACGCGCTGGAGCACGACAGCGCGCAGTGGTCGCTGCTCGCCTCCCCGGGCTCGTACGCCACCCCGGTCCTGAAGCGGGCGCTCGGCTACGGCGGCGAGGTCATCGAGTCCGGCAGCCCGCGCACGGACGCGCTGGTACGGCCCGACGCGGACCGGATCGCGGACGTCCGGCGCCGGCTCGGCCTGCCGGAGGGCAAGAAGGTCGTGCTGTACATGCCCACGTGGCGGGAGAACCGCCTGGGCTGGACGGTCACCTCCGGCTACAAGCTCGACCTGCAGATCGACCTGGACGCGGCCCGCCGTGAGCTCGGCGAGGACCACATCCTGCTGATCCGCGGCCACCACAAGGTCACCGAGCAGGTGCGCGAAGGCGTCCGCGACGGGTTCGTCGTCGACGTGTCGCGCTGGCCCGACGCCACCGACCTGCTGCTCGTCGCCGACGTGCTGATCTCGGACTACTCCTCCGCGATCTTCGACTTCGCGCACACCGACCGGCCCGTCCTGCTCTTCGCCTACGACCTGGAGCACTACCGGGACACCCTGCGCGGGTTCACCTTCGACCTGGAGAAGAAGGCCCCGGGCCCGCTGCTCAGGGACTCGGCGAGCCTGATCGAGGCCGTGCGGAACGTGGACGCGGTGGGCGCGGAGTACGCGCAGGCGCGTGCGGCGTTCCGGGAGGAGTTCTGCGACCTGGACGACGGCCAGGCGGCCCGCCGGATCGTCGATCGCATGCTCGAGATGTAACCCGCAGGAGTGCATTCCAGACGGGATACGGACCGGTCCCGGCCCCACCGATGAGTTTCGGGGCCGGGACCGGTCTGTATGTGCGGGACGGATTCCCCCCACCCGCACACCCTGGAGGCAGTCATGGCGAGCAACCCCTTCACCACGTGTCTGTGGTTCGACGGCGCGGCGGAGGCCGCCGCCGACTACTACCTGTCCGTCTTCAAGGACGGCAAGCGCGGCCGCGTCGGCCTCTACCCCGAGGGGAGCCCCGGCGTCGCGGGCGAGGTCATGGTCGTCGAGTTCGAGATCAACGGCCAGAGGTTCGTCGGTCTCAACGGCGGCCCGCAGTTCCCCTTCACCGAGGCCGTCTCCTTCCAGATCCACTGCGCCGACGACGCCGAGGCCGACTACTACTACGAGGCCCTGACCGGCGACGGCGGCCAGGAATCCGCCTGCGGCTGGGTCAAGGACAAGTTCGGGCTGTCCTGGCAGGTCATCCCGGCCGGGGCCATCGAGCTGATCTCCGACCCCGACCCGGGGCGGGCCGCGCGGGCGACGGCCGCGATGATGAAGATGAAGAAGCTCGACGTGGCGGAGATGCGGCGGGCGGCCGACGCCGGCTGAGGCGTCAGCGGAGCACGTCCTCCGAGGCGATCCGCGCCAGCAGGGCGGGCAGAGCCGTCCCGATGGGCTCGCGGATCACCTCGTCGGCGAGGTGGTCGTACGGGGTCTCCTCGGCGTTCACGATGATCAGGCGGGCCCCCGCCTCCGCGGCCATCCCGGCCAGCGAGGCCGCGGGCTGCACCTGCAGCGTCGAGCCCACGGCCACGAAGACCTGGCACCCCTTGGCGATCGCCACGGCCCCGGCGAGCACCTCGGGGTCCAGCCGCTCCCCGAACATCACGGTCGCCGCCTTCAGGATCCCGCCGCACGCGAGGCAGGCCGGATCCGGCTCACCGGCGGCGATCCGGGCCAGCGCCTCGTCCATGCCGGTACGGGCACGGCAGACCGTGCACACCACGGCCCGCGCCGTGCCGTGCAGTTCGAACACCTTGCGCGCGGAGGTCCCGGCGAGCTGGTGCAGCCCGTCCACGTTCTGCGTGATCACCCGCAGCGGGATCCCGGCACGCTCCAGATCGGCGACGGCGAGGTGCGCGGCGTTCGGCCGCGCCCCCAGGGCCCCGATCTCGGCGCGCATCAGCCAGGACCGGCGCCGGATCTCCGGATCGGCCATGTAGGAGGAGTAGGTCACGAGCTTCTCGGCGTCGGGCTCCCGGCGCCACAAACCCTGCGGCCCCCGATAGTCGGGAATCCCCGAATCGGTGGACATCCCGGCCCCACTGAACACTGCGACGAGCGGCTTTCCCATGGGGCCGACTCTAGGCAGCCCGGACGGTGTTCTCCACGGGGTTTCGGGTGGTGCCCCTCCTCCGCGCGGATCTCCGTAGGGTGGCGGCATGCAGACCACCGTCCTGTACTGCTCCGATCCGCTGAACGGGCGCCGTCCCGACGCCCACTTCGCCGAGGAGGCCCGCGCGGTGCGCGCCGCCGGAGGCGGTGTCGCGCTCATCGACCACGACGCGCTGCTCGCCGGGGACGCCGGCCGGGCCGTGGCCGGGGTGCCCGCCGGGGCGGGGGCGCTCTGGTACCGGGGCTGGATGATTCCGGCGGCCCGGTACGCCGCACTCGACGCGGCCCTGCGCGAGCGCGGCGGCGGACTCCGCGTCACCCCGGACGCGTACCGGCGCGCCCACGAACTCCCCGGCTGGTACGAGGCGTTCGCCGGGCTGACCCCGCCCAGCCGCTGGCTGGCGACACCCCCGGGGAAGACCCCGGAGCCGGCCCGGCTCGCGGACGCCGCCGCGGCCCTGCCGTCCCGCGCGGGCATCGTCAAGGACTACGTCAAGTCCCGCAAGCACGAGTGGGCCGAGGCCTGCCACCTCCCCGACCTCGCGGACCGGACCGCCGTCCACCGCGTGGTGAACCGGTTCGTGGAACTCCAGGGCGAGGACCTGGCCGGCGGGGTTGTGCTGCGCGCCTTCGAGGCGTTCACGGCGACCGAGGGCGTGGCCACCGAGGTGCGGGTCTGGTGGCGCGACGGCGAACCCCGGCTGGTCACCGCCCACCCCGACAGCCCGTACGCAGAGGCCGCGGCGCCGGACCTCGGACCGGTGCGGGCCGCCGTCGCGGAGCTCGGCTGCGCCTTCGTCACCACGGACCTCGCACTGCGCGCGGACGGGGTCTGGCGGGTCGTGGAGGTGGGCGACGGGCAGGTGAGCGATCTGCACCGGGAGGCCGATCGCGCGGCGTTCGTCGGCCTCCTGACGGGCGGTTGAGCCCATGCGGACCGCAGGGGCGGATCTGGTACAACAGCGGACATGACGGGACTCGCTGGATTCGAGATCAACGGCGCGAGCGCCGCCGACATGGCGCTGCTCCGGGACTGGGCCGATGAGGAGGGCTGGAACCCCGGGGACTCCGACCGGTTCGCGTTCGCCGTCGCCGATCCGGGCGGATTCCTCGTCGGGCGGCTCCGCGGGGAGCCCGTCGCCTGCATCTCGGCGGTCCGGTACGGCGCCGGATTCGGCTTCATCGGCTTCTACATCGCCCGCCCCGACGTACGCGGGCAGGGGTACGGGATCCGGTTGTGGAAGGCCGGGATGGAGCGGCTCGACGGGCGGCTCGTCGGGCTGGACGGGGTGGTCGAACAGCAGCACAACTACCGCAAGTCCGGCTTCCGCTCGGCCTGGAACAACGTCCGCCACGAGGGGGTGCCGCGGGCGACCGGGGACCTCCCGGAGGAGCCGGCGCCCGGGGTGCGGATCGTGGACGCGGCCACCCTGCCCTTCGGACAACTCGCCGCGTACGACCGGAGGTTCTTCCCCGCGCCGCGCGACGCCTTCCTCGCCGCCTGGGTCGCGCTGCCCGGCCGCACCGCCCTCGCCGCCGTCCGGGACGGCCGGGTCGAGGGGTTCGGAGTGGTCCGGCCGAGCAGCGGCGCCGCGCGCGTCGGCCCGCTCTACGCCGCCGACCCGGCCGTCGCCGCCGCCCTCCTGCTCCGGCTCGCGGAACGGACCCCCGACGGGGAGGTCGCCGTGGACGTGCCGGACGCCCATCCGCGAGCCGCCGCCCTGCTGGGCGGACTGGGCCTGGCCCCGGCGTTCGAGACCGCCCGGATGTACACCGGCCAGGAACCGGACCTCGACCTGACCGGCATCTACGGGGTCACGAGCCTGGAGCTGGGCTGACCTCAGATGGTGAAGACCGTGCCGGTGCTGTTCCACAGCGCGCACGGGTTCGCGTAGGTGTAGGTGTAGCTCATCCGGCGGCCCTGCCACACGCCTTCGGCGGTGACGGTCAGCGGGCTCCACTCCCGGGTACACGCCGCGTCGGGGCGCGGCTCGGCGAGTGCGTCCAGGTCGGGGGCGTGGGCCTGTAACTCGGCGCAGGCGGCTTCCGGGTCCGGGTGGGTTCCGCCGGGCCGGGGCGCACAGACCAGGGTGACCGCGCGCAGCACCGTACCGCTCACCGCGTCCTCGCCGTCGGTGACGCTCAGGACGAGCACGGACGGGGCGTACAGGCTCTCGCCGCCGGCGGGCGCGGCTCCGGCCACACCGGAGCCGGTGAGGGCGGTGAGGGCGGTGAGCCCCATGGCGGCGGACGACAGTCCCAGGGTCCTGGTGACGGATCGCATGTCGAACACTCCTCGCGTCGTTGCGTCGGATAACGGACGCGAGTCTTGCCCATGCGGAACCGGAACGCCCGTTCGCACCTCTACTTCTCGTCACGCAGTGCGCACGCATGACCGCAGACCGCAGCGGTCCGGGGCGGCTGACCTGTGGGGGAGCGGTCGGCGGAATCGGCCCGAACCGCCCGGGTCAGCTCGCGGCGAGCCGGGGGGCGTACATGTCCATGAGGCGGGTCCGGGTCTGGTGCAGCCGCAGTGCGAGGACCCGACCGACCCAGTGGCCGAGGGCGGACCCGAAGGCCGGATCGGCGTCCATGAGCATCCGTACGGTCGTGGCGTCGAACTCGTACGCGCGGACCGGCGTCATGGCCTCGGCGCTCAGCTGCCACACGTACGGCGGGAACAGCCACGACCAGCCGACCAGTTCTCCCGGGCCCAGGCTCTCGATGGGGGTGGGCCGGCGCCCCGGGACCGGGATCTCCAGGGTCACCGTGCCGGAGCGCACGATCCAGAAGGAATCCGCCCGGGTTCCCTCGTCGAAGATCCGCGCGCCCTCGGGGAAATTGACCTCACGGGCGTGGGACATCAGCCGCCTGCGGTGCTCGGTCGACAGGACGGCAGCGATCCGGATGGGGGAAGGTGTGCTCACGACGGCCTCCGATCGGGACCCCCCGCTCCACCCAGTGTCGCCGACGCCGGGCCGAATCAGGGGTGTCCGCCTCCGGAGGATTGTCCGATTTTCGGCGAGCTAAAGCCAGGGGGCTCCGCGGTTGCTCCGCGGTCATTCCTCGGCGCCGGCCTCCAGGCAGGCCAGCTCCATGGCGTCGAGGACGGCCTCGTGGCTCCGCCCGCTCAGTTCGGAGACGTTCTCGATCTGTGCCGTCGCCCAGGCCGCCAGGGTCATCACCAGCACGCGGAGCCCGTCGGTCCCGTACTCGGCGAGGACCTCGTCGGCGGTGTTCATCGCCTCCTCGGGCACCTGCTCCGGTGGTTCCAGCCCGGCCAGGCCGCGCAGCAGGGTCAGGGTGCGGCGGGAGATCACGGGGGTCATCCTGGCCAGCCGCGTGTCTTCTTCGTCGCTCATCCCGCTCCGCCCCTCCGGTCCCGCGCAAGCGCCCGCGTACGTCCCCGGGCGTGCGCTTCTGCCCGTGCCTGTGCCGTCCCCCCCCAGGGCACGGTAGAGGGGCGAGGGCCCGGGTGGGGCGGCAATCGCCGGAACGGGCCCGGCGTCCCAGGTTCCGGACGCCCCGTGGCTGCGCGCCCGCCTCAGGCCCGGTGTGCGCCCGGGGCGGCGAGCCGCTCCGTGAGGGCCGGCAGCCCGGGGCCGGACAGGAGGGGCAGGGCAGCCACGTCCCGGCCGGTGACCAGGAGGAGGAGCGCCGAGACCGGGCCCTCGACCGTGCCGCTGGCGCCGGGGCCCGCGAGGTCGTCGGTGCCGGCCGTCCAGTCGCGGTCCGTGGCGGTGAGCCGGAAGCCCGCCAGCCGGCGCCGGGCGCGGAACGGGAAGCCCATGGACCAGGCCCGCTGCGCCGCGGTCGCCGCCGCTTCGGCCGGCATCGTGCGGGCCCGGCCCAGTGGGACGGCGACGTCCTGCCCGTGCACCAGGACGTCGATCAGCGGCTCCAGGCGGGTCACCCCGGGGGCCTTGCGGCGGGATCCGGCCATCGCGCGCAGCCGGGGTGCGAAATCGGCGACCGGGTGTGCGGCCTCCCGTACGGCCGTGTCGTGGATCATTCGGTCGAAGCTGCCGCGGGCGCGGACCGCGGCGACGAGCGCCGGGAAGACGCCCAGGTGGGCCAGGGTGAGGTGGGCGGCGACCTCGCGCACCCGCCATCCCGTGCACAGGGACGGGGTCTCCCACTCGGAAGGGCTGAGGTCGTCGAGCAGCCCGGCCAGGGAAAGACGCTAGCTGTCGATGGTCCGCCACACGTCGTCGGGGAGCTGGAGCGGGCCGGCTACGTCCACCGCACGCCCGACCCGACCGATGCCCGGGCCCGCCTGGTGCGCATCGCGCCCCGGGGCGCGGCCGCCGTGGCCGTCGCGCGGGAGGCGGAGGCCCGGGTCGAGGGGGAGTGGGCCCGCCACCTCGGGGCCGAGGACACCCGGCTGCTCCGCAGCGCCCTCACCCGCCTCCGCGAGGTCGCCGATCCCTATCGGTGAGCCGGGTGCCGGGCCGGGGTGTCCGGCCCGGGGTGTCCGGGCCGGTGCGATATGGCATCCGATGGGTCAAGTGCGGTGAAAGGGGCCGGGGTTCCTTCCGGGTGCCCGTGGGCACGGCCGTGGACGTCCGTACGATAGCTTCCGGCCATTCCGTTTTTCACGGTCCGTCATTCCGGTCCGTCATCCCGGGCCGTCATTCCGCATTCCATATCGAACTGGGGGGTTCATGCGTAGATCCAGAGGGCTGGCAGCCGCTCTCACCCTGGCCCTGGCCGGCACCTGCACGGCCATGGGCCTCGGCCTCGTCGAGGAGGCCGCGGCCATCACGCCGCCGGTGGCCTTCACCGCCGACGAACTGCCCACCTGGCAGGTCAACGGTGTCGTCTGGGCCCTCGCCGAAGCGGGCGACCAGGTCTTCGTCGGCGGCACCTTCTCGGCGGTGCGTCCGCCGGACGGCGCCGCCGGAACCGTGCAGGAGGCGGTGAACTTCGCGACGCTCGACGCCGCGACGGGCGCCCCGACCTCCTGCAAGCTGTCCTTCACCGTGGGTTCCGGTACCGCCACCGTCCGCGCGCTCGTCCTCTCGCCGGACAAGTCGACGCTGTACGCCGGCGGCTACTTCGGCGCCGTCAACGGCACCGCGGTGTCCAGCATCGCCGCCATCGACGTGGCGACCTGCACCGTGAAGACCGACTTCCGGCCCGCCTTCGCGGCCACCGTCCGGGCCCTCGCCGTCACCGGCGACACCGTGTACGCGGGCGGCGACTTCCTCACCGTCGCGGGCCAGCCCCGCGAACGGTTCGCCGCCGTGGACGCGGCCGACGGCACGCTGAAGCCGTTCACCGCGAACGCCGACGAGCCGGGCCGCGCCGTCGAGGTCACCCCGGACGGCTCGCACGTGGTCCTCGGCGGTGACTTCTTCACCGTGGGCGGTACGAACAGCCACGCCCTCGCCGTCGTCGACGCGACGAGCGGCGCCGTCACCAAGGCCTACCCGGGGTTCATCGAGACCAACTCGGTGGTCAAGGACATCGCCACCGACGCGACCGGCTTCTACACCGCCAACGAGGGAACGGGCGGAGGCGTCTTCGACGGCCGGATCGCCCTGGACCTGAGCGACTTCGGCCAGCGCTGGCGCGACACCTGCCTCGGGGCGACCCAGGCCGTGCTCCCGTACCAGGACGTGCTCTACAGCGCCTCGCACGCGCACGACTGCTCCGGCATCGGCGAGTTCCCGGACGGCCAGCGCCACCACCTGCTCGCGCAGCCGACCACCGCGACCGGCAAGCTGGGCTGGGCTCCCGACACCAACGACGGCATCGGCGAGGGCATCGGCCCGCGCGCGATGGCGGTCGGTTCCAAGGGCGGAGTCCAGTACCTCTGGGTCGGCGGCGAGTTCACCACCGTCAACGGTGCGGCGCAGCAGAGCCTGACGCGCTTCGCCTCCACCGGGGACACGGGCGCGCCCAGCGTCCCGGTGGCGAGCGCCGTGAGCTTCAAGCCCGGTGAGGTGCAGGTGCGCTGGCGCACCAGCCTCGACCTGGACGACAGCAGGCTCACGTACAAGGTCCACCGCAACGGTTCGGCCACGCCGATCGCCACGGTCGAGGCGGACTCGCTGTTCTTCCGCCGCCCGCAGGCCTCCTGGACCGACACCACCGTCACCGCGGGGCAGTCCTACACCTACCGGGTGACCGCCACCGATGCGGCCGGCAACGCCAGCGCCCTGTCGGCGACGGCGAGCGTGACGGTGCCGGCCTCGGCCGACGCGTACCCCAGCGCGGTCCGCACGGACGGCGCCCAGCTGTTCTGGCGCTATGACGAGTCGGCCCTGCCCTTCGTCGCGGACTCCTCGGACGGCAACCAGAGCGGTGTGCACCTGAACGCCCCCGCCCTGCGCCAGACGCCCGGTGCGGTCACGGGCGCGAGCACGGCCGTCGGCTTCAACGGCACGGACACCCAGGTCTACGGGGACAAGCGCCAGAACGTCGGCTCCACCTACAGCATCGAGACCTGGTTCAAGACGAACACCACCACGGGCGGCAAGCTCATCGGGTTCGGCAACAACCAGGCCCGCGGCAGCAGTCAGTACGACAAGCACATCTACATGACCAATGACGGCCGGCTCGTCTACGGCGTCTACAGCGGCGGGACCCACACCGTCACGACCGCAGCCGCGTACAACGACAACCAGTGGCACCACGTCGTCGCGACCCAGGGTCCGGGCGGCATGACCCTGTACGTGGACGGCGCCCAGAAGGGCACGCTGGGCTTCACCGCGCACGAGAACTTCGCCGGTTACTGGCACGTGGGCGGCGACAGCCTCGGCGGCTGGCCGGACCGTCCGGTCAGCGAGTACTGGGCGGGCCGGCTGGACGAGACCGCCGTCTACCCGACGGTCCTGAGCGCGGCCCAGGTGCAGAACCACCACACCCTGGCCTCCGCCCCGGCCGACTCGGTCGTCGAGGTCCAGGCCGCGGAGGACACGTACGCCAACGCGGGCGCCCCGAGCACCAATTACGGGACCTCCGGCTCGCTCGCGGTCCGCGGAACCTCGTTCTACGCGAGCTACCTGCGGTTCAACCTGCCCGCGGCACCCGCCGGCACGGTGCTCAAGTCGGCCACGCTGAGCGTGAAGACCAGCACGATGGCCGGCGCCGGTACGACGGACACGGTGTCCGTGCTCCCGGTCACCGGCTCCTGGACGGAGGCCGGGACCACGTACGCCAACCGCCCGGCGCTCGGCAGCCCGGCGCTCGGCAGCTTCGCGGGCGTCCCGGACGGCTCGGCCGTCCAGACGACCGGCCTGGACAAGGCCACCGTCGCCGGAGCGCTCGGCAGCGCGTACAGCCTGGCGCTGAGCAGCGCCGGTACGGACGCCCTGTGGCTGTGGTCCTCGGAGGCCGCGGCCAACGAGGGCGGCCCGAAGCTGTCGCTCACCTTCGGCGCGCCGTAGCAGGACCGGGTCCTACGTGCGGCGGCCGGTGCGGATGGTGCGCCCGGCCGCCGTCGCGGTTTCCCGGAGCGGTTCCAAGGCCCCCTAGTCCCGGCCGGCGTGGTGGACGTGCGCCAGGATCTGCCGGAGCAGGGCGGCGACGTGCGCGTCGTGGAGTTCGTAGATCACGCTGCGCCCGTCGCGGCGGCCGGTCACCAGGTCGAGGTGGCGCAGGAGCCGCAGATGGTTCGAGACGGTGGGCTGGCCGAGGTCGAGTGCCTCGGCCAGCTCGCCGACCGAGCAGGGGGCGTGCAGCAGGCGGGCGAGGATGCGGATCCGGGCCGGGGAGGCCAGGCCCTGCAGGACCTCGGCCACGGCGGCGGCGTCCGGTTCGGTGAGCGGTTCCGGTTGCATGCCGGTCACTTTAGATCAGTACATCAAGACATCAGCAGATCAGCAGATCGGCAGATCAGGACGTCTCCAGGTTCATATATTTCAACATGCTGATATGTTGATGTCATGACCGAAGCCGAGAACGCGACGACGGACGGTGGTGTGACCACCCACCGCCACGCATTCCTGGGCGAGCGCGCGGAGCTGGTCAGCGCCCTGCTCGCCCTCACCGTCTACCTCACGGGCCTGACCCTCCAGCTCACCGGCCACGGAGGCCCCGTACCGCAGGCCCTGTTCATCGCGGCGTACGCCTTCGGCGGGTTCTTCACCCTCCGCGAGGCCCTCCTCGCCGTACGCGGCGGCCGCTTCCAGGTCGACTTCCTCATGCTCGTCGCCGCGGCCGGCGCCGCCGCGATCGGGCGCTGGGAGGAGGGCGCCGTCCTGCTCGTCCTGTTCAGCCTCGGCCACGCCCTGGAGGGCTACGCCATGGGCCGGGCCCGCCGCTCCATCGAGGCGCTCGGCGCTCTGGCCCCGCGTACCGCCCTGGTGCGCCGGGGCGCGGGGGCGCCGGTGGAGGTCCCGGTCGAGGAGCTGGCCGTGGGGGACACCGTCGTCGTCCGCCCCCACACCCGGGTGCCGGCCGACGGCTTCGTCGCCGCCGGCACCGGCAGCGTCGACCAGTCGCCCATCACCGGCGAGAGCGTCCCCGCGGACAAGGTCCCCGTCGCCGACCGGGCCGCCGCCCTCGCCGACCCGGGCGCGGCCGGTCCGGAGAGCCGCGTCTACGCCGGCACGGTCAACGGATCCGGCGCCCTCGACATCGCCGTCACCCGCCTCGCCGGGGAAAACACCCTGGCCAGGGTCGTCAAGCTGGTCCAGGACGCCGAGGAGCGCACCTCGCCGACCCAGCGGTTCACCGAGCGGTTCACGAAGTTCTTCGTACCGGGCGTCCTCGTACTCGTCGCCGTGCTGCTCGCCGCCGGGGCGCTCACCGGCGAGCCCTTCGCCGACACCTTCTACCGGGCCATGGCCGTCCTCGTCGCCGCCAGCCCCTGCGCCCTGGCCATCGCCACCCCGGCCGCCGTGCTCAGCGCCGTGGGCCGGGCGGCGCGCGGGGGAGTCCTGGTCAAGGGCGGGGCGCCGCTGGAGGAGTTCGGCCGGCTGCGGACCATCGCCTTCGACAAGACCGGCACCCTGACCGAGGGCCGGCCCCGCCTCACCGAGATCGAGCCCGTCCACGCCGCCGGGCGCGAGGAGCTGCTGCGCACCGCCGTCGCCGCGCAGCGCCTGAGCGACCATCCCCTCGCACAGGCCGTGGTCCGCGACGGCGCGGGACTCGTGCAGGCGGCCGCCGTTTCCGCGGCCGCAGTCTCCGAAGCAGCCCCGTCCGAGGCCAGGAACCTGCGTGCCCTCGTCGGTCTCGGGATCGTCGCCGAGCTCGACGGGGAGGACGTCCACATCGGCAGCCTCGCCTACGCCGACACCCTCGCGGGCCCGCCCGTACCGGCCCGGCTCCGCGCCCGTACGGAGGAACTCGCCCGGACCGGCCGCACCACCATGCTGGTCCGCCGGGGCGACCGCTGGCTCGGCACGCTCGGCCTGATGGACGCCCCGCGCCCCGAGGCCGCCGCAGCGGTGGCCGCCCTGCGCGGGCTCGGCGTGCAGCGGACCGTGATGCTGTCCGGCGACGACCAGCGGGTGGCCGACGCGGTGGGCCGCGCGGTCGGCATGGACGAGGTCCGGGGCGGCCTGCTGCCCGAGGGCAAGGTCGCCGAGGTGACCCGGCTGCGCCGCACGGCCCGTACGGCGATGATCGGCGACGGCGTGAACGACGCCCCGGCCATGGCCGGCGCCACCGTCGGCGTGGCGATGGGCGCGGCCGGCTCGGCCGTGGCGCTGGAGACGGCGGACATCGCGCTGATGTCCGACGACCTGCGCCGGCTCCCCTTCATCACCGGCCTCAGCCGCCGCGCGAGCCGCATCATCCGCCAGAACCTCTGGCTGAGCCTCGGCATCGTCGCGGTGCTCGTCCCGGCCACCGCCCTGGGCCTCGGCATCGGCCCGGCGGTCCTGGTCCACGAGGGTTCCACCCTCGTGGTCGTCGCCAACGCGCTGCGCCTGCTGCGCTACGCGGACTGAGCTACGCCGACTGAGCCGCGGCCGTGAACGCGTAGTCGAAGGCGTACTCCACCGAGGTGTCGCCGTAGCGGTGGGCGAAGGAGCCGGAGCCGCCGAGACCGGTCAGGCCGCCGGTGCCCGAGCCGGGGACCACGGTGAAGCTGCAGTGGGTGCCGGTGGCGTCGAAGGTGCCGCGTTCCTCCAGGACGAAGGCGCCTTCGCGGCCGTCGACGGTGCCGGTGACCAGCTCCATGCCGGTGAAGGTGCCGGTGCTGTCCCCCGTGTAGGCCACGGTGTAGGCGCAGGTGGTCGCGGGGGCGGTGAGGGCGCCGGTGAAGGCGTTGGTGACCGTGGCACGGGCCAGGCGGGGGAAGACGCCTTCCGGGCCGACCGGGTGCTCCTCCCAGTCCTTGAAGGTGAAACCGTTGGGCGTGAGGGTGGGCGTGGGGGTGGGCGTGGACACGGGGGCCTCCTGGTGCAGGCGGGTTTGGTGTTCGGTGTTCGGTGTTCGGCGGGCTGTCGGCCCGTCTGTGCACAGCCTGGTCCGCGTACCTGACATCTCCTGTCAGGTATGCCGGACAATGACCGCATGCGCGCCGACCGGCTCCTCTCCCTCCTCCTGCTGCTCCAGAACCGCGGCCGGATGACCGCCCCCGAGCTCGCCGCCGAACTGGAGGTCTCCGTCCGCACCGTGTACCGGGACGTCGAGGCGCTCGGCGCCTCCGGCATCCCCGTCCACGCGGACCGTGGGCCGGCCGGCGGATTCCGGCTCGTCGACGGTTACCGGACCCGGCTCACCGGCCTCACCGACGTCCAGGCCGGCTCCCTGTTCCTCGCCGGCGCCCCCGGCCCCGCCCGGGACCTCGGCCTCGGCGCGGACCTCACCGCCGCGCAGCTGAAACTCGAGGCCGCCCTCCCCGCCGAACTCGCCGTCCGGGCCCGCCGGATCCAGCAGCGCTTCCACCTCGACGCGCCGGCCTGGTTCCGGGACGCCGATCCCGTACCGCACCTCGCGCAGATCGCCGAGGCGGTGTGGGAGCAGCGGATCCTGAAGACCCACTACCGCCGCTGGAGCGGAGCCGTCCACCGGGCGCTGTGGCCGCTCGGACTCGTCCTCAAAGGCGGCATCTGGTACCTGGTCGCCCGGGCCGCGGAGGCGGAGGCCGGTGAAGCCGGGGCCGGGGGGCTCCCGGCCGCCCCCGGGAACACCGAGGGCGCCGTGCGGACCTACCGGGTGGGGAGGTTCCTCGCCGTGGACACCCCGGGCGAGCGGTTCGAACGCCCCGAGGGGTTCGAACTCGCCGCGTACTGGGAGGAGTCCGCCCGCCGCCTGGAGGCGGCCACGCGCCGTCAGACCGCCTCCGTACGGCTCTCCCCGCGCGCCCGGCGCCTGCTGCCGATGTGGTTCGGGGCGGCGGGCGTCCGCGCCCTCGCCACCGCGGGACCGCCGGACGCGGAAGGCTGGGTGGGCGTGGAACTCGCCGTCGAGTCCGGTTCCGTGGCCGTCGGCGACCTGCTCCGCCTCGGCGCGGAGGCCGAGGTCCTCGGACCGCCGGAGCTGCGCCGGGCCCTCGCGGACACGGTGGCCGAACTGGCCGGGCGCTACAGGTGAGAGCACCCAAGAACAGCCGGGAACCGGCGAGAGCGGGTGGGAAACCGGTTGCGCCCGGCCGGTGGCCCGGCGAAGATCCACGGCATGACGACACGAAAGGGCGTTCTGCGCCCGGGGCTTTGATCCCCCGACCGCCGGGTCCCGAGGGCCCGGCCGACTGTGTGGACGCCTGGCTGGACGAGGCCGGGCAGGACCGTACCGGCGATGCCTACGGGGCGGCCCGCTCCGCGGTCTTCGCCGCCGTACGCCGTGACGGCGACGGCCCCGAGGCGAGGCGGCTCGCCTCCCTCGCGTCCGGCGCGCGGGGCGACGTACGGCTGTGGGTGCTCCGGCTGCTCGCCGATCTGGCATCCGGCGCCGAGGACCGTACGGCCGCGGCCCGGACCGCGCTGCCCCTGCTGGACGACCCCGACCCGCCCGTGCGGCGGGCGGCCGCCTGGCTGTTCGCCGAGGCGGACCGGGCAGGGGCCGAGCAGCTCCTGACCGCCCCGGTGGACCATCCCGGCGCACCGGACCCGGTGGCCCGCCTCGCGCTGGCCGAGGCCCTGCTCGTACGGGACGGCGACGGCCTCGCGGAGCGGCTGCGCACCGACGCCGATCCCGCGGTCAGACTGCGCGCCACCCCGGCTCCCGAGGGCGAAGCCGTCCTCGAGGACCTCGACGCCGCCGGGACGCGGATCGGCGGCCCCGGCAGCCGGGTGACCTGGCGGATCGGCACCGTGTGGGGGATGAAGGCGCGCAGCTCCGTGGACGAGAGCACCTGCTACACGTGGGTCGCCCGGCTCGCGGCGCGGCCGACGGAGGCGGCCCGGGGCGCGGCCGTGGACCTGGCGGCGGAGGCGATGCACCACTGGCGGGCCGCCCCGGCGGCCCTCGTACCGCACCTGCGGCCGCTGCTGGCGGACCCCTCGGCGGGGCCCGCGGCCGCACGCGTGCTCGGTGCCTCGCTGGAGGCCACCCGGCTGTGCCGGGAGGAACTGGCGGAGCCCGGCGCCGACCGGGCGGAGGCGGCCACGTTGGCGCTCGCCCGGATCGGAGACGTACGGGCCCTCCCGGAGCTCTGCCGGATCGTCCGCGCGGGATCGTCCGGGTGGCAGTCCGCGGAAGCCGCCAGGGGCATGGCCGGTGCACCCGGCGCGGACCTCGCCCCGCTCGTGGCGGCGGCCGTGGCGGCCCTGGACCTGCCCGGACCCGAGGAAGCGGGACGGGCGCTCGCCGTTCTGAGCGCGTGCGGAGCGGCCGCGGCCCCCGCCGTGCCCGAGCTGGTCCGGATCCTCACGGAGCTGCCGACCGGGCAGCCGACCGGCGGCCCGCGCAACCAACGGGAGCGCCGCCTGGCGGGCAACCTGATCGCCGCGCTCGGAGCCATCGGCCCGGCGGCGGCCCCCGCCCTGCCCCTCCTCGACGCGATCCCCGAGAACGGTCCCGGCACCCGCGCCGGGCACACCGCCATGGCCCGGATCCAGATCTCCGGAGACCGCCGCCGGGCGGAGGAGACCCTCGCCGGACTGGGGGACCGGCCACGCGATATCGCCCTGGCGGCCCGGATCCTGGAGTGGCTGGCAGACCACGGCGGCCTGGACCCCCACCACGTGGCCCGGCTCCGCGAGAACGCCGCCGACGCGGAGCGCACGCACCCGCGACTCCTCGCCACCTTGTGGCTGCACACCGGGGACGCCCCGACGGGACCGCCGCTCGACGCCCTCCTGGACCACGTGGCGCGCGAAGGCTTCGGCCCGTACGTCTGCCGAGCCCTGGCCACCCTGGGCCCCGCCGCAGCACCGACCCTGCCCGCCCTACGGGCGGCGGCGGACCAGAGCGTCCGCATCCCGATGTACCTCGGCGACCACGACGAGGAGATGCGCGAGGACGAACGCCTGGCCGAAGCGATCCACAACACCCTGCACCGAATCACCGAGCCCCAGCCGAAGGGACGGCGCACCGAAGGGCAGACGGCTTAGGGTCGTTCCACAGCGGCTGGTGCCGGACGAGTCGTGGGTGTCGTTCCGAAGGATGGTGCCGCCGACGAGGTGATACGTCCGCAGGGTGGGGGGCGGCGGCGCGCCCCGGAGGCGATCCAGCCGCACCTCCGCTCGCACCCGGCGTTCCTCCTCGGTAGGTATCGGGGGAAGCGCACACCACGTCGGTCGTCAGCTCATCGGCGTACTGCGGACCGCTCCGCATCGGGGTGGCATCGCTCGTCGAAGTGCCCCCTCCGCTTTGGGCTTGGTGCTCAGAATCCGTCGCCCCATCCGAAGGTGATGTTGTACGCGCGCTGGAGTGCGTGTCGACCTTGGTCCCCGTCTGCGTGGGCCCACGCGAGGGCCGCGGCGAACCAGAGAAGAAAGACTCCGCTGACGATGCCCAGGGCGATCGGCTTGCCGTACCAGCCGAGGAGGATCAGGGTGACGGTCACGATGACCGCGCCGAGGTGGGCTGCCCGCAGGTCGAGCGACGCAGCCTTGCGTGCCGCTCTGCGTTCGGCCCGTTCTGCCGCGAAGCGCTGCTCGCAAACGGCTTGAGGTTCGTTTTCGTCGAAGTTCATCTCATCCCCCCGACGCCCGACGCTACATGGATGGACCCGGACCCCGTCGGCTGATGTTCCGGGACAGGTACGTGGCTTGTCCTTTATCTTCTGGAAGTCCTGACGTGGCGCGGGCAGAGTGGGCGGCATGACAGAAAGTTCCGGCCGCCCCTTTCCTGCGGAGGTAGACGACCGCCAGGTGGTAGGGCAGATCCTCGGTCGTCCCTTGGGTCGGACATGGCCGACGGGTGCACGGGGGCCGGGAGCCGGGTCACGGTCGTTCGTGACCAGGACTGGGACGGTCCTTGGCAGGCCGAGTTTGCTGGAACGGTCGACGCGATGGGCGCACCGGAACCCAACGAGCACGCCCGGGCATTCGAGGGTGAGTTGCTGTACTGGGTCACCTTCGACGCGCCGCAGTACGACAGCGCCGGGGACGGCCCCTATCGCAAGGCCCAGATCTGGGGTCGGTACTTGAGGGCTGGTCCGGAGCCCGAGACCTAGACCTAGACCTCCCGCAGGTCACGCCCCCGGGGGCAGTTCTGCTTGTCCGAGTCAGGCCGGGCCTGTCGTGTCCGGTGCCGTGCGGGCCTTGGCCGCCGCCCCGGGGCGGGGTACGTCGTCCACCGCGAGGCAGATGCCGAAGACGCGGTCGTGGCCGGTCCAGCCGTTGACGCGGCCCCGGTTGTTGGAGATCTGGACCCGGCGGCGCGGGGGGTCCACGGCCGTGACGAGGTGGAGGTAGACCGTGCCGGACACCCGGGCCAGCACGATGTCGCCGGGTTCCAGCAGCGTGGGGTCCGTCGGGGCGACGCGGACGCGTTGCCGGCTGTGGACGAGCGGGACCATGGACGTGCCGGTGGGCCGGAATTCCACCGTCGCGCCCGCGCGGACGCGGTCTGCCTGGACGTCGAGCATTCCCATCCGGCGAGTGTGCCCCGGCCGTGTGGCCCGCGGGTACCGGATTTCGGTGGTGGGCTCAGGGAGCGGGCGGTGGTTCGACCTCAAGGAAGCGGCGGCGGCGGGGGCCGCGGTACAGCAGGCAGACCCAGCCGAGACGTTTGAGGGCGGCTGCGCAGGCCGTGAGGCGTTCCTGCTCCTCCTCGGCCGCGCCGCCGCCCGGCGGGCCGAGCCAGGTCACCTCGACGCGGCCCTCCCCGGACGCGGCGGTGCCCACCCGGTACCCGGTCCGGGTGCGCGGCCCGTCCGGGTCCTGCGGATCCCGCGCCGACGGCGGGATGCCCGACGCCTCCAGTACGAGGGCCACCGCGCGCGGCATCAGCCGGAGCTCCCACGGGGCGGGAACTCCGGCGCCGGAGGGGCCGTTGACGAGTCGGCGGATCTGCAGCAGGCCCTCGTATGCGGTACGGAGCTCCGCCGCCCGCCCCGTTTCGGAGGGCGCGGGGCCGTCGCCGCTCGCCGGTTCGAAGCTCTGCCCGGGTGTGTTCACGTACGGCTGTCCTCTCCTGCGATCCGGTCTGTCTCGGCAGGTCCTGCCCTGCCCTGTCCGGTCTCGTCGCGTCCGCTTCTGAGTACCTCACACCCAACGGCCTGAGTATCCGGGCCGATTCCCGGAACGGCTTCCGCTGATCGAATGGGGGCATGACCTCCGAGACCGTCACCGCCACCGCCACCGCGCCCGCCGCGAGCCGCCCGCGGATGCAGCAGCACGTGACCACCGCCGGCTCGGCGCTCGCCGTGGCCCTGGTCCCGCTCGTGGTCGGGGTCCTGGTGGCCAAGGGGCTCGCCGCGGACCCGCACGCGCCGGTCAACGCCCTGATCACCGGCGGCGGCCAGCGCGCCGGTCTGCCGCGGGCGGAGTGGCGCCGCCGCGGGCACGCCACGATGCGCCGGCTGCGCACGGTCCGGCGCGGAGCCGTGCGGGGCGCGGTACGGGGGCGTGCCTACGTGACGGGCGGCCGCCCGGCGGGTCGCTGAGCCCGCAGCCAGGCCTCGGCGGCCTTCGGGGAGCGCAGCCGCACCACCCGCAGCGGGGCGAACCGGGCGTCGCCGGCCAGCCCGCCGATCTCCGCACGCCGTGCCCCGTACTGGGACCAGGCCCACCACGCGGGGTGGTCGGCGAGCAGCCATTCCCGCCACCGCTCCCGGTTGCCGCCGAACAGCCGCTCCCGCAGCAGGCTCCGGCGCAGCGAGCGCACCAGGACCCGGCGCATGACGGTACGGCGCGGCTGGTCCAGCCACACCACGGTGTCGGCCCGCCGCCACAGCAGCTCGCGCGCGGCCTCGGGCCCGTGGGAGTCGAGGATCCACCGGTCGCCCTCCCCGATCCGCGCCAGGTCCGCGACGTAGGACGGGCTGACGGCCCACCCCGGCCCGGAGAAGTGCAGCTCGTCCATCTCGTGGTACGGCAGGGCGAGCAGCCGTCCCAACTCCCGGGCCAGGGTGGACTTGCCGGCTCCGCTGATGCCGACCACGAGTACGCGTTGCATCAGCGGAGCCTAACCGGGGCGGGGCCGTCAGGCGCCGAGGGGTTCCTGCAGTTCGGTGACCCACTGGTTCCGGTCCTCCGGGCAGGCCAGCGACACCTCGCGGGCGTAGCCGCAGGAGCGCTCCCCGTTCGCGTCGATCCACTGGGCCAGGGCCTGCGCGGTCGGCAGGACGGAGTCCATCGAACCCCGGTGCACGACCGTCGCCGCCCGCTCGACGGCGGGCAGCACGACGATGCGTACGTCGCCTCCGAGGTCCTCGGCCCGGACGCCCGGCGCCACCGCCACCCCTGCGTGGACCAGGACGGCACCGGGACGGGACGCGTCACCGGCGTCCTCGTAGTACGCCACGCCCGGGGCCGTCAGCGTGACGCCGGCGGCCTCGACACGGCTCAGCAGCTCGTCGTAGAGCGGGCCGATGACCGGGCCGATGTCCTGCCCGTCGTAGCTGGCCGCGACCCCGCTCAACTCGGCGAGGCGGACGGGCGGAAGGCTCTTCACGACGATGTCGATGGAAGACATGGTTCCCTCGTTCTCGATGATCCGGAGCCTCGTCTCGACCTGGGTCAGCCGGGCCGCCGCAGCGGCCATGGCCGATTCCAGTTCCGCCTGCCGCAGCCGCAGCATGCCGCGCAGCTCCTCCGCGCTCACCAGCTCGTCGAGTATCGACCCCACCTGTTCCAGGCTGAAGCCGAGCTCTTTGAGCGCGATGACACGGTTGAGGCGGGCGAGCTGCCCGGCCTCGTAGTAGCGGTAGCCGCTGGCGGGGTCGACACGGGCCGGGTGCAGCAGTCCGAGGGCGTCGTAGTGACGCAGCATGCGGACCGATACCCGGCCGTGCTTGGCGAAGTCTCCGATGGTGAACATGACGCCTTCCAGTGCAGGCCCTGACACGGTGTGAGAGTCAAGCGCGCCCCAGAATATGCGGCATGTACGGCCATCGGGCCAGGCCATCGGGCCAGGTCAGCGGCCGGCTTGGCGGATGCAGAGATCCACGATGGAAGGCGGCAGGGACCCTTCCGCGGCCGCGCACAGCTCGTCCGTACGGGGCAGCGGAGGTACGGGGTTGCGTGCGGGGCGGTCGGGACGGGCGGCGGCCTTCTTGGGCGGGTGCGCGCGGCGCGGCGCCGCCGGTTTCGTGCGTCGTTCGGCCGCCGGGCGCGGGGCCTCGGCGGCACGCCGGGCGGGTGCGTGCCCGGCGGCCCGGCCGGCGCCGGTCCGGTCGGTTCCGTCGCGGTCGGCGTCGGCGCCCGCCGGGAGTGCGCCGAGGGGCAGCGCCTCGGCGGGGAGCCCGGCCGCACCGGCCGCGGGGGACGCGCCGGCCGGCCCGGTCAGATCCGGCGCACCGGCGGGCGGTACGGGGCCGCGTGCGGGCACGTCGGACACCCCCGGGCCGCCGACGGACACGCAGCTGGCGCTCGCGAGGAGGGCGACGAGGGAGAGGGGCAGGACCCGGCGTAACTGCATCGCACCACCATGCCGCACGGGCGGGCGGGCCGGTTCCCGTACTCGTGCGCGGGGGTGGGGCGGGGACGGCCGAGTGGGCCGGGAAGGGCGCTGTGGGGGCTGCTGAAACGGTTCGGTGAGCTCACTGTGATCGTTTCTGCCGTGTCGGGAGGTTCACCGGCCCGGGAGCACGCGCACGTGGACGGGGGTGGACCTGGCGGAGAAATCCGGACAAGGTTCGGATGGGAACGACAGTGCGGATGCCGGGGGAGGCGCGACCTCCGGTACTCCGCACCGCCGTGCCGGTTCCCCGGACCGGCCCCGCCCGAGTGGTGGGAACGCTCCGGTGGGCCGCCCGCCTGCCCTCCCCGCCTGCCCCGTATGGAGTCCCGCCCCATGACCGCAGCCCCCGCGCCCGGCAACGAACCGCAGTCCCCGGAGCCGAAGCACCCGCCGAGCCCTGTTCCCGCACCTGCCTCGGCCCCTGCTTCCGTCCCCGCTCCCGCTCCCGCTCCCGCTTCCGTTTCCGTTCCTTCCTCCGCCCCTGGTCCGGTGCCCCCGTCGGGACCGTCGGGACCGTCGGGACCGTCGGGACCGCCCGCTGGGCCCGCCTCCGCGACGGACGAGGCGGTCGCGGTCCCGGTCGCTCACGCTCCGGACGAGGCCGCCGCCGGGTGGCGGGGATGGGGGGCCGTAGGGGCGGTGGCGCTCGGGATCTTCTGCCTCATCACCTCCGAGCTGCTGCCCGTCGGCCTGCTCACCCCCGTGGGCGCCGATCTCGGTGTGTCCGACGGCACCGCCGGGCTGATGGTCACCGTGCCCGGGCTGATCGCCGGATTCTGCGCGCCGCTGGTCACCGTGGGCGCCGGCCGGCTCGACCGGCGGTGGGTACTGGTCGTGCTGATCGCCCTGATGGCCGTCGCCAACCTGGTCGCGGCCCTCGCGCCGGGCTTCGGGGTGCTGCTGGCCGCCCGGCTGCTCGTCGGGGTCAGCGTCGGCGGGTTCTGGGCCATAGCCGGCGGCCTCGCCGTCCGCCTCGTCCCGGCCCACCACGTCGGCCGGGCCACCGCGCTCGTCTTCGGCGGAGTCCCCACGGCCTCGGTGCTCGGCGTCCCGGCCGGGACCCTGCTCGGTGAACTCGGCGGCTGGCGCTTCGCCTTCGCGGCCGTGGGCGGGCTCGGACTCCTCACCCTGGCCGCGCTGCTCCTGCTGCTCCCTCCGCTGCCGCCGACCCGGACCATCACCTTCGCCCAGCTCCCGTCCCTGCTCCGGCGCAACCGCGCGGTCCGGGCCGGGGTGGCCGTCACCTTCCTGCTGGTGACGGGGCAGTTCGCCGCGTACACGTTCGTACGGCCCATCCTGCAGGACGTGTCCGGTGTCGACGCCGCCTACGTGAGCACCCTCCTCCTCGGCTACGGGGTGGCCGGCGTGGCCGGCAACTTCCTGGCGGGGGCGCGCGACCCGTACCGCACGCTGTTCACGGTCGGGGCCTGTCTCGCCGTGATCCTGGCGCTGCTCGCCACGGTGCCGGGAGCGGTCGCGGGGACGGTGCTGTTGCTGGCCTGGGGGCTCGTGTACGGCGGGGTCTCGGTCAGTCTCCAGAGCTGGATGATCAAGGCCGCGCCGGACGATGCGGAGGCCGCCTCCTCGCTCATGGTGGCGATGTTCAACCTGGCCATCGCCGCGGGTGCGCTGGCGGGCGGTCTCGCCGTCGACGGGATCTCGGTCCCCGCGGCCCCCTGGGCCGGAGCCGCCCTCATGGCCCTGGCCGCCGTCACCGTCCGGGTCACCTCGACGTCCCGCACGGCCACGCGGGCCGTCACCGGCGGGGGCGAGGCCTCCGCGCCCGGTGCCACCGATGCCGGAGGCCTCGCCGAGGCCCGCGACGCCTCACCGGCCGACCGGCGATAGCGCGGCGTCAGGCCGGCGGCAGGTCCCGGAGGAGCCAGCGGTAGGTCCCGGAGTCTGGGCCGACGGTAGACCCTGGAGCAGGAGTTGACCGTCCGCAATCCGGACGGTCGACCTCCACCGGCCCGGCAGGGGGACCGATCCCGACGGGACGGTCCCGGTGAAGTGGTCATGCCCAGACGGGGCGGATGGGGTGGATCGGACATCCGGCTTGACCTGGGGCATCTCCTGGGGAAAGAGTGCGCCGGTCGAACACCGTCAACCGGACCGATCGCGTCCGCGCATCCGGACGTCCGGCGCCACCGCACGAGCACCACCTCGGAGATCCCTCACATGCCCATGTCCGCCCGCTCTCCTCTGGCTTCGGCAGCCGTCGGCGGTTTCGGCGCGGGCATGTCCGCGCCCCCGGCGATCGGCGGTGGCCGTGTTCCGGCCGCCGGCGCCGGGACGGTCCTGGTCGCCCGGCGGCGCAGGACCTGACCGGCCGGGTACGGGGGCCGACACCGCACCGCCGCGCCGTCCCCCGTACCCGCCGCGAGACAACCGTGTCCCCTGACCCCTATGAGAGTGGGATCGTGCCCGACGACGATCGCTTGCTCGTACGCCCCTACGTGGCCCCCTCGGGCCCGCCGCACAGCTCCTCCGCGCCCGCCTGGCCCGAGGAGTCCGGGCGGATCCTCGTACCGACGCGCTTCGGGGCGGCCGCCGAGGAGCCCGCGCCCGCGGAGCGGACCGCACCCTCGGCGGCTTCATCGGCTGCGGCGGCTTCATCGGCTCCGGCTGTCGACCGGCAGGGCAGCCGGCTCCCGCTCGTGGGACTGGCCCTCCTCGCCCTCGGGGCGGCCGGGGCCCTCGCGTTCCTCCTGCGCGGCCCCGACCGGGACCCGCCGCGCGCCGTGGTCCCGCCGAACCTGTCCGTGCCGGTCCTCCCCGCGCGCAGCCCGGGGGCGGGCGAGGAGACCGCGCCGGCCGGGGAGTCCCTGAGCCCGCCCGCGTCCGTAGCCCCGTCCGCGACGGCTCCGCCGGCCACGGGACGGCCCTCTTCCGGTCCGTCGCCGAGCACGAGCCGGGACCCGAAGCCCACCGGCCCGACGGGTACCCGCCCGACCCCCGGCGGCGGAACCCTGGGCCCGGGGGACCGCGGGGCCGAGGTGCGCGCCCTGCAGGAACGGCTCCACGCGCAGGGGTTCACGTACGTCTCCCTCACCGGCGTCTACGACGAGCAGACCCGGCGCGGCGTCACCCAGCTCCAGCAGAACAGGAGCATCAAGGGCGACCCGCTGGGCGTCTACGGTCCGGCAACCCGCGCGGCCTTCGGAATCGAAGGCTGACCACGGCGCGTTCGCGCGCTTCGAGTCCTCGGTGGCAGGGTGCGGTCATGGTCAAACAAGCAGAGGTGTTGCTCATCGGAGGGCGGGCGGGCGTCGGCAAGACGACCGTGGGGTGGGAGGTTTCGGCGCGTCTGCGTGCCGCGATGGTCGCCCACTGCGTCATCGAAGGCGATTTCATGGGGCAGGCCCATCCGGCTCCGGAGGGAGACCCCGGCCGCAGGAAGATAGCCGAGCGCAATCTGACGGCGCTCTGGTCGAACTACGCGGAGCTCGGGTACCGCCGCCTGATCTACACGCACACCGTGAGCGTTCTGGCCGAGAACGAGGGCATGTTCCAGCGGGCCATGGGGGCGGACGTCAGGATCGTGCGGGTCGTGCTCACCGCCTCCGACGCCACCGTGCGCGAGTGGCTGACCGCTCGGGAGCTGGGCTCGGAGCTGGAGCACGAGCTGGCGAGCAGCGCCCGCAAGGCGCGGGTCCTGGATGAGCGGACGCCTCCGGACACCGTGCGCGTGGCGACCGACGGACGGGCCGTGGTCGACATCGCGCGCGAAGTGGTGGACACCGCCGACTGGCTTCCCCGCGCCTAGGGTTAGCTGCTCGCCGCTCGGCCCGTCAGCGCCCGCCGGCGACGCGCAGGATCGTACCGGTCGTGTACGCGGCGTCCGCGGACAGCAGCCAGGCGATGGCCGCGGCGACCTCCACAGGCTGGCCGGCCCGCCCGAGCGGGATCTCGGCGGCCGCGAGCGCCGGGCGGTCGGGGTCGCCCATGGCGGCGTGCATGTCGGTGTCGATGATGCCGGGGGCCACGGCGTTGACCCGGATCCCGTCCGGGCCCAGCTCCTTGGAGAGGCCCAGGGTCAGGGTGTCGGTGGCGGCCTTCGTCGCGGCGTAGTGGACGTAGCGGCCGGGACTGCCCAGGGTGGCGGCCGCGGAGGAGACGTTGACGATCGCTCCGCCGCCCGACTCGGCCATGTCCCGGGCGGCCCGGCGGCAGCAGAGCAGGTACCCGAGGAGGTTCACGTCGAGCACGCGGCGCAGGTCCTCGGTCCGGATGTCGGCGAGCCGGCCCGGAGTGCCGGTCACTCCGGCGTTGTTGACCAGCCCGGTCACGGCACCGAACTCGGCTCCGGCGATGTCGAAGAGCCGCTCCACGCCGCACTCCTCGGAGGTGTCGCCGCGCACGGTCACACACCGGGCGCCGGCCGCCCGCACCCGATCGGCCGTGGCCTTGGCGGCGGCATCGTCGTGGAGGTAGCCGAGGACGAGATCGTGCCCGTCGGCGGCGAGCCGGACACACGTGGCGGCGCCGATTCCGCGACTGCCCCCGGTGACGATGGTGACCGGACGACGTGACATATGAGCCTCCTGTGTGACGCGTTACCCCGTGTCGTGCCCACACCTGGGATCGCCGCAGGCTAACACCGGGATATGTGGTGGACCAGCGGAAATGGCGTACCGCAGAGTGCTGTCGGAGCCCCTGCCGGGGCCTCGACCGGAGCGTCCGCCGGTGCTCCTGCCGGAGTTCCCGCGGCGGCTCCGTCCGATTCCGTCCTACCGAGGAGCAATGTCATGTCGACCCTGCGGGTCACCGCCGAGGAGCTCGTAGTCCATCCGCACCCGAACGCCGACGCGCTGGAACTGGCGCAAGTCGGCCTCTACCGGGCGGTCGTGGCCAAAGGTGCCTATCGGACCGGAGACTTCGCGCTGTACATCCCGGAACAGTCCGTCCTGCCGACCGAGTTGATCGAGGAACTCGGACTGACCGGCCGCCTGGCCGGCTCCACCGCCGACCGCGTCAAGGCCGTTCGGCTGCGCGGCGAACTCTCCCAGGGGCTCGTCTGCCTGCCGCGCGCCCTGGACGGCGTGGACCTCGCACGGGCGGCCGAGGAGGGCACGGACTTCGCCGGGCTGCTCGGCGTCGTCAAGTGGGTCCCGCCCGTCCCGACGACCATGAGCGGCGACGTGGAGGCAGCCCCCGAGCTGCTCCCGTGGGTGGACATCGAGAACCTCCAGCGCTACCCGGACATCTTCGAGCCCGGGGAGCCGGTCGTCCTCACGGAGAAACTGCACGGCACCGCCTGCCTGTTGACCTATCTCGCAGAGGACGGCCGCGTCCTGGTCTCGTCGAAGGGCTTCGGATCCCGGGGTCTGGCCCTCCGTGAGGACGAGCGCAACCTCTACTGGCGGGCCGTACGCGGCCACGGAGTGGCCGAGGCCGCGGCCCGGCTGGCGGAACGGCTCGGGGCGACCCGGGTCGGGATCTTCGGCGAGGTGTACGGCAAGGGTGTCCAGGACCTGGCGTACGGAACCCACGTACGAAGCACGGTCGACGCGCCGCCCGGGTACGCCGTCTTCGACGTCTCGGCAGAGATCGACGGCCAGGTGTGCTGGCTGGACCCGGCGGAGGTCCTCGAGGAGTCCGAACTCCCTCTGGTGCCCCGCCTGTTCCAAGGATCGTACGAACTCGACAAGGTCCTGGAGTGGGCGAGCGGCCGGGAGACCGTGTCCGGCCGGGCCGTCCACCTGCGCGAGGGTGTCGTCATCCGCCCGGCGACGGAACGCTACAGCGCCCTGCTCGGAGGCCGGGCCATAGCGAAGGCGGTCAGCCCGGCGTACCTGACGCGCAAGGGGGGCACGGAGTACGAGTGAGGCGGGGGTGGTCGCAGGCGGCCGGGATCGACCCCGGGCCAGTCTGGTCGGATGCCCGAATCCGCCCCGCTCGCCCGAGCGCTCGACGCCCCGACACCGCCGAACTCGAAGGCCCCGGTTCGGCGCACGAGCCGGCAGGACGGGAGCTTCTCCTCGCGCACGGCTTCACCCCGGAACGGGCCCGCTTCGCCGCTACCCACGGCGCCTGGGAGGACCCCGCGGTGAGCCTCGAGGAGCTGCTGGTCAGCACTGCCGACAAGGTGTGGAAGGGCAAGCGGGTCACCGGCCTGGAGGACCTGCTCATCGACCACCTGGTACGGGCCTCCCCGCCCGGAACCGAGCGCTGGGAGGCCTACCTCGAACTCGACTCACTGCTCGCCCGGATCGCGGACGGAGCGGACGGCCGCCTGACCTTCCAGGCGGCCCACCCGATCCACGTCCGCCGCACCGCCTGAGTCCCCGGCCCGCTCCGGGGGACGATCAGGTGCTGAGGGCGGGCGGCTACAGTGCCGACATGGACGCAGTGAGCACGGCCGCCACCGGAACCGGCACGGGTGCGGGCACCGGTACGGCCCCGACCCTGGAGGACGTGGCGCGGGCTGCCGGGGTGTCCCGGGCCACCGTGTCCCGCGTGGTGAACGGGGTCCGGAACGTGGACCCCGCCATCCAGCAGGCGGTCCAGCGGGCCGTCGCAGCGACCGGGTACGTACCGAACCGCGCGGCCCGCTCGCTGGTGACCCGGCGCTCGGGTGCGGTGGCGCTGGTGGTCTCGGGCGCGGGAGCGGACACCGGCCGGGTGTTCCAGGACCCCTTCTTCGGCCGGGTGGTGAGCGGGGTCGTACGGGCCCTGCGCCCGCGCGGAGTGCACCCGGTGCTGCTGTTCGCCGACGGGGAGGCGGACCGCGCGCAGGTGGTCGCGTACCTCACCCAGGGCGGTGCGGACGGAGCGCTGCTCGTCACCACCGACGGCCGTGACCCGCTGCCCGGGATGCTCGCGCGCGCCGGCCTGCCCGCGGTGCTCTTCGCCCGCCCGGCGCCCGGGGTTCCGCTGGACTGGGTCGACCTGCGCCACCGCGAGGGCGGCGCGCTGGCCGCGCGGCACCTCCTCGCCCGGGGCTGCCGGCGGCTGGCCGCGATCGGCGGCCCGGCGGACGTCCCGGCGAGCCGGGACCGGGTGGCGGGCTTCCGGGAGGAGCTGGCGGGAACGGCGGTACGGGTGGCCGAGGCGGACTTCACGCTGGACGGCGGCGAGCAGGCGATGCGCGCGCTCCTGGCCGAACACCCCGACCTGGACGGGGTGTTCGCGGCGAACGACCTGATGGCCCAGGGCGCCTGCCTGGTGCTGCGCGAACACGGCCGCCGGATCCCGGAGGACGTGGCGGTGGTCGGCTTCGACGACTCCGGCGCGGCGGTGGCGGCCAGGCCCCGCCTGACGACGGTCCGCCAGCCGGTGGAGGAGATGGCGGCGGACATGGTCCGCCTCCTCCTGGACCGGGTGGCCGGCACGGCCCCGGCGGACCCGGCGGCGGTGCTCTTCGACCCGGAGCTGGTGGTCCGCGACTCGGCGTGAGCGCTGCCCGTCCGCGGTCCGTCCGCGGTCCACGCACCGCAGTCGGCGGGCGGGAAATCGGGTGCGGCACGGGCGCGGACCGGGCGATCATGCCCCCATGGTCGAGCTGCCGTGGGACGAAGTGAACAGCCTCTTCGGGCAGGAGGGGAGCTGCATCATCGAGGGATGGGTCGAAGGGACCGGTCCCGAGGACTGGCAGGCAGTCCTGGACCTCGTCGCCGAGAACGGCTGGCGCTGTGAGTACTCCGTGACCGAAGGAGAACCGCTTCCGCTGCCCCCGGTAGAGGCCCTCTTCGACCGGCCCGTCGGCACCGACCGGGCGAGGCTGCGGGTCTGGCCGCACCCGGACGTGCTGGTGATCTTCTGCGCGCTCTCCGCGGCCGAGGTCGACTTCGACGTGGACATCTGCCAGCTCCAGGGACAGGAACGCGTGGACGTGCTGAGCGGGTTCCTCGGTGCGCTCGGGCGCAGGCTGCGCAGGTCGGCGGTGCTGGTTTCCGAGGGTGCCGAGGAGCGCAGCCGCCCGCTCATCGGCTTCGACGTGGGCCGCGACCGCGTGCTGTTGCGGCCCAACGGCTAGGTACTGCCCGGGACATCAGGGCCGCGCGGCCCGGAGGGGCGTGTTCAGCAGTCGAAGGCCGACCAGCAGATGTCGTTGCGGAGGCGCTGGTCGTCGAGGACGAGGGCGCGGATCGCCTCCGGTAGCTGGTCGCGCTGCCACCGGCACTCCCGCCGTCCCGCCGCCTCGGCATCGGCTTCCGGCGCTGCGGCACGTGCAGCCTTGATCGCATAGGCGGCCGCGCCGAGCTCGTGCGCGGCCACGTGGGCGACGGCTCCGGCCTGGCCCGCGGCGTACGCCGCGTGGCGGGCCGCCCCGCGCAGGTCCCTGGCCGCGCCCATCGCGTGGCCGCCCGCCGCACGTGACCGGGTCATCGTGACCTCGCCGCGCACCCACGCGCGGGCGTGCTCGATCGCCTGACGCGGCCGCGGGTCCTCGGGTCGAACCGACTCGAACAGGTCGAGGACGTGCTCCGCGCAGGACGCCGCCCACAGGGCGAGGAGGTGGTGATCCGGGTCGGTGAGCGTCCCGCCCCGGCGGATCGTCACGAAGCGGGGGTCCCGGATCTTCGGGAGGATCATGGGGCGCTCCGTTCCTCGGCCGGGTGGGTCGTCAGCGTAGCGGTGGGGAGCCGCGCCGAGCGGTCCGGCATCAGCCGCCCCGCTCCCGCTAGCCCCCGGCCGTCGTCGCGCCGCCGCGGGTCTGGAGCGAGGTCTGCCAGCCCGGAGCCTCCGCCGTGGGCTCCGGCGGTGTGCGCCGGCCGCCCGCGGCGAAGAAGGCCGCCAGCGGGAGGGTGGCCGCGCCCACCGTGACGGCGTCCGGGCCCAGCGAGCCCATGTCGATCGTGACCCGGGCGGCCGGATGGCGCAGCGAGTAGCGCATCGCGTGTTCCCGTACCGCCGGGAGGATGTGCGGGCCCAGCATCAGGCCCGCCCAGCCGCCGATCAGGATCCGCTCCGGCTGGAAGAGGTTGATCACGTCCGACAGGCCCGCGCCCAGGTACTCCGCGGTCTCGCCGAGGAGGTCCAGTGCGACCTTGTCCCCGCCGCCGGCCGCCGCCAGCAGTGCGGCCAGGGCGTCCTCCTCGTCCCCGACGCCGGCATCCCCGACGCCGGCATCCCCGACGCCGGCATCCCCGCCGACGGCGTCCCCGGCGGCCGCGTCCCCGCCGCCGCCCCGCTCGGCCCATCGCGCAAGGAGCGACTCCGCCCCGGTGTACGCCTCCAGGCACCCCAGCGCCCCGCAGCGGCAGCGCCGCCCGCGGACCTGCACCGTGAGGTGGCCCCACTCCAGGGGTGCGCCCCCGGGGGTGGGGCCGTCCGGGGAGCCGTCGGTGATGAGGCTCGCTCCGACGCCGGAGCCGAAGAGCACGACCACCGCGTCCCGGGCTCCGCGCCCCGCGCCGAACCACATCTCCGCCTGGCCGAGCGTGCGCGCCCCGTTGTCGATGATGTACGGGACCTCGGGTGGCACGGCTCCCGTCGCGCGCAGCAGCGCCTCCAGCGGGACGGCGTCCCAGCCGATGGTCTGCCCGTGGACGACGGTTCCGCCCGGCGCGTCGCGGTCGACGATGCCGGGTACGCCGATGCCGACCCCCAGGAGCCGGTCCGGCCCGACCTCGGCCCGCTCCAGGACGGTGGCGATCCCGCTCCGGATGTGGTCGACGATCGGGCCGACGTCGTAGCAGCCGCGCGGCTGCAACGGGAGCTCGGTGCGCGCCAGTTCGGTGAGGGTGAGGTCGAACAGCTCGACCCTGACCCGGGTTTCGCCGACATCGATGCCGATCATGTGCGCGCTGCCGGGCGCCACGCGCAGCAGCGTACGCGGGCGGCCGCCGTCCGAGTCGACGATGCCGGCCTCCTCCAGCAGTCCGTCCGCGACGAGTTCGCCGACCACGTTGCTGACGGATCCCGAGCTCAGCCCGGTCGCGGGCCCCAGTTCCTGCCGGCTCAGCGGGCCTCCGAAGTACAACTGCTGCAGCACGGCGCTGCGGTTGCCCGTTCGCAGGTCCCGCACCGTACGTCCACTGCGCCCCGTCGTCATGTGACTCCTTCCGCCCCTGACATCGATCGCAACATACCGTGCGGGACCCCCGGGCGCGATCCATCACCGCCACTTACTTCACGCCCTGAATTAATCGGCTCCGTCGAACCGTCGAAAGGGGCCGGGCCGCAAGCCCTCGCCACCCCCGCAGCCGCTCCGCCGCGCCGCGCCCGGCCTTCCTCCCGGGGCGGGCGCGGCTCTTCGTGGTGGGATGGGGGGCGGGGGCAGGTGAACGGCTCACGGAGAGGCGAGAGGTATGTCCGAGGACCAAGAGGGCACCATGCGGGCGATGACGTACGACACGTACGGCGGAGTGGAGGTGCTCTCCGAGACCCGTATCCCGGTACCCAAGGTCGGACCCGGCGAGGTCCTCGTCCGGGTCAGGTGCGCCTCCGTCAACCCCGTCGACTGGAAGATCATGGCGGGCGGTCTCGACGGCCTGATGGACGTCGTGTACCCCGTCGTCCCCGGCTGGGACGTGGCCGGGACGGTCGAGTACGTGGGCATCGACACCCCCGAGTTCACCACCGGCGACGAGGTCGTCGCCTACGCCCGCAAGGACTACGTCCACGGCGGCACCTTCGCCGAGTTCGTCACCGTGCCCGTACGGGCCCTCGCGCCCAAGCCCGCCTCCCTGACCTGGCAGCAGGCCGCGGGGCTGCCGCTGGCCGGCCTCACCGCGTACCAGTTGCTGACGCGCCTGGACACCGGCAAGGAGGACACCGTCCTGGTGCACGGGGCCGCGGGCGGCGTCGGCTCCCTGGGCGTGCAGATCGCCCGGGCGCTCGGGGCGCGCGTCATCGGCACCGCCTCCGCGCGCAACCACGACCGGCTGCGCGAGCTGGGCTGCGAACCCGTCGAGTACGGCGACGGCCTCGCGGAGCGGGTCCGCGCCCTCGCGCCCGACGGGGTCACCGTCGTCGCCGACTTCGTCGGGGGAGTCCTCGACACCACCCTGGCCGTACTGGCCGAAGGCGGCCGGCACGCCTCCATCGCCGACCACACCGTGCTCGGCGCCGGCGGCCAGTGGATGTGGGTACGGCCCGTCGGCGCCGACCTCGCCGAGCTGGGCCGGCTGGCCGACGCCGGGCAGCTCACCGTCACCGTCGCGGAGACCTTCCCGCTCGCGGAACTGGCGGCCGCCTTCGACCTCAGCCGGGAGGGACACACCGCCGGGAAGATCGTCCTGGAGGTCTGACCCCGGTGGGGGCCTGCGGGCGCACGACCGCGCGCCGCCCGGTTCGGGTCCGGGCGGCGCGCGGGGTGTGCGGGTGCCTACGGGCGCCTACGGGAGACGGCCGTCGGGGCCGAGCACGGTGCCGGCCTCCGGGTGGAACTGGTCGTAGCCGCGGTTGTTGCACTGCAGGCCACCCTTGATGCAGTGGTCGACCATGGCCTTCAGGGTGCGCTCGTCCCAGGCGTTGAAGAAGTCGTAGTGGAAGGAGTGGCCGGACCCGCTGGACAGCCTGACCTGGGACATGTCCCCGCTGACCGGGAAGGCCATCTTGAACTCGACCATCGGGACCGCGACCGGGTGGGAGGCGGGGCAGACGTTGTCGTTGCTGCCCGGCTTGGTGACCGGGTAGGCCATGTGCGCCTTGTGGTCCGGGACGTCGAGGTTCTTGCCGTTCCAGCAACTGGGCGACTGCATCCGGATGTTGAGCTGGGAACCGGCCGGGCAGTTGGCCGGGAACTCGGTGTTCTTGAAGCTGTCACCGCACTCCCAGCCCTCGACCCAGCCCTTGTGCGCGCGGAACTCCGCCGCGGTCTGGGTCGGGCTTCCGACGAGGAAGCGCAGTCCCTTGGGGAAGGGGCGCACGCTCGTGTAGTCGGTGACTCCGGTCTTGTAGTAGATGACCTGGGGGCCGGTGGGCAGGACCTTCTGGCTGCCGTTGAGGAGCGTCGGCATCCAGTAGCCGGACAGGTCGCCGAGCGCGGTGCAGGCCGTACTGCCGGCGCTCAGGGAGGCGGTGGTGCTGTTGCCGTCCGTGCCGGTGTTGCCCATGAAGGTGTGGTCGTGCGAGGCGCCGGGCCGGCCCGCGTACACGATCGGGTCGTCGGGCGCGGTCTTGGTGACCGAGCAGTTGGCCTGGAACTCGTGGAAGTAGCGGTCCGGCGGGTTGTTCCAGGACGGGGTCACGCCGGTGACCTGCGGAACGGCCGGGATGTAGCCGTCGCCGTCGGGGTCGTCGCCCCCGGCGGCCGCCGCCACGGCGGAGTGGTCCATGTTCATGTGGACGGCGCCGGAGTCGGGCGAGGCCTGTGCGGTGAGCGTGGTGGCGCCGAGTCCGGCGGCCGCGGTCACGGCGATGGCCGCCGAGGCCAGGAGGGCGGACAGGGTCCGCGGTCGGAGATGCATCGTTCAGCTCCTTCTGGAGGGGGGAGGGGGAGGGCGCACGGGTGGGAGAGCGCTCTCTCACTTGCCCCGGAAAACGCGGGGCGGCCGGTGGCCGCCCCGCGAACCGGGCGTCAGGGGGTGATCAGGGGAAAGAGACGACGGTGGAGGGGGTGGTCGAGGTGCCCGAGGTCGGCGCGCCCGTGTTGTTGATGACGTGCTCGTACTGGCCGTTGCCGCCGAGCGAGACCACGAGGATGTCGTGGAACTTCACGCCGGGCTTCACCGGCACCTGGAAGCCGTGGTCCTGACGGATCGTCGGGTCGACGTTGTAATAGCAGTAGCTGCCCAGGCCCCAGCCCTCGTGGGTGTTGACCGAGTCGGCGACCTTGTAGGCGGCGTATCCCTTGACCGAACCGTTCTGGATCGCGGCCTGGTTGGGGGCGTCGTACGCCTTCTCGTTCTGGAAGAAGATCGTGCGGCCGCGCTCGCCGTTCCACTCCACGTCGTACTTGTTGAAGTGCTCGACGAACAGGCCGGTGGCCAGCACGTCGTCACCGTTGACGCGGAACCCGTAGTCGGAGCGGTTGGTCTCCCAGCCCACCCCGTCGCCGTGGTCGGCGCGCCAGATCCAGGTGTGGTCGACGATCGTGTCATGGTTGTTGATCACCATGCCGACCGTGGCCTTGCCCGCGCCCGCGCCGCCGACGCGGATGAACACGTCCTGGACGGTGGTCGGGTTCGCCGCGTGGTCCGTGGTGGTGCCGGCCGGGCCGACCTCCAGCAGGGTGGGCGAGTTGACCTGGCCCGCGTCGACCAGGAAGCCGGCGAGCTTGACCCCGTCGACGTCGCCGACCTTCAGCGCCGTCACCCCGTTGTCCGGGATGATGGTGGCGAGGCCGAGGCCGAGGACGACCGTGTCCGCACGGTTGACCTGGATGGTCTGGTTGACGTGGTAGACGCCCGGGGTGAAGAGCAGGTGCAGGCCCTGGGCCAGCGCCTGGTTCATCGTCGCGGCGCTGGTGCCGGGCTTGACCACGTAGAACTGGCTCAGCGGGATCGAGGAGCCCTGCGGGGCTCCGTTGCCCCAGGAAGTGCCGCGGGCGTTGGTGCGCTTGGCGGGGACGAACACCTTGTACTCGGAACCGTCCAGGTAGAGGAACGGCTTCTCGCGGGAGACCGGGGTGGTGTCGAGGGTGGTGTAGCGCGGCTCCGGGAAGCTCTGCGCGGGTGCGCCCACGGTGCCGGAGAAGACCTGGTTCCAGACGCCGTTGGACCAGCCGCCGATGGAGCTGTCACGGGTGTACCACTGCTGCTGCGAGTAGTTGCCGACCTGGCCGTCGATCTTCGAGTCGGCGATGAAGCCGCCGGAGGACCAGCCGTAGCCGGACGGGGCGAGGTTGAGGCCGCCCTTGACGTGCATCCGGCGGAACGGCGCGGCCTGGGAGACGGCCCAGCGGTCGGTTCCGTTGACCGGGTTGAGCGCGAGGTTCTCGGCCGAACGCCAGAAGTTCTGCGTGGCGTTGCCGCCGAACCAGCCCGCGTCCACGGTCACGTCGCCGTTGATCGTGGTGTCGTCCGGGCTCAGCCCGAGGCCGGAGATCGAGGTGTAGAAGCCGATCTGGGCGTTGAGCCCGTTGTAGGTACCCGGCTTGAAGAGGAACTGGTAGCGCCCGGAGCCGAACTGCGCCGACTCCTGCTGGGCGAACACCTCGTCCAGCTTGGCCTGGATGTTCGGCGTGGACGGGTCGAAGACGATCACGTTGGGGCCGAGGTCGCCGCCGCCGGGCAGCTGCGGGCCGGTGCCCCCGGTGCCGTAGACCTGGAACTCCCAGAGGGAGTACCCGTATCCGGTGGTCCGCTGGGTGCCGTACACGCGGACGTAGCGGGCGGTGCCGGTGATGTCGTGGGTCTGCACGCCGCCCGTGCCGGTGGCCGTGGAGTAGGCCGTGGACCAGTTCGCGCCGTCCGTGGACAGCTCGACGCGGTACGCCTTCGCGGCGGCGGTCTCCCAGCGCAGGACGACCTGGCTCAGCTGGGCGGCCGCGCCGAGGTCGACCTGTATCCACTGCGGATCGGCGAACTGGCTCGACCAGCGGGTCCCGTTGTTGCCGTCCACGGCCGCGGAGGCGGGGGTGCCGGCGCCCTCGGAGGAGGAGGCGGTGGCGGGCTTGCCCTGGGAGAGCAGCGTGGGCGCGGCGGTCGCCGCGGTGCTCGGCAGGAGCGCGAGGAGGGCCGCGACCAGGGCGGCCGCGAGGGAGGCCACGGTCAGCCGGGACGGTCGCGGGACGCGGCGCGCCGGGTGGGGAGGGTGGGCGGAGAGGAGGGGCATGCGGGGCTACTCCTGACGTTGTGGATCCGGGGGGATCGAAGCGTGAGTGAACTGCCCGGCGCCGGGGCCGTCAAGGGTTTGAGCGTTCATGAACTGAAGATCCAATGACGTGTCAAACACGCATCAGGCCTGTGAACTTGGAGTTTCTTCAATCCTTGTGAAAAGTATTGACGAAAAAACTTTGCACAACTCTACTGAGGCTCTGACCGCTCCGTCCCGCCGTGCCCGCTACAGCGGGGCGGAGCTCTGGTCGGGAGTCCTCGCCGCGTTCGGAGAGTGGGCGCCCATGGTCCGCCCGGTGCCGTCCTGCGTTCGCTACTTGTCGTCAGGGAAGGTCGGGGACGGTGCCGCAGTCCGCCCAGGTCACCTCGGTGCCGGGGAGCGTCGCCGACCAGGGTGCGGCCAGGGCCGCCAGGGTGCTCGCGTCCGGAGGCGTGTGGCCGAGCCCGATCGCGAAGCGGGCCAGGGTCGGGGTCCGCTCGAAGGGCCGGGGCCAGGCGTGGGCGTCCGCGCACCCGGCCTCCGTCAGGGCGCCGAGCAGGGCGCGCAGCCGGCCGCGGGTGCGGCCCAGGTTGTCCTCGAAGTCGCGGGACCGGGAGCCCGTCACGGTGACCACGGCCCAGGCGGCGTGCCGGCGGTGCGGGGGCGTGGCGACGGCGACGGCGTCGGCGAGCCGTGCCGCGGGGCTCTCCTCCAGCGCCTCCCATGTGGCGAACAGTTCCCGCGTGAGCAACTCGGCCATTCCTGAGGTGACTTGGCCGGTGCAGCTACGGATCGGGGCGGAGGGGGTCAGCACGGTGACCGGGTCCCCGGCCGCGCAGGTGGCTGCGGACTCGGGTCCTCCGCACTCGGCTCCTGCGTACGCGGCTGCGCCCTGGGCTGTCGGCGCGGCCGGCGCGGCCTGCGGCAGGTCCAGGGACAGCGGGGTGCGCCAGTCCCAGGCGGCCCAGGTGGCGAAGAAGGTGCGGAGCAGGGGCCCGGGGGAGAGGTCGGGGGCGGAGCGGACCGTGTGGGCGGCCAGCACCGACCAGGCGAGTCCCGGCAGGCCGCCGAAGGGCGCCGAGTCCAGACCCCGGGACCGGGCCCAGGCCTTGACCTCGCGCGCCAGCCGGGCGAACACCGCGTGCTCCGGGCCCACGAAGTCCCGTACCGCCTCGGCGTCGCTCACCGCACTCAGCGCCACCGCCGCGGCCTCGCCCAGCTCCGCCCGCCGGGCGACGGCCCGCTCCGGCGGCACCGGCCC